>CAZIXI010000128.1:0-9853 GCA_964543115.1 uncultured bacterium
CGAAAATAAAGTCTATGAATTGAGCTACAAAAACAGAAAAGTAACATTCATTCGTTCAGGAATCGGCGCTCCCCAAATAGGCGATGTGATGCTGTCATTAGGCTGCACAGAATGCCGGCGGGTAATATTGACGGGGTCATGCGGTGCTTTGAAAAGCAATATGATGATAGGTGATCTGTTGATTCCTATAAAAGCTTTTTCCGGGGAAGGATTTAGTCGCTATCTTGACACTGCTCTTAAACCGCGAGATTGTTTTTTTCGCGGTTTCGTTTCAGATGAAAATATGTCGCAAGATATTAATAGGGTAGCAGAATCACTTTGCGCAGAACGGTGCAATCTTCATGTTGGCAATGTATTTACGACCGATTCAATACTGGCTCAATTTATGAGATTGGATTATATCGTAAACAAATTGAATTGTATTGGGATCGAAATGGAGATGTCTGCTGCCATCTCCGCTGCCAATAGCGTAGGGATTAACGTATCTGCTCTCCTCCAAGTGTCGGATGTAATACCGAATAATAAATCACTGCTTAATGAAAGGCCAAAAGATGAACTAAAACAAAGAAAGTGGCTAAAAGAACATCTCCTTGGGAAAATAATATTGGATAGCATGATAGGTGAAATAAAAACACCTCAACAGGAATAGGGGCTAGGGACAGGGGGACACAATAGCCATTTCCTTATTCTTCAACTAAACCTGTCAATAAATTAGTATTTGCCGCTCTATTTGTATATTAATTGATACAGGCGCGATTCCACAGCCACACTGTGCTTGCCAGACAGGGAATAAGCATGAACCACGTTCCAAATAGTGCAATCGGAAACCCGGCTAGCGGGGCGGGCAGGCAGGCACCTAATACCATCGTGATAACCAATACACCAAAAGGTGACAATACCACAAACCAGCGTGGATACATTGTCCGTCCACTTAAGATCCCCACAGCATGCCAGATTGCCCCCAGATTGAAGGCCAATATCGCTGTCAGATCCCCCATCACAAAGTGCTCGATCAGAAAGCGGTTGGCCATTGTATAAAAGACTACGTCCGCGATTGGAATAATCGAATTAGATTATGACTGGATATACACTTACCCGCAAAACCCGATTATCGAAAAGGTTTTCAGTGTTCACCGGCGTGAATTTGAACTGCATGGCGCGGATTGCTCAATGGAAAAAAACTCCCCTTCAAACTACAACAGGCGGGTTTCCAGGATATCTTATTTGAGCTAAAAGCCTGGTGGTCCTCCTTTGAGCTCACAAAAGAACAGTTCTTCAATTTGTTTAGTGGCTATGGCGCATTTTCCCTGAAGGTTGCACCTGACGTTTTTACAACCGAGGACTATAATAATCTGCTAGATTTCCTCAAAGAAGTAAATTCGTCAAAAACCCATACGGTAGTTTACCCAAAAGTAGTTGTAAGCGGGATCAAGTAGAACAAGAGAGAGATGGGACACTCTTATTTATTTAAAAAATAACGAGAGAGCAATCTAAAAAGGCACTACCAATGATTGTTTTATTTAAAAGCGATAACGCAATCCCAGCTCCACAAAACTCGCCTGGGTACCCTTCACATCAACTTCTGTTGCATTACCTTCACTGTTAGTATGATTTCTCTCGTTAGTTCCATAAAATTTATACATCAAATCTAACGCCCATGAAGGGTGAAAAGCCCAGGAAACACCAGCTAGCAGTTGATAAGCAAAAACAGTATCAGAATCCTCAGTCCGCACTTTGGCTCCATGGAACGGTCCAATAAATTCTGTATCCAATTCAGCATGAGCAAAACCAATACCTCCTCCAACAAATGGAGTAAAGTCGGTAGAGTTTATTATGTCAATATAAGCATTTAACATTCCAGTTATATGAGTATCTCTTCCGGAAATATCAACCTCATTACCTGTATTTTTGTTTTCCAATTTATCTAATCCCATATGAACATAACCTAATTCGCCTTCTAACCTGAACCAATCACAAAGGTAGCGCCCATAAGCCAGGTTCAACATATATTCAGACTTAAATTTCTGATCACTCTCATATATTCCGGCAACACGATTTACCTTATTAGCCCAACCGGGACCACCACGAAAAGTAATATAGTTTAACGGTAACTCTTTTTTCGTTGTTGTTGTAACAGTTGTCGTTTCTACCACCTCTTCTGCAGCAATAGCGGCATTAGCGCAAAAAAACATAACAACAGTCAAAACCACATAAAATGTTATTTTATGCATTTCCCCTCCTTTTGTAATTGTCAACAATATTAAACTAACATCCTAACAGCGTGAGCATTATAACATAATTAACACAAAATTAAAGTTAAAACTTGATTGACCAGAAAAGCATCTGTACTAGCGGCACGAATACTAAACACCGGTGCCACTGAGGAGATTTGACCCCGTCCATCTATAACGTAGGAATAAATGGAATCTCTCTGCAGCACCTCAAGTGTCAAGGGAAACTTTTTATAATCATGATTATAAAAAGTTTAAGATATACTGGGCTGGTCTGTCTGGGCCCGTTGAAGCCGAGCCGGCGGTGACTGATGATGAGTGTCCCTATTCTAATTAAGGGGATTTTACTTTTTGCAGTTTAACCTTGGTGTTTTGACAAAACTCAGAGGTATTTAGCAGAGGATCTATGGCTATGGCGGAAACAGTATCGTTTTCGGTCAATCCTGTCACCATAAATTCCCACTCATCAATAGATGGAGTAGAGACTGTTGTTTTTGCAAATCCCAGTGGTTCTTTTCCTTCACCATAGCCCTGCTTACTTGGCACTGTATCATCAACTTTATATAAATCAACTACGCAATTGTTGCTAACAAGCCCTCTGATTATTGTTCCTAAATATGTATTTGTGGTTTCATCATAGACGGCCGTAACACTTTCAATTACGGGAAAATTCAAATAGTCATTAGGGCCGGCAGTGCCTTTGGGCCTATTTTGAGTTACCCCATCATTGTTAAGATCTATGCTTAATCCGTTTTTGTTTGCCCAAAACCTATTGCGCCAGATTAAATTATATCTTGAATTGTTACCCCAAATACTTACTCCGGGGCCATCATTATAGGCAATTCTGTTTTCAACAATGTAATTATTCCTGGATCCTCCAGGTTTTGTATTGCCCCAATCATCTATATGTATACCTTCTCCTTGATTACCAATCCCAATATTCTTATTGAGGGCGTTTGGGTTAACACCGATATAATTATTTGATATCACATCATGCTGCGTGTCTGCCAAAACAATCCCTGTACAATCGTTTCCTGCTATGAGATTCCATTCATTTTTTTTGCTGAAGTTGCCTAACCACACAAAAGGAGAATCAACAATCCTAATTCCTCTGCTATATTTATTGCTGATTAAAGCGGCATCACCCGCTAAATTTGTACCGATATAGTTACCTAAGACAAAAACTACTTTCGAGTAGATAATTGCCAACCCATCGGATTGATTTCCTGATATTAAGTTTCCTGTTTTTCCGATTATGGATTTTCCGCTTGTGTTTACATCCGTTGGGCCACCTATAACCACATCCATCACATTATTCAAATATATTCCCTCACCGGCATTTGATATAACATTCTTACCCGAAATATCGGTACCAATCATATTTCCGCAGATCCTCACTCCCTTACTGTAGAATAGCGGACCGCAAATTTCTAACCCGTAATGACTAAGAGTTTTCCCGTTTCCAGAAATAATATTGCCTTCATTCAAACTTCTATCGCCGCCAACAGTAACTCCAATGCAATCTTTAATGGAGATACCTTTTCCTTTATTGCCGATTTTTACGATACCGCTGGCATCCGTACCTACATGGTTACCTTGAACGACGATATTAACACACTTTGAAATATGCATGCCAATTTTTGTATTACCACTAATTATGTTTTTGCCGGTAATTTCGATAAACTTTGAATCCATAACCAAAATCCCGTGATAACCATTTTCAATCCTTGCCCCGCCCACAACATCAACACCAATTTTGTTGTTTTTGATATAACTTGATTTCGAATCTCTTAGGTAAATGCCCTTATTTTTGTTACCGGAAATTACATTATCTGAAATATGCAGATTATCGCTCTTAGCAATGTATATGCCATTTGCATTACCACATTTCATTGTTCCCGTCACGTCGGCACCTATCTTATTATCTTTTATTGTGATGTCCCCGAGATCATAAATCTTACCCATGGACCTCAAATCTATGCCGTCATTCTTATTGCCGGATATGGTATTGCCGGATATCAATAATCCATTCAGTTTTGCATATGCGAAAACACCGCAATCATTACTTCTTGCTTTATTTCCTGAGGGATCAACACCAATAAAATTCCCCTTTATGGTTATTTTATTACTTGTCTTGTAGGGTGACTGATATTTTATATAGATCCCAGCCATTGTTGCTTTACCGCTTGGGTCAGAAAAGCTATTTATAACAAGCCCGGCTATGGCAACATTATCAGAATCGACGGTTAACCCCCCGCAGTTATAAAGCGAGGACACATTGCCCCCATAAATTTCGATAGCCGGCTTATTTGAATTGACTTTATTGTTACTGGTGCCGTCAATAATAACCGGCTTATTTATTTCCGGTAATAATTTTGTTAATTTAATAGTCCACCAATTATCCGTCCCGGGAATGTCTTTGCCAAGATGTGATTGTGAAAAAGGAATGGCAAATATTATCTCGTCTGGGACCTGCGTCGTATTTTTATTAGCCTCATTTACAGCATCTCGTAATGAGATCTCGCTGCCGGTAGTCGCAGTATCCTTGACGGTATTTACCGTAATGACTTTTCCGGAAGCATAAGAAAACCATAGTGTTAGAGCCGCTGTTAGTATTCCAAAAATAATTTTCCTCATAACTCTATCTCCGCACTCTCCTTTTGCGGAAAAAGCCCATCTATGCCCAAATTGCGCAGCGCATCATCAAAACTCATTCCATGACACTCAAACAACTCTTCCGCAGCGACAGCTTTACCCACAACCAGATATATCCCCGGCTCACGCATAGCGGCACTTATTCTACCTTCTTCCTGATTAAGGTCAGAATTCAAAATATCCAATTCCTTGCCGTTCCATTTTCCTACACGCAGCGAATCTCTATAAAAATATTTATTCACGGCGATATCGTCACAAGAGAAAATCAAGCTTGGACTGTCATGCCCAAAAAAGAGACCATCACAAACTATTAAATTGAATGCGCTATCGTATATTGTCCACTGCTCCCCAGCCGCTTCCATCTCTACCGGAACTGTCCTGTCGGCAATCAGCATCAGATATCCAGATCCCTCCAAAGCACCATCGCGAATAATTAATTTGACATTACTGCCACAGCCAATATCCAGTTCATTTGCCCGCATATTTTCTATTCTTTGCAAAACAAAAGGAATAGATTCAATAAGCGAACGTTCCCCCTCGTCTTCCCGAAAAATCACCTCAACAGTCATATAGCCGCTGTTGTTATTTTCGACATCAGAAAATTCAACAATTGCGCATAAATTATCGTGCGCATCTCTTTCCTCGAGCAATAGGCGCTTCTGAAACTGTCCGTCAACATCAATTGTCAAAGAGGCTTGTTCTGCAATAAAACCCCGCGTTTCAGCTATAATCTCAAATACCGGAGTTTCCCCAGAGTAAATAGAATTTATTTTAATAAAAACAGAAGGCTGTGAAGCAATCTCTTCTGCCACCGGAGGAATACCATCATTGGCCTCCTGCCCCTGAAATCTTTGCACAACACCCAAAGATACTATAAGCAGCGTTAAGGCAACTAAAATAATTAGTGAATATTTTAAGCTCATAAGGTTAAAACAACAAATCACATGTTTTTGTCTTCTTATATCTTTATTCTGTACTTATCCTCTACAATATATATAACATACCTTACGCAAAATTCAAGAGGAAAAATTATTTATCTCCACATATTATCATCTTCATAAAATCCTGCATCTCCGTCTAAATATCCGTTCATTTCACCCTCTCTTTCTTCATCCGGATAGTCTGATAGACCATTATCTTTATAATAATCATCATATCCTCTATTTTCATATCCCTCTTCGGGATAGTCTAAAGTGTCCTCACCTTCATGATAATAATATTCATACTCTTCGTCTCCATGCTCCTCTTCTTTTTCTTCTTGAGGCAGTTCACCCATATAGGAGTCAAGATGCGGAGGGCAATATTGCTCTAATTCAGATGCCCGCCAAACCAAATGAAGCTGTGACCCTTTGGGTCCTTCGTTAACATATAAATAGTACGCATTTTGAAAGGCTACGGCCATATCCTGAATAATCATTCTTGTAGGGCTCCATTTAACAACTTGTGTATAACCCACCTTCTTTGTTAGACACTGTTCTGCCTTACTAGATTTACCTAATTCTTCCCAGGCATAAAAGACCTTGGCCTCCACTGCTGTATTCACACCTAGACAGAGCTGGGGCAGCATCCAGGGATGTGTCCAGTGGGAATAACCCAGTTTCATTAAATATTTACTTTTCAAATGCATATATATCTCACTATCCTTAAAAGTTGAAATTTTATTAATGTTTTTTTTATCAATTTTTAATTGGTGCGGGGCCTGAAATGCCGAGTAAACATCAAAAACCAAGTAAGGCACACCGCCAACTTCAATTGGCCTGACATAAGAATACAAGTAATATAGGCCATTGGACTTTTCATCGTAACGACACCTCACGGAACCAATTAACAAACCATCTCCGCCATAAGGGGTCAAGGTGCACGGTAAATTCAAGGCTCTTGTGACCTGCCAATAATCCCTAAAACCGCCATTGGCATCAATATTGGCATTTGCCCTAAAGAGGATGAATTTATCATCTTTTTCTCCCGGCTTCCGTGGATAATCCTCTATCCAGGAGAAATACAAGATGTCATTAGCGGGATCAATCTGCATTTGCAATGATTGTTTTAGGCAAATCGTATTATTATACATTTGATTGGTGGACAGGTTGCCGCCAAAGGGAATACTGTCTTTAGGAACAAAACATTTGAACGTTCCCTGCCAATCGCTGTTTATGTATCCGACCATAATATCGCAAAACCTTGCTGTCTGCCCCCCGGAGTAGCTGGATCCGTCTAAACCGCTGTTGTTTTTTATCGGCAATTTTGCCTGCGTTAATCTGGTCCAGCTGAAATAAATAATTCTATTCTTGTTGTCGAGGGCTATTTGGGGCTGGTCGTAGTGTACCCATTCAGGAATATATTTATTTTTATAAACATCATGATATTCCTTTGGTATTTGAGACAATACTTTTTTGGCTTTCCATTGCATCGTTATTAAGTCTAGTCTTCCGACACAAAGTGTTCCGGCAACTGGTAGTTTCTTTGTCTTGAACGCCTCGGCCACAGTCGGATACTCGATCCATATACAATGGATAGCGTCATCGAAATATGTGATTTGTAGCGCGCGGGAATTGGGAGCAACCGCTTTTTTTAAAATATCTTTTTTCTGTTCGCCGTTTTGATCGCATTGCAGCATTCTGATAAATAACTTACCGTTTATTGTCTGCAGCCAGCCAATATATAATCTTTTGTTTTTTCCCGCAACCACCATAGAGGCATCTTTTATTCTTCTTGTATCCCTGGCACTTACGCCGAGTTGAGTCGCCTCTTTTGGTAGTTTATCTTTTATACTGGTAAAAGCTATAACATCATTTTTATAGCCATCAGTATCTATCTTACATGCATACTCCACCAGCACAAAAGCATCTGCGTCAACAACTGTAACCACAACAAAAAGCAGCAAAACAAACACTAAGCAAAACTTTTTCCCTTTCATCATACCCCCCTTTTTTCTGTTTTTTTTGCCAAAGTCCGTTAATTCGTTGCTTGAAAGAGAAGCAATTTACGTGCCAAGAAATTAGACACGCGTGTCTAATTTCTGTAATTCACTTATTTCCAATAGAATAGAAGAGATTTAATGAGGAAAACTGATAATTATCTGCCTTTAGACCTTGTTGTGTTTCTATAATTTGTGCCATAAAATGGAGCATAAAGGATGAGTTATTCAACAAGGTAAAATGCAAAATCTGGGATAACCATGACCGGAGCTAGACTCGAGAAAGGAAAGATATGAGGTAAAGTTTAATCAATACAACAAGACAAGCTCAAGGACCGGACGCAAACTTCGCATAACATCAGATTATGAAAGAGGGCTATTTTATTAATACTTGTTTTTTAGTATTGTCTGGACTAAAATTATAATTCTAGACATTGTGCATAGCAATAGGTCGCTATCCATATTTATTCTAAAAACCCTGATTATAGTGGAGGTATTAAATGAAGAAAAGGATATTAATAAAGCTATGTAGCTTGCTGGTTATGTACGTTATCCTAATGGTTCAGGTCTCCGCACAAACTGGTGACCCGTTGCCGTCCTGGAACGATGGTGCTGCGAAAAAGGCTATTATCGATTTTGTGGAGAAAGTTACGGATGAGACAAGTCCCGATTTTGTTGCAGCCGCAGATCGTGTGGCTACATTTGATAATGACGGTACTCTGTGGTTAGAAAAACCGGGTGCTTGTCAATTTTCCTTTATCTGTAAACGTGTTAGTGAGATGGCAAAAGATCATCCTGAATGGAAGACTAAACAACCCTTTAAAGCGATTTTAGAAAAGGATTATACAACTTTGCAACAATTGAATATGCAGGATCTAATGAATCTGATTATAACAACACATTCAGGTATGACCGAAAGCGAGTTCGCGGCCGAGGTAGCAGAATTTCTCTCTACAGCTAAACATCCAAGATTTAAAAGATTGTATACTGAATTAATTTACCAACCCCAGTTAGAACTTTTAAATTATCTCAGGGCAAATGGCTTCAATGTGTTTATTTGTTCCGGAGACGGTATTGATTTTATGCGCGTATTTTCAGATAAGGTTTATGGTGTCCCTAAGGAAAACGTTATTGGATCCAGCTTAAAATATAAATACAATGAAGAAACAAATACTATGGAGACAATGCCAGAGGTTAATTCAACTGTTGTTAAAGCGGGCAAGCCGGAAAATATTCAGCTCCACATCGGCAAGCGTCCCATACTTACCTGCGGCAATTCCGACGATGATTTTCAGATGCTGGAATATACAGACGACAATATTGGGCCGGCTCTTTTAATGCTCATCCATCATGATGACGCTAATCGTGAATTTGCTTATGATAAAGGCACGGAAAAAGCCCTTAAAGCTGCCAGAGAGCAAGGCTGGATGGTAGTTAGCATGAAAAATGATTTTAAGGTCGTATTTCCTTTTGAGAAAAAATAGAAAGCAGAAACCAGAACGGTTTGCATGCTAAACCGTTCTGGTTTGTTGACCTAGAATATGATATACGTGGTATTGAAGTGACAGTAATCCCGTTTGATGCGGCCATACATTGCGGAGTCGACATTCGCTGCGCGGTCGAACCATTGCATCGCGATAATTAATTTCGAACTAGACGCTCCACCTGACTTTTACCCCGAATGCTTTTGGGGTAAAAGCGGGTGAGCTTTTTGTTAGCTGTCTTTCAATCATCGATCGCAAGAAAGGAGTATGACAATGAAAGCACTCAACCTGCTAAAGTCATTCGGCTGTGCACTTGGCGCGATTGCTATTTTCGCCGGCCGGCCGGCGATGGCGAAAGAGAAGAAACCCAATGTGGTATTTATCCTCGCCGATAATGTGGGTTACGGCGACATGGGCCCCTATGGTGGTGGAGAACTTCGTGGAGCGCCGACGCCGAACATTGATCAACTCGCCAGCGAGGGTCTACGCTTAACACAGTTTTTGGTCGAGCCCGCCTGCACACCATCGAGGGCGGCGCTGATGACCGGGCAATACTCGATCCGCAA
>CAZIXI010000129.1:0-9780 GCA_964543115.1 uncultured bacterium
GGATAGATTCCCCTGGAAGACAATTGCCGATGAAGAAGATATGGACCTGGCGGCCTTTAAGAAGATACTACTCGTTTATGCCGCCATAGCCTGCGGCGGCCAGCGGGAACAGATGGCGGAATTCCTCTCTCTTGAAAAGGACACTCTAATAGTCTATTTATCAGAGCATCATTTGACCGCAGCCACCGACCAGGTTAAATTTGCCGCTGAAAAAATAGCCGCTTTTAAGGAAGCTGCCGCGCGGCTGGAAAAGATGCTGGATCAGGACGAACGGAGTGAACGGAGATCGCAAAGCGAGCAGAGCTCGAGTGATGCTATGGTATTTTTGCTGGAATTATGTGTTTTGGAAGAGTTACTAAATGAACTTTCTCTACTGGTGGAAATAAATCCGCACCTATATCTCTATTACACAATAATGGAAGCCGCGATGCAGCAAATGGAAACTAAAATCGATAACGAAATTATCGTAACCGAAGAGCATGTGTTAAGGGAGCTGGGCCAATTGGCGGAGGATTCCCTGGCTGCCCTCAAAGAGCAAGATCTTTCTCATAGGTCAATCTGGAAAATTATTTTAAACTATGGCACCCAGATTGAGCAACAGGCTGATTGGCAGGATAAGCAGGCCTTACTGGCTGAAAGGAATTATTGGCGGGAGAAGTTATGGCAGCTTGCACAGGCTGATTACTCATCCGGACTAGGCATTCTCTGGCAGCAACTAGCCGGACAATTGGGCTGCGGAGAAAAGGAAATAAAAAGGTCAATTTACAGTTATTTTATGGAGTCAGCAGCAGGCAATTTACAGGAAATGGTTAAAGCTGCTTCGGGAAAATTTACAGAAGGAAGCATAAAGCAGGAGATTACAAATATAGGCCTTTTCGATTACTGGTTACTGGTGCAGGCATTGGCCGCTGCCCGGGAACGGAAGGATCTTTCTACGGATGAACGCCGGAAAATTGTCGAAGAATTTCTAGCAGGCAACCATCAACACGATGCTGCTTTTCCCTGTTTTTCCTATACGACAACAACCTCTGGCGCGAAAGGCGCAAACACTGCCTATGTTCCCTTTTATCAGCGGCAAAAAGGAGATGAGGTAAAATTATTACGTTTTCGCAAAGGAATAATCCAGGCATTTGGCCTTGGTGCTCCGGTAAGGGTACGCAGTGTGTTTAGTAAAAGCTATGGCTGGCTGTTTAGGATAAATAAGATTGATCCGGGAACGCATAGTGACCTTGCGGACAGTCCGGTGCTTTATTTTATTAAAAAACCCGCGGAATTCAAAATGGCCTTGCTGGATGTCGCGGAAGAACGATTAGAATTAAGTGAAGGAAGTGACTCAGTATCTCCTCCTACAGCCGCTGTGCCGCCTGTGGAACTGCCTCTGCCGCGGCTAAAGTTACTTGACGCTGAGGCAGGCAAAGAACAAATGCTTTTAATGCTGGCAGAAAACAAGTTCACAGACCCGCAATATCAGCCCGCTCCCTTTCGGCTTAAAACAAGAGCAAGCAAAAAAGGAGCAGAAGTCAAGGCCGGTATTTTTCATTTTGGCAATGTAAAGGCAACTGCCTATCAAGCTTCTATTTACAGTCAAAAATTGCAGGCAAATACGGAATATGAAATTCAATTCAATTTCAGCATAGCCTTAAAGAAGTGGATTTGTTTTGCCTACCAAATTCAGGCCGATGGCCGGCTTGCCGCCCAGCCGGCCATTATCTTTAGCGGCCGGGTAAAGGGGCAAAAAACAGTTCTTTATCACTTGAGTATAGATTACCGGGCAATGTGCCTCCGGGAAAAAGAGGAAGCTAGAAAAGAAAAACCGGCAATTTCTCCTGTTTTGCTTGCCTTTATCCGCCTTTTTAACCTGCCGCTGGCCGAAGATGCCGCCTTTGTAGAAGACTTAAATGATATGTTTTATGAAGAAGAGAAGCGTATTCTGTGTGAACAGATTATTAAAGAGGCCCTAAGTGTAGAGGAGTGGCAGCAGCGGTTACATGCCGCTGATAACAATGAATTTTCCCCAGAGGAATTATTGGAATTCTTCAAGACTCTGGGATTAATGGAGATAGAAACAGAAGAAGCCGGTGATGAAAAAGATCCAGCTGCCGCCGATATTATCAAAATGTTTAATATAGGCTGGCATCATCCTAAGCCGCAAAGGATCAAGGTTAGAGAAGACGGCGTTCTGCCAATAGTTTCCACAGATACAGTAACCATCAATATTCCCGGCCTGGCTGAATACAAAAATGAAATATTGAATGTTATTTTTATTAGAGTGGGTAAAATAATCTCTTGTTTGGTTTGCAAGGAAGGTGTTTATATTGGCCGCTACTATCTATACAGGCACGGAATGCCTTATCTGCAAAGGATTGATGGCGAGGATACCGGTAGGGTACCGTTGGCGGCAAAGGCCATTCAGGGTGAATTGGAACGTTTATGGAAAATAGCCTGTAAGGATAGAGCCGACAGATGGAACTGGGCGAAATCAGGCGGGCAAGTGGGAATGAGTAATATGGAATTATCTTTTGAAATGACTATGTATGTGGCGGAAGTGTGTGAAGGAGATAAGCTAAGGATGGCTAAGATGCTGCAGGTGAAGGAAGCTTCTCTCTATGGGGCGTATCTCAATAATATTCCCGGTCTGCTTGAAATGATCGAAGCGCTAAAAAGGCGGCGGGAAATACAAAAAAGTGATGGAGGATCGGACGATGAAGAAATTGCCAGGACCAAGCAGCTCATATCTTTCCTTAAAAATTCTACGCCGGTACCCAAACCACATTCGCTAGCGGTAAATGCGGCTGGCCGTTGGCAGTTGCTGGATCAAGATGATTTGCAGATTGAACTAACTTTGCCGGAGTCCTGCCGGGGGGGAACGGTCTGGGTTAGTTATTATGTTATTAATGACCAGCCCTATGTTTTGATCTGGCCAAGCGAAAGAGAGATGGATATGAGTATCACAGTAAATCAGGCAACAGCCAATTACAATTTACTGTGGGAATTAGTGCGGGGCACACCCAAGCGCTGGACACAATGGGCAAAGAAATTGGAAGTAGATTACGGAGAATTGAGGCATAGAATTCTGGTTTTTGTTGCCCAAGAATGTAATGGTGATTTAGCTGAAATGGCCAGGATGCTGCTAGTGAAAAAAACTAGTCTTATGAATAACTATCTTGTTTCCTATAGAATATCTCCTAGCACAGCAAACTTCGAACAACAGAGAATAAACCAATTCTACCAAATATTTGCAGAGAATCCGCGGGCGGAAGAAGTGCAGCGCCTACCCGCGGCAATTAGAGCACTTTATCGAGAAATTGTTATTATGAATCGCCGCTTACAGGAGTTGAACCGTTATTTAAAGTGTTATAACGATGAATTAGCGGAAATGAGTACTTATTTGCAGTTGGCCGAAGCTATTAAAGGAAAGATTGATGAATTACTGCCAGAGCTTGCCGATCCAGACCTTGCGCGGGAATTAACGGATCATCTTTGTAATGATGGAGAGTTGCCAGGTTACTATAATTTGACGGTGGGAGATGATGATGTGCTGCGCCTGGCGAGAGGAGATCAATTAACCGTACAGATCAGTGGCCTGGAGAGCAGGCAGAAAGTGGTTGCAAGTTTTTTAAGGGAAGGGGATGTTTTTTGCTGTTTACTTACTACGCCGGATAGAAGGTATATCAATCGGTATTATTTGCTAAGAAGAGATGAGGTATATCTGCAGGAATTGAATGGGCAAGAAATAGATAGAGATCCATTGCCAGCTGTGGCTGTGGCTGAAGAGGTGGCGGGATTTTTGCAGGAAGCGGCAAAAATGCGGCAAAAGAATTGGAATTGGCGGAGAGCGGCAGACAGGTTAAGTATAGAGAGGAAAGAATTGGTTTTTGAGATTATTCTCTACGTTGTTGAGAAATGCAACGGTGACCGTGCTAAAATTGCGGAGATGCTAGGCGTTTCAGCAGAAACCGTGGCTACTACTTATTTAAAAGACTATAAACTGCGGGAATTAGCTGCGGCATTGGAACGCCGGGAAGCTGACAAAGCAGCAGTTGACGCTGCTGCTGCGGCACCAGACAGAAAAGAAGAACCGGCAAAGCCGGCTACTGCTGCCCTGGCAAAAATCGGCTCGGTGGTAGTTGCCGATATCCTGGCCGGCAGGGGGATAATTGAACTAATGCAGCGAACGATTACCGTGGTTGCCAACTTAATGGAAGGAACCGATAAAGATTCACTGGCAGCTATTTTTACTGACCGCCTGCCCCAGATTATGGAACACCTGGCCCTGCTGCGGCAGCAGGTGGCTGAATTGCAGGAACAGGAAGATTTTAAGACTGCCCTGAAAATCGCGCAGACTAAGGCAGAGGAAGCGGCAGAGAGAGTTAACGAGATTCGGGTAAAAATGAAAAATAGACAATTTACCGATGACATTGCCTATTGGGAAGGGGAGGTCGTTCTCCTGCCGAAAAGAATAGCTCAGCTGAATATGATTTATACAGAAGTAGCCGAATTGGGAGAATATCAGGAGTTAGAGGATTATCTTGCTGACATAGACAATTTCCGGAGTCTATTAATTGTGTACCTTACCACTGCAACTCAGATTACGGAAAACAGCGATTTTGTCCGCGGGAAAGAAAAGGAAGCTGAAACCATTAAGACCGAAGTTTTAGTGGAGATAAAGGAAGCGGAAATAGAAATGGATCTGGATCTCTGCGAATCTTTAATTGAAATGTTGCAGGAAAAGATCGTGGCAATGGAAAAAATCCGGGCAGCAGCACAGGAGAAGACACATTATCTGGATAGTGATGGGAAAATTGAGATTGCTGGTCTTAATGCCTACATAAATATTATAGATAGGCATATTGCCAAACTGCGGGAAGATGAATTGACGAGATTGCAGCAGCTGATAAAAATCAGAGATGGTGTGCGGAAAAGGGAGGCCGGGGTTATAGCGCTGAAAGAGGAGGCCTTGAATGAGGTTCGTGCGGCAGAGAGTGAAGGAAATCTGCGGGAACTCCCGGCCCTGAGCCAATACATGCGAAAATTGGAAGAAAAAATCAGCGCGATGGAAGCATTAATTACTAAAATGACAACAGATACCGTTTATCCCCAACTTGAAGAGTGTAAGAAAAATGCCGAGGCTGCTGCTTACGCAGTTCACTCAGAATTAGCAAGGTTAGCGAGAATTGAAGAAGCTGAATTACAAAGATTGCGGGAGATTAAAGCAAATCTGTTATTTGCCGAAGAAAAAGCAGTAGAAGCGCACGGGATACTGGACGAGGCTAGGGCAGAGGTAGAGAAACGTGCAGTAACGGTAAACCTGGATAAATGCGGGGAATTGCTGGCTTACCTGGAAGAAAAATCAGCCTCGATAAAGGAAATATTTACTGCCGTGAAAAAGCTGGGAGGTGAGGAGCTGGCAGATCATCTGGACAGGATAGCCGGCTACCAAGAAAAATTGGGGTTGCTATGTGCCGATAATTGCCAAATTAAGGACAACAGGGATTATGTCCGTGCCCAGGAGAAAAGGGCCGCCCGGATAAGGGAGGAGACCCTGGCTGAAATTGCCGCAGCTGGTTTGAGCGTCAGCCTGGACGGGCTGGAGGGATTAATCGAATTAGTGGAGCAGTCTATCGACAAAATTGAAGAAATCCTGCCTCGGATAAAGGAAATGACTTTCTACTTTAGTTCAGAAGGTAAAATGCCGATTCCCGGTTTAGAACAATACCTGACAGTAATCGAAGCCCATAATGCCCAGCTGCGGGAAGAATTAACTAAGCTGGAAGAGTTAAAGGAGATCCGCGAAGATGTCAGGTCCGGGAAAGAGCAAACGGAGGAATTAACAGACAAAACCCTGGATGCTCTTGCTGAAGCTGAAGAGGCGGGAGAATTCCGGACTATTCCTGCCCTGACAAAGGTAATGCAGATGATTGAAGAGAAGCTTCCGCAATTGGAGGAATTGCTGGCGGGAATGGATACCGAGATTATTTGCGCGCAGCTGGAAGAATGGCAGGTAGAGGCCCTTGCCGAAGCCAGTATACTTCGGTCAGAATTATCTCGCCTGGAGCGGGTAAAGGAGGAGTTGGAAAATCAGCCGGTGATTATTGATGAGGTATCGATTACCATTCTAGGAACACGGTTTCTCAAGGAAAGCATTGCCGGCAGTAAGCCGAATGACATTTCCGCACTCATCGCTTTACTGGATCATAAAGACTGTACGGATGAGGTTGCCGCGGCAATTGCTGAGGCCTTAAAACTATGTGAATTTGAGTTGGCAGTTGTCTGGATGAGTGCTGACTTGCAGCCGCGGGTGAAAAAAGCAGAGAAGGTGCGGAAAAACAGGATATTACTGGAAGTGATCAGGGAAAAGGCCCACCCGCATAAAGATTTATTAGCAAACCTGCAGGCAATGACCAAGGCGGCGGATAAAGAAACTAAGCAATTGGCCGGAGAGATACTGGCAGGGCTGATGGATTCAATTTTAGGCAAAATTAAAGAAAATTTGCAAAGTTTAAAAACCCGGGCAGAGGGTAATCTGGTTGGGGCAGAGAGAAGGATACAGGAGGCGAAAATAGATGAGCAAACAAGAGATATCCGGCGAATATCCGGTCTAATAGTAGCAATAGGGAAGGTAAATGAGGAAGCGGAGAGGTTGGTTAAAGAGGCTGAGGAAGCGTGTGAAGGGTTTGACGATCCGGAAATAACACAGCTTGTAGAAGATATTGGCGAAAGCCAGCAAGCAGTGGCGGAAATATTGGCAGAATTACGAAAAACCGAAAAGCACCTTCGGGAAAATCCTGTTTTACAAGAGAAGGGAGCGGTTAGGGTTTTTGGTAGGAAGATTTCTCACCAGGATATACAAACAGGGGATTTCGCTAAAATTCAATATCTTATTGATTGCCTTGATGATGAGCAGTGTACGGATAAGGTTGCTGAGTCTATCTTGAATTGTTTGAGGATGTGTGACAATGATAGCACCTTTGCGATGATTGCCTCTTCTCTTCAGCCATTGGTTAGAAAACCAGAAAAGGTGAGAAAAAACAAGGTGATATTGCAGTTAATCAAGGAAAAGGGCATTCAGCATAAAGAGATATTAAAGAAATTGAAGCAATTGGTAAGGTCTCCGGATAAAGAAACGAAAAAAATAGCCGGTGAACTGCTGGCCCAATACCCGGCGGAAAAACCGCCGGCGCCGAAGAAACCGCCAAAACCTAAAAGAAAACCGGCAGCAGCAAAAAAACCGCCGGCACCTAGAAAGCAGCCAAAACCTGGAAAGAAGCCAGCACAAAAAAAACCGGCCCGGCCGGCTGCGGCAAAAGCACCCGCGCCAGCTAGTGATATTATTGACGAGCTTGATCTAGTGCAAGATGAAAAATGGTGGGTAGAAGCGATGGTGGACGGAAAGAAAACAACAACATTGCAGACAGTAGAATCTATAGATAGAAGAGGGGAAAAAATTACTTTGGACAAATTTGGCGATAAAACTGTTATTCCTTTTAGCAAATTAGATCAAGTAATGATCGATCGTTTTGTCGGACAGCCAGTGCCTTCGCGCAAGCCAGCCAGAAGAACACCAAGACCAGGCTCAAAACGTACATTGGATTCATTGCGCAAACCTGCCGCTAGGGGCAAAGCAACTGCTGTCCGCAGACCAACTCCAACCAGGAGGCCGGTATCACGTGCACAGAAGAAGAAGGGTATTGTTGAGGAAATACCGGCAGATGCGGTGTTTGATCCAAGGCCGGATCAGTATATCTATGTGCCTATGGAGGGCGGTTTCTATCGCGCGCTCATTAAGCGTGTAGACAATAATTATGTACATGTGCTGGTCCCCGGCAGTGACGGTGCCCAAATGGTTAATAAAAAATGGCTCGAAATGCAATACAAAAAGCGGGGTTCCTCCATGCGCTCCTGCCCAATGAAAAAGCCGTATTGGGCGGAAGAAATCGAGGTTAACGACAGGAAACTAACAGAAGAGTCTATGGCGGTAAAAGAACCGGCGACTCAGTATCGAACCATTGGCCACCGAGGTAAAGCAATTATCGTGCGGGAATCCCTGCTGGCCGGGATGGGCTATGACGAACAGGAATTCTTGGCCCGCTTAAGCCAGGCCTTGGCCCTGAGTAATAAGGCTGCGGACTTATTGGCGTTAACAAATTGTGATCAGGATCCATCCGTGTACACAGTGCCTGACTGGCACAACCTGCCGGATACGCTGTTTATTGAAGAAATGTCCGCTTCACCTTATCTGGGGGCCAATCACAAAGCTGACAATTGGATTGGTATCAATAGGGCGCTGTTTGAGGTTGATAATAAAACTACCCGGGATATACTTTTTTCATCTACGCTTTTACATGAGCTTTGGCATGAACTCAATCCCCGTACTAAGCATAAACTGGAATTGCTGGAACGCCTGCTGGAATTTCATGACGGTATATTTCTTGCCGCCGCCCTTATCCAGGCTGAAGATTTAACGTTTGGCAAATTCTTTGACAGCAGCTGCCGGATAATTGATCGCCAGAAGCAAAAGCTATATTATCTCCTTAATATTGGCAGAAACGCCCACATCAGAAAGCTAGTGAATGAACTCGGCAATAACGATCCAGTGCAATACCGGCAGGCGGCAAGACAGCTAATCGCTCTGGGCAATAAATACCAGCCGGAAAGAGAAAAGTGCTTAAGAGATCGGGTTATCTGGACTGGAGTTAAGCCGGAGGTAACGGTTCAGGGACCGGAAAAGGATGTTTATGACCAGGAGCGCTGGCATACGCTTATTTCGGTGGGTAACAAGATTTTTGATGAGATAGAGTGGCAGTGGCAGTATGAGCAGGAAGGCGATTTGCCGTTTATGGCAATAAAGAGTGAGATTGAGGATTTGCTGTTGGCAGATAACTGTGCTTTGCTCAAAGCCAGACTAAGAGCGACATTGGCCAGAGAGCTGGATCCGGAAACTGAGGTAGAATGGCTCTGGCTGGATAAATTCCAGGAAGGGGGAGAGGCCGGGGTAATCAAGGTTACAGTACGCATGGTTGATGGTCAGGAAGTAAAATTCGGCGTAATCAGCGCTAAAAATTCCGGTAAGGGAAGTGAAATAATTAAAGGCTATCATGAAAGTCTCGCGTTCGTTGAAAACCTCTATCTTGCTCATAATGATGAAATTGATACTGTGCTTCCGCTGGAAGCACCGCGGGGATATGAAGGCGGCTATGGACAGGAAGGAATATATATGTTTTGTGTGGAATGGCTGGAGGATACCTATGAAATAAATCCTGTTCTGGATCAAGCCGGCAGAGTTGTTTATCGCGGCCTTTCACGTGGCCAAGAGGCGGTTAATTGGAGTGAAGAGCAGTCTAAGCTAATTAAGGAGAGAGCAATTATGATTGCCGCAACCATTTTTGAATTAACCAGGGGTGAGATTATCCGGATAAGTTTTGCCCGCGGAGATCTCGTTACCGCTTTAAGAGAAAATACCGCTTTTAAGGCTTTTTGGCTTATTGCCGCGGATTTTTTCCTTCAGACAGATGTTGCCGCCGATGATCCACAAAAAATATGGCAGAAGTTATTGGCTGCCAGCGACAGCCTGGAAGAAAAATATATCTACTTTTTGCTTCATTGCCTTACGGCAATGGAAAATGTTTACTTGCTGAACAGGGAAGGGGATATTACAAAAAACCATACCGTTGCCAGCATCTTTCCCGAACCGGAGATTGTGTTTTCCGGCCTGACCCGGGCAATGATTCGGCTCTACGGTCAGGAAAAGGGCCGTCAGCGGGCAATGGCGATTATTGATAA
>CAZIXI010000130.1:0-9733 GCA_964543115.1 uncultured bacterium
TGTGGGTAATACCGTGGGAGTTCAACTCTCCCCGTCCGCATGGCGTAAAAAAAATCAAGCGGCGGTAATTCAGTGGTAGAATGCTTGCTTGCCAAGCAAGTCGTCGTGGGTTCGACTCCCATCCGCCGCTCCATTTCGGCGCCGGAATCCGGAAACGGATTCCGGTACCGACCCGAGAAGCCGCAACGTGTCGGGGCAACGAAGGGCGCTAACATTCGTTAACGCCTTTGTCCGCTAAAATTGGACGTCCAATGGTAATTTTCCAGGAGTTAATTTATGAATATTATTGTAGAAGAAACGGGGCCGTGTAAGAAGTTATTAAAAATTGAAGTTCCTTTTGCGGAAATAGCCGAAGATGTTAACCGGGTAAAGCAGGGGATAAGACAGAAAGCGGCCATTCCCGGTTTTAGGGCAGGTAAGGCGCCCTGGGATTTAGTGGAAAAACATTACGGCGGTGTTGTCCGCAATGAAATTATTAATGAGGTAGTAGGTTCGAGTTATGGCCGGGCCCTGGAAGAAAAAAAATTACACCCTATCAGGCAGCCACAGGTAGAGAAGGTTGACTATAGTGAAGAGAAGGGGCTTAGTTACCAGGTGGAGCTGGAGCATTTTCCGGAATTTGAATTGCCTGAATATACGGGGGTCAAAGTAGAGAAAAAGCCGGTTAATATCACGGAAAGTGATGTTCTGAAGGAGTTAACGTATCTGCAGGACCGGCGCGCGCAGTTTGAGCCGATTGAGGACAGGCCGCTGGCCATGGGTGATTTTGCCATTATTGATTACCAGATTATGCTGAAAAAAGATGTTCTTGATGAAGCAAAGGAAGTCTGGCTGGAAATGAAAGAGGATTTCATGATTCCTAAATTCTGTCAGGGATTGGTGGGCTTAAAAAAGGGACAGGAAAAAGACGTTAAAACAGTTCTTCCGAAGAATTACCCGAAGGAAGAGCTGCGGGATAAAAAAGTAATAATGCACGTGAAAGTTAATGAGCTTAAGAAGAAGGTGCTGCCGGAGGTAGATGATAATTTTGCCAAAGAAATCGGCGGCTTCAATAACCTGGGGGAATTGCAGGATAAAATAAAAGAAGAATTAACCGCTTATGGTCAGCAGATGGTCAGGAAGGATACAGTGCGCCAGCTGGAGGACTATTTATTGTCCAAAGTAGAGTTTAATGTACCTGAAAGTGTTGCCGATAATTATGCCCAGGCGCTTTATGGCGACACAATTGCTTCTCTTAAAAATTCCGGCGTGGATACGGAAAAGTATATTAAAGAAAAAGACGCCGAACTGAAGCAATCTACTCGGAAGGAAGCGACCGACCAGGTAAAGCTTGCTTATGTGATGGAGGCGATTGCCGCGAAGGAGAATATTGATGTGCCGGAGGCGGAATTAGAGGCTAAGCTGGCTGAGGTCGCCGAACGGAACAAGAAGTCGGTAAAGGAAATAAAGGAGTATCTGGATAAAGAGAAACAAATGACAAGTTTTGTTTATAATTTACGGAAGGATAAAATCATTACCTTTCTGCTTGAAAAGGCTGAAGTAAAGGAATTGTCTGCCGCGGAAGCGGAAAAGGCCAAGAAGTAAGATAAAGGTATTCAGTGAAAGGAGGAGGTATGCGATCTCAATTAGTTCCCATGGTGGTAGAAAAAGAAGGGCGGGCAGAAAGAGCTTATGATATCTTTTCCAGATTGTTGAAGGACCGGATTATTTTTATCGGTACGCC
This sequence comes from uncultured bacterium, assembly GCA_964543115.1. Classification (GTDB taxonomy): domain Bacteria; phylum Auribacterota; class CAZIXI01; order CAZIXI01; family CAZIXI01; genus CAZIXI01. Next base: position 1,724 of record CAZIXI010000130.1, read on the forward strand.
AATTGATGATTATATTTCCAACCTGATTGTCGCCCAGATGTTGTTTCTGCAGATGGAGGATTCTTCAAAGGATATAAATCTTTATATTAATACCCCCGGCGGCGTAGTCACGTCAGGAATGGCGATCTATGATACGATGCAGTTTGTTAAATGTGACGTGAATACCTATTGTGTGGGTCAGGCGGCCAGTATGGGGGCCTTACTTCTTTGCGCCGGGACAAAAGGTAAAAGATTTGCCCTGCCTAATTCCCGGGTATTAATTCATCAGCCGCTGGGCGGAGTGCAGGGGCAGGCGACGGATATTGATATTCAGGCCAAGGAAATAATCAGAATGCGGGAAAACCTGAATCAGATATTAGTGAATCATACCGGTCAGACTATTGAGAGGATTCGTCAGGATACCGAGCGGGATTTTTTTATGACCGCTGATGAGGCGAAAGAATATGGTATCGTTGATAAGGTGATTAAAAGTCTGCCGAAAGACAAAAAACAATAAGCGAGGTTGATTATGAAGAAAAAAGTATTATTGACTCCCGGACCAACGCCAGTACCGCCCGAAGTGCTGAGCGCTTTGGGCCGGCCGATTATTCATCACCGGACAAGTGAGTTTCAGGATATTTTTAAAGAAGTTAATGCCGGATTGCAGTATGTTTTTGCGACTAAAGACGAAGTCTTGACCTTTGCCAGTTCCGGGACCGGGGCGATGGAGGGTTGTGTCGCCAATCTGTTGAGTCCTGGTGATCTGGCTATTTGTGTTTCCGGCGGTAAGTTCGGGGAACGCTGGGGTGAGATTTGCAAGGCCTATGGCGTGAAAACGATTATAATTAATATCGAATGGGGCAAGGCAGTTCAACCGGCACAGATAGAAGAGGCCCTGAAACAGAATCCGGAAGTAAAAGCGGCTTTTGTTACTCATTGTGAAACATCGACCGGAGTGGTGACAGATGTTCAGGCTCTGGCCAAGGTGGTTGGCGCGACTAAAGCGGTTCTGGTTGTTGACGCGATCAGCAGTCTAGGGGCGATGGAATTAGCAAAGGATGAATGGGGAGTGGACGTGGTTGTCAGTGGTTCACAAAAAGCCTTAATGATCCCTCCGGGATTGGGTTTTTGCAGCCTTAGCGCCAAGGCCTGGCAGTTAGTGGAGAAGAGTACAAATCCCAAGTATTATTTTAATTTTACTAAAGCGCGGAAATTGTGGCAGAAGGCTGATACGCCGTATACTCCGGCGGTTTCCCTGGTAATCGGTCTTAATGAGGCCCTGAAAATGGTTCAGGAGGAAGGACTGGAAAATGTTTTGAAACGGCACGCTCGTCTGGCTCAAGCTACCCGCGCGGCAATGAAGGCCCTGGGTTTGAAGTTGCTGGCCGAACAACCAGCTAACGCGGTTACTTCTGTTTATGTCCCGCAGGGAATAGACGGTCAAAAACTGGTTAAATTGCTCCGCACAACCTATGGCATAAGCATCGCCGGCGGACAGGCGGATCTTAAAGGAAAGATATTCCGGTTGGCGCATTTGGGGTATATGAATGAATTTGATATGCTTCTGGGGATTGCCGCCGTTGAGAAAGGCCTGGTGGAACTGGGAGCGAATATTGAACTGGGTAAGGGAGTAAAGGCCGCCCAAGAAGTGTTTTGTGGAGAGAAAATCGGGCGTAAATAGTTATTAGTATTAGTAAGGCTTCTACGAGAGAACATGCTGTTTCGATTGCTGATTGCGGAATGGATAAATCTGAAATCCACAATCCGCACGTTGCGCGCAAAATCCAAATTGTAAGGGAGGAGTTAATGAAAGTACTTGTCAGTGATCCTCTTTCTCAGGAGGGAGTAAAAATCCTGCAGGAAAGCGGAATGCAGGTTGACGTTAAGACGAAGGTGCCGCCGGATGAGCTGGGGGAGATGATCGGGCAATATGACGCGCTGGTAATTCGCAGCGGAACCAAAGTAACCAAAGAAATAATTGATAAGGCCAATGGGCTTAAGGTTATCGGCAGGGCCGGTGTGGGTGTAGATAATGTTAATGTCGGCGAGGCAACCAAACGCGGTATTATTGTTATGAATACTCCCGGAGGGAACACCCTTTCCACGGCAGAACATGCGATGGCCCTGATCCTGGCAATGGCCCGTAATATTGCTCCGGCCTATATAAGCATGAAAAACAATAAATGGGACCGAAAAAAGTTTCGGGGTACGGAATTGTTCGGTAAGACCTTGGGTGTGGTCGGCCTGGGCCGTATTGGGACAGAGGTGGTTAAACGGGCCCTGGCCTTTGGCATGAAGGTAGTTGCTTATGACCCTCTGGTGACCAGTGAACGGCTGGCGCAATTGGATATCGAGCCGGTTACTCTGGAAGGATTATTTAAGGTTGCCGATATTATTACGGTACATACTCCGCTGACTAAAGAGACGAAAGGTATTATCGGTGAACGGGCGTTTGCTAAAATGAAACAGGGAGTAAGAATTGTTAATTGCGCCCGCGGCGGAATCGTTGATGAAGCGGCGCTCTATGAAGCGGTTAAATCCGGAAAGGTTGCCGGTGCGGCCCTGGATGTCTATGAGCAGGAACCGCCGAAGGATCTAAAGTTGGTGGAGCTGGATCAGGTATTACTGACTCCTCATCTGGGTGCTTCAACTGAAGAGGCCCAGGAAAAGGTGGCTATTGATGTTGCCCGCCAGGTTGTGGATGTGCTTAAGGGCGGTCCAGTAAGGAACGCGGTGAATATGCCTTGTCTGGATGTGGAATTGCTAAAACAGTTACAACCCTATATTTCCCTGGGGGAAAAATTAGGCACACTTCTGGTCCAGATTCTTTCCGGTCAGATTGAGGAGTTGCGCGTGCGTTACAGCGGCGATGTAGCTGAATATAATATCGCACCGATAACGGTAGCTGTGCTTAAGGGGATGCTGGGCCGTTCTCTGCAGGAAACGGTTAATTATGTGAATGCTCCGGTGATTGCCAAAGAGCGGGGGATCAAGGTTATTGAGAGTAAAAGCAGCCAGGTGGAAGATTTTGCCGATCTTATTCAGGTTGTCGCGCGCACCAGCGGGAAACTGAAGGGAGAGTTTTCCGTAGTCGGTACGTTCTTTGGGCATAAGAAAGATTCCCGGGTAGTGCGGATTAATGGTTATCACGTTGACGCGGTTCCTGCCGGTTATATTCTGATATTATTGAATGAGGATAAACCGGGTATTATCGGTAATGTGGGGTCAATCCTGGGTCGGATCAATATTAATATCGCGGCGATGACCCTGGGACGGAAAGAGCTTGGCGGTACTGCCGTAACTATGTTGAACGTGGATAGCAAGGTTGCGGATGATGTCTTAGAAGAAATTTCAAAAGCACCGAACATAATTGATATAAAAATGGTAGAACTATAGCCGTTTCACGTTTTTCGTTATTATTTAATAGAAAATCCTGATTTCAGGATGATAGGAGATGTTATGGCTAATATAGTACTTGTAGGCGGTCAATGGGGTGATGAGGGCAAAGGCAAGATCATAGATGTGTTGGCTAAGGATATAAATATTATTGCCCGTTACCAGGGTGGTAATAATGCCGGACATACGGTCTGGATCAAAAATGAACAATTTATCCTGCATTTGATACCTTCCGGGATCCTGCGGCCGAAGAGCTGTTGTATTATTGGGAACGGCGTGGTTATTGATCCGGAAATATTGCTGAAGGAAATAAAAAAATTGGAAAAAAAGGGTATTCGGGTAAAAGGCAGATTATTTGTCAGTGAGCTGGCTCACTTGATCTTTCCTTATCATAGATTATTGGACAGGTTAAAAGAGGAACAGCGTGGTAAGGCAAGAATCGGTACTACCGGCCGGGGTATTGGGCCGGCCTATATTGATAAAACGACACGAACCGGTATCCGGATGGTGGATTTGTTAACACCGGATGTTTTCCGGAAGAAATTGAAAGTGAACGTTAATGAGATAAACCGGATTCTGCGGAAGTTTTATAAAAAACCGGCACTCTCTTTTACCAGCCTGGCGAGGAAATATCTTCGTTATGCCCCGCTGCTCAGGCCGTATATTACTAATACCGGGGTGCTGCTTAATACCGCTACCCGTCAGGGAAAGGGTATTTTGTTTGAGGGGGCCCAGGGTACTTTGTTAGATGTAGATTTTGGCACCTATCCTTTTGTTACTTCTTCTAATTCCACTGCCGGGGGCGCCTGTACCGGCACGGGTGTGGGGCCGACGAAAATAGATCGTGTGCTGGGTGTGGTTAAGGCCTATACCACGCGGGTAGGCAGCGGGCCGTTTCCGACGGAATTTGACCCGCAGATGAGTGCTTTGATCAGAGAACGGGGAGCGGAATACGGCGCCACTACCGGCCGGCCGCGCCGCTGCGGGTGGCTGGATATGGTAATGGTTAATCATGCCGCTATGGTTAACGGCCTTACCGAGCTGGCCATTACCAAATTAGATGTGCTTAGCGGTTTACCAAGAACAAAGGTTTGTATCGCTTATAAGTATCGAGGGAAGACCTATAAAGACTTTCCGGCCAATATAGATATTCTACGTAAGGTTGTTCCTGTATATCGGGAACTGCCCGGTTGGCAGGAAGAGATTACAAATGTCAAAAAGTTTGCTGACCTGCCCGTCAATGCCCGCCGTTACGTCAAAAAGATCGCTGAACTTTCCGGAGTAAAGATTAAAGTAGTTTCGGTAGGCTTCGAGCGCGATCAGACCTTTGTGATTAAATAGTATAAAATATAGATTTTTAAGCCACGGATTTACACTGAGTAACACTGAATAAGCAAAATAGTTTAATATACAATCAGTAGTAATCAGTGTAATCCGTGGCTAAATTTTGTTATCTTGAATTCGTTTGTGTGTTAAATTCACTATTACTATGAAAATTCCCAGACATGTTGCGATTATTATGGACGGTAACGGCAGGTGGGCCAAAAAACGCCGCTTACCGCGTGTGGAAGGGCACCGGGCCGGCGCCGAGGCCCTGCGCCGTACGGTGGATGCCGCAATAGAGCTGGGGGTAGAGTATTTAACGTTTTATGCTTTTTCGGTTGATAACTGGAAAAGATCGAAGAAGGAAGTTGATAATTTAATGAACATCCTGCGCCGTTTCCTCCGACGGAGCGCAAAGGAAGTCAAAAAAAAGCAGGTGCGTTTTATTGTTATCGGCAGAATAAACGAGCTGCCGGAAGATATCATTAAAAGTATTGATAGGGTGATGGCCCAAACGGCCGATAACAAAAAATTAAATCTGGTTTTGGCGCTTAATTACGGTGGCCGGAGCGAAATTGTCGATGGAATTAAGAGATTCTATCAGGACCTGGAAGAGAAAAAAGTTACCATTGATGATTTAACGGAAAAAGAATTTAACAATTATTTGTATACACGGGAGATTCCTGATCCCGATCTTCTTATCAGGACAAGTAATGAAATGCGTTTGAGCAATTTCCTGCTCTGGCAGGCTTCTTATACCGAATTATGGTTCAGTCCGGTATATTGGCCGGAATTTAACCGGGAATATCTGCAGCAGGCGATCACGGAATATAATGACAGGGAACGGCGTTATGGAGGCAGATAAATATGTTAATTAGACGTTTTCGGAGCATGATTGTTCTGGTTGTTCTTCTCGTGGGAGCGATATTCTGGTTTTCGCGGCCGCTGGTTGCGGTGCTTGTCGCCCTGCTTGTTGGTATGGGGTTGTGGGAATTTTATACGATGGCCGAAAACAAGGGATTGCGGCCTTTTAAGTGGTATGGAACCAGTGCGGGGGTCATTCTGGCAGTTGGTACCTATATCTGTATTGCTTATAAAGGGATTTCCGATCTGGATAAGGTAGTCACTATTATCCTTTATTTCATTGTCGCTAGTTTATTGATCCGGCATGCCTTTAAGAAAGACGGTAATTCCGTGATTGTAAACAGTGCCGTGGCTATTTTCGGCATAATGTATGTCAGTTTTACCTTTACCTTTATTATTAAACTGCGGTATCTGCCTGATCCGGCCGCCGGGAAAGGCTGGGTTGTCGCCCTTTTTTGTGTCACAAAAATTGCCGATATTGCCGCCTATGTCTGCGGCAGTAAATGGGGCAGGCATAAATTGATTCCCCGGATCAGCGCCAATAAGAGTATAGAGGGTTTTGCCTGCGGTATTATTGCTTCCGTATTGCTGGCCCTTGGGTTTCGTCTCTGGTTCCTGCAGGGGATTGGATTAGTGGCTGTTATCGGGCTGGGGATATTACTCGGGGTAGTCGGTCAGATCGGTGATCTTATCGAAAGCCTGATGAAGCGTGATGCCCAGGTAAAGGATTCCGGCAAATTGATTCCCGGAATCGGCGGGGTACTGGATTTAATGGACAGCCTTATCTTTACCGGCCCGGCGATGTATTTGTATTTAAAATTGGTATTATGAAGAAAATAACGATTCTTGGCAGTACGGGATCTATTGGTGAAAGCACACTGGCCGTTGCGCGGGCTCATCCGGATAAGATAAAAGTGGGCGGTCTGAGCACAAAAACCAATATAGATCTTCTGGAGAAACAGATATCGGAGTTTGCTCCCGTGGCGGCGGCGGTCTGGGAGGAAGATAAAGCGGAGATCCTGCGCGAGCGGGTTAAAAAAGATATTGAAATATATTCCGGGCAGGAAGGGCTGCTTGAGTTTATTAATGCCGCGGAAGCTGATTTAGTTGTCTCGGCCCTGGTTGGCGCGGTTGGTCTAGAACCAACGTTAGCGGCGATCAGGTCAGGCCGGGATATTGCCCTGGCCAATAAAGAGGTTTTGGTTATGGCCGGTGAGCTGGTTACCGGAGAAGTGCAGGCGGCCGGTATTAATTTAATTCCGATTGACAGTGAGCACAGCGCACTCTGGCAGTGTCTTCAGGGCAGGGATTGCCGGGAAGTAAAGAAACTGATTATTACCGCTTCCGGCGGCCCGTTCCATCATCTGGAGAGCCGTGATCTGAATACGGTTACTCCGGAAGAGGCCCTGCGTCACCCCCGCTGGCGGATGGGGCCCAAGGTAACGGTTGATTCGGCCACATTGATGAATAAGGGATTTGAGGTTATTGAAGCCAGCTATTTATTTAATATTCCAATAGATAAAATAGACGTAGTTATTCATCCGGAGAGTATAGTTCATTCACTGGTAGAATTTGTTGACGGTACGATTATCGCGCAGATGCATGTGCCGGATATGCGCATTCCTATTCAATACGCGCTTAGCTGGCCGGAGCGCTGGGCACAAGGGTATGGCTCGTTAGATTTAGCGGATCTGGGAAGGTTGCATTTTAGCCGGCCCGACCGGAAACGGTTTCCCGCCCTGGACCTGGTTTATCAGGCGATGGGGCAGGGAGGGACAATGCCGGCGGTGCTTAATGCCAGTGATGAGGTTTGTGTTGGGCAGTTTCTTGCCGGCCGGGTAGGATTTGCGGATATTGTTCCGATAGTAGCAGAGGTAATGGCCCAACATAAACCGGTTGCTCAACCGGAAATAGCTGATATCCTGCGGGCGGATGACTGGGCCCGTAAGGCAGTCTATGATATTCTTCTATAGCAGTCCCAAGCGAAGCTTGGGGAAACAATGACTCTATGTGAAAAGATTGTTGTTACACGCAGATAATGGAGGATGTTAAATGGGAATAGTATTTATAATTGTTGTTGCTGTTTTGGCAATAAATGTGCTGGTGCTAACGCATGAACTTGGCCATTTTCTGGTGGCTAAACGCTGCGGGATGATTGTTGAGCGTTTCTCGATTGGTTTCGGACCGCGGGTGTTTGGTTTTGCCTGGAGGGGAACTGAATATCGTTTAAGCTGGTTTCTTTTTGGCGGATACGTTAAGTTCCGCGGCGATGAACTGGAGACTGATAAGGAGCCGGACCGTACCCCGGGAAGTTTTTTCGGGACAAAGCCCTGGAAGCGGATCCTGGTTTGTATGGCCGGCGGGCTGTGTAATATCGGCCTGGCCTGGATATTTTATACGGTAATATTCTTCGGCGGTAAACAAGTTACAGCGGATTCTCTGAACACG
>CAZIXI010000131.1:0-9727 GCA_964543115.1 uncultured bacterium
CCCGACCCTTGATAGCCGCGGGCATAATCGGCGGAGCCGCGGAAATATGAGCCGGGGTTATAGCCGGCAGCTTAGCCCTAGGCACCAGCGGCATAGAGATCGCCTTTACATCTATTGTCCATTCAAGTTCAATACCGTATTTGGCACTTAACAACGCAATCACTTCAACTAACGAAGCCGGATAAACAACCCTTGTTTTGCCCTCTTCAAGTATCTGTTTGGCAATGCTAGTAAAATCCTCCATCAGTTCACTACTGGCAAGTTTTTCCGATAAATCAACTACATATTTATGTTCAATCTCATCTTTTACAAGCCCGTTAGCTTTGCCATAGCTGAAACGGGAATCCGCATTGACCGCAGCAGCCAAATCCAGCAATCCAAGTTCCCTCAGCAATTCCAGCAGATCCCTATCCAGCTCAACCCTGATTTTAAGCTCATTAATCGCCACCGGTCCTTCCACATAAGTGGTACCGCGGTTTTCCAGATAATAGGCCAGCACCTCTTCCCAGAGATCCTGCCGGCCCGGCGTATAACGAGCCCTGGCCAGTGCCGGGAAGAATTCTGTATGCACCCCACTGCAGGCTAACACCGCTTCTTCCAGTCTCTTTTTGTCATCTTTCTTCAACTGGGCAATCAGCACATGCACTGATTCATGAACAGCGGTACGATATCTTTCTTCCCTTCTCGCCCCTCTTTCATTCTCAGGTAATGCCTCAATAACCGAATCTGCAAACTTGGCGGCAGAGATAACCGCCTGCCCATCCTTAAACTCTCCGGTCAAACCCTTGCGAACCGTGCCAATTGAAAGCTCGTTTTTGACCATAGCGGCTAAATCCGCCCTCACTGCTGCCGTCGGGGCGCGTTCCTCATCAGGGACCGCTTCCCTGGCGAGTTCCTCTGTTAAAATATTCTTTATTTCCGTCAGATCTTCTGTTGTGATTTCACCGGCATAAGCCATACGTCCCGTTGTTGACCGGGTACGGGCAATAGCCTGATCCATTAATGCTATTATCTGGCTGGAATCTATCTTACCTTTTATTGCCTCCGCAAATTCCTGTCTATATTGTTCGGCATCTTTAATATGACCCCACAATATAAATAATAAATCATAAAAACTAAATTCTGCAGGAGGATCTATATCGATAATTCTCATCCTTCCATCTTTATCAACTATTACATTGGCCATCTTAGGATCAAATGACATCTCCCCCTGTGTTGCACTCCATAATCCTATCCATAAATCAATAAATTGTCGTACTAATTGTTTCTTCTTATCTCCGCTAGCACCTTCAAACTCTGCTTCTACTGTCTTTCTTTTTTCTCTCTTGCTTTCTACATACTCTTCTAAGGAAAAATCATTGTTCCGAGCATAAATTTCAGGATAGATTCCTGGCAATATCTTATTAACTTGTTCCCGATATTCTGCAACCGCCTTACTATCCCGCCCATATAATTCAGGCCTGATTAGTTTTCCAATAAACTTAATCGCTGTGCCGGAAACAGTAACCTCAAAAACATGTTTCTCCCTGCCCTGTTGCGGCAACATTTTGATCACTAACCTGCTATTGCCGTCAATGTCCGCCAGCTGTGCTAAAAATCTATCCCGGATAACCTCTTGAATTAGCTGCAAATTACTAGCAACAGACTGCGCAACCACCGGCGGAACATCAGTTAATTTATTTGCCAGAATGGAAACCAATGCCCTCTGGGCGTAAGCCGCAAAAATACCTTCAGGATCATTGTCTTGATCATGGGTACCGGAAATCGATTTAAGATAACTAATATCACCTTCCTTTACCGCCTCAGCCACAATCAGCTTCAAATACTCACTTGGCTCTCCTTCCTGGGCAAACTGCCAGATGCGCCGGGAGGCCTGCGCATGGGTCAGACCATTCATCAGTTCCTGCCACTCATGATCAATGCGTTCAGCCAATAAATCAGTTAATCCTTCATTGACAATCATTTCCCAGAGGGCACTGGTAACATAGATCTGAACCTTATCTCCAACCTTCTTCCCATAAAAATACACCATGTTGCCGGTACCCATTGCCCCCTCGCGGCGGGCAAATCCCAACTGGCTGCCTTGATCAACCGTCAGGATCTCCACTCCCTCAGTCTTAAACACCGCTTCACCCTCAGCAGCCGGTGTGCGCTCCTCAACCTGCCTAATCGCCTCTGCCGCCTCACTAATCACATCCCGCTCACTAACAACATTGGCGCCCTTATCAACAATAATAGACTCAATATACTTCGCCGTCTCCGCCTGATCCTCACTCTTCCAAGTAGCACCAGGGGCCTTGCTGGTTACACCGGCAATTGCTGGCAATAATTCTGCGGGGATTGCAGGAGTATCTTCCACTTCATCCTGCATTACTTCCGCCAGCATCATCTCCATCATTTGCTTTTCCATTCCCGATGCTTTATCTATTCGACTTCGTAGTAATTCTATAAGCTGAACCCGCTCATCTTCCTTTATTGTATTATCCTGCGCTGCGCTATAAAGTGCATTCATTCTCATCTCCTGCCTCTGCTCATTTATTTTTTCTTCTATCTCAGCCTCAGATAAAATTTTCTTTAATTTTAGCTGAACCCTTTCTGTCAAAGGTAAAGCCTGCTCGCTTTCCTCAGCTGGAGTAATTGAGCTAGAAATTAGCGCCCAAATGAGTGTTGCTGCATTTGACTGCATGTTAAGTCTCTCTTCTTCATCTATTTTCCACTGCTCATTAATATTTTCCAAAAAGGCGTGCCAATCACTTTCTGTTTTTAACCCCTCAGCTCCTTGTTGCTGGCCATTTATGACAGCCTGCAGATTATCTATTGCTACCATAATGTCTTTTGTCTCAACTCCCGGCACAGCAAAATTGGCAAGAATCGCCAACTTTTGCTTTAGCTGATTAAAGAGGAATTGTCCTTCAGCCTTATTTGTCAATTTAACGGATAGTTCACCAACAGTAGTTAGTGGCCCAAATGTTTCACTGATTGTCTGCGATAATAACTGACTTCCCTGGAGCGTAATTTCTCTAGGCAATTTAGTACCTCGCTCAACAAGATAATCCTTAATCTTTTGCCCTCTAACATCTTCAGCAGCTGATGAATAATCAACTAATTGTGCCAAAGTAAGAGCAGCAGCAGCTCCCGGATTTATCAGTTTAATACTTTCATAAACCTGTAACATCCTCTGGGCGGTATCCGTATTGATATCTTTCTCCATTCCTAATGCTGTCTTTGTAAGCCTGGCAAAGCTTGCGGCAGTTACTGGATCAGTTAAGCCATATCTTTTAGCAATTGCCAGCAACCGATGAGCCTTTATTTTCTCTTTTTTGCGCAATGATGCAACTTCCTGCTGCACTTTCTCCAAGGCTGCCTCCATATTTACAGCCTGACTTATTTCAGTATCATCCGCAAGAATATCAACATCGCCAACCAGCAACAATTCTCTTAATTTAGAATTGTTTAAATCCGCTGTAGTTATAACACCATTTTTCTTTTCAATTTGAATTAGAGCGCCTACCTCTTTACGCAAATCCTCCGGAAGCTCATCCCGTTGACTCTTCAGATACTGCCAGGTTGCTGCCGGAGTAGCCAGCATTGTAAACATTTGATTTGCATCCGCATTTCGTAGCGGTACTCCTAATTCCTGCGCTCGATTCAATTGTTCCAGTCCCCGTACAACTTCTTTTTTCTTTTCCTCAGTAAATGTACCAGTACGGAATTGTTCCCGGGCGGCAATTTCAAGATAACGGTCAGGCTGCAGTTTTTCCAGCTCAGCCATTGTCCGTTCTACACGTCTAGCATTTACCCTTTGCCTTATTGCACTTAAACCCTGAGCAATTTTCTTTTGCGCAGATTCAATTAACGGCTTTGCAACATCTGCCAGTTTCTCCCTTAATTTAACTACTGGGCCAGCTTTCCCAATAAACAACGTCAATGCTGCACTAGCAACTGTCATCAAGGTCCAGCCGCTAACCGCAGCCCCAACAAGATTTGCACCGATTACAGCTATTCCTGTAGCAGCCAGGGCACCTACTACCAACGCGGCAACCGGCACTGCCTTCTTAAAGGTGGCATTATCCAAAAGGGTAGCCGTGAATGATAATATCCGATCAGTTCGTGGTTTGGTGCTTCCAGTAATTGTTAGAATTGTATCAATCTGGTCATCTTTCTTTTGTGTTAGGAACTTTTTCGCTGCAGCGACAGCCTGGTCCTTGCCAAATTTCAGTTTCGCACTGATATATCCCTGCCCAACCCCGGCAACTGTCCTTGTCCATGGCAGCCAATTAAATAGTGTTTTTAATCTATATGATTCGTTCATGACATTATTACTGCGCCGTTCCACAGCCATTTCCTCAGCTTTTAACGCCATCTGCCGCAGTTCATTATCTCTTTCCTGTTCATTTTTATTATAAACATCTACCGCCTCTTGTTCTTCCACAGTCAATCCTTTTTCATCCTTTTTGTTAAAGCCGGCAACCAGCTGTATTTGTTTTTTCACATCAAGCCTGCCTTGCAACATCTGCGTCAATGTATGCGGCTCAATAGCATCAAGACTGATATTAAGCACACTCGCGAATTCCCGTGCGCGTTCAAGGTTAGACACAATATTCCGCACACCAGACAGATCAAAGGTATTCACTCCAGCTAAAACCTTGTTCCAGGTAATGCCTTTTGGAATAATCTGTTCCTTTGCCCAGCTCTCAATTGCCTCCGCATAGGTCCCTTCCTTACCCCTGATACCAGCCAGCATCTCCTTATCTTGAAAAGCAGCGTCCAATTGTTTCGCGGAATAACTGGGCATAGCGAGATTCAATGTTTCTAAAATTGCCGTTTCATTACCTTCGAAATGCGTATCTAAAGCCTCGAGGGCATCATAAAAAATAAAACTACCCGCCGCCTGATTTGTCTGAGCCTGGTTCAGGGCCTGCTGAACTTTTTCAAAATGCCCTCTTCTTTCGTCATTAGCTGCTAATCCATTAATAACAGCGGACAATGACATATCCAATATCTGCATTGAGGGATTACCCTGAGTAGCTCCAAGAGCAATCACAGTATCAGCCAGTGTTTTTGTCTGACTATCTATTTCCTTAAGATCTTTCCCTACCAGTCTCTCAAATGCCTGCTTGAAACCCTTGGCCAGTTCTGCTGTCTTCTGCACCTGAACAACGCCTTCCTTCGCTTCCTGCGCCCGCCGGAAACGTGATGGAACAACAAAATCCACCTGTGCCTTAACCACCCGAGCCAGATGCGCCACTGCACCAAATTTCGGGGTATTGGCAAAATTGACTACGTTAAGATCAGCCTTCTTTACCGCGTCAAAACCACCCTGACGCTTAAAGGTTTTTACTTCTGTTAATAGCTGGGCAGCCTCTTCCCAAACAGCGCGCGCCTCTTTTTTCAAATTTGCATCCCGGTACATTGTTTCCAGAACATTTTCTACCATATCCAGGGTTCCATTGAAACGCTTCTTCATCATTTCCATTGGGCTTTCAAACTTGCCGGCTTCTGTATGCAATTCTGCATCAAGTTTTTGTCTGCCTTGCTTGACCAACTCAACATAATTTTGCATGATTTCCCGGCCAGCAGTTCCTTCACTAAACTCACCCAGCCAACCACTTAAAGTGCGGGTTAAAATCCTGTTTTCCAGTTCGTTCATTCCTTTGAAGAGATTGGCTTCAGATTTATTAACTAAATCATTAAATTGCGTTATCAACTCAAATATCTTTCCGCTTTCTTTTCCGCGCAGCGCCTCTTTAAGTTCACTGACGCTACCGCGGCCTTCCATTAAGCTGTCAAAAATTCTACTGGCTTGTTCTAAACTTTGCAAGCGGGCAAACTGCGGATCAGCAGCAGCCTTGTCCCGATAAAATTCTGCCAGTAATTGTATCTCTTTAGCAGTACTTATTACCCGCGCCGCGTCAACATACGCATAACGCCTGGTCCTACTCTCTTCCCTGCCTCTGCCGGTACGGCCAACAGCCTGCAACAACAGGGAATTACCTAATAAATCAGCATCAATAAGCGTTTCCACTATTCGGTCAACCGTTCCAGTGCTTTTATCCCTAACTCGCGCACCAAAATTCAGTCCGCGGAAAACAAAGGCCGTACCCACCATTACCGTGTCACCGCGGCCCATTTCCCGGGCCAACATATCTGCCCGGCTAGCTCCTTTTAAACCACTGGCAAATATCGGATCAACAATATATAAAGTGCGGCCATCTTCCATTCGTGCCTGACCAGTTTCACGTGCATTGTTAATCTCCTGGCGTGTTATTAATCCTTCTTTCCTCAGTGATTCCAACACCTGCCAAATCTGTTCGGTTGTTCTCACCCCGACTAATTCATCTACAGGTTTCTTTGCGCTTTCTTCGGCTTTTATTTCACCTTTCCCATCACGCAGAACAACACCTTCTTTCCGGCGCGAATTTATCTCCCTAGCCAGCTTGGCAAATTGACCCTCCCCCTTAATCAGCTCCACTTCAATCGGAAAATTTTCCAGGCGCGAAGAATTAATATCCCATACTCCTGTGCCATAGAGTGCTGAAGCCATTTCCCGCGCAAAACCCATGGTTGCGGAACCGCCATTTGTCAATAGCTCAATTTCCGCAGTTGAACGGAATATCTCTGATAAGGAGGCCTCTTTGGCTGAACGGGTAATCATGATTTCGTCACTCATCGGGATAGCGCCGCGCGGTACTCCCTTTTTCTTGCCTAATTGAATCAATCTGGTCATAGCTACAATATAAACATCACTATTATCCTTGGTGCCTTCGGACATTGCTCCATCTTTACTGGAAGAACAAACTTCTCCCTTGGCTACACCAAAATGATCTCCGTAACGGGAGGCCATGGCCCGTAACACTTGCTGAATTTCATATCGGCTGTAGCCTTTTTCATTTATCTCCTTCTTAATCGGTAAATTACTTTCCAACAATTTGAGCAATCCCTTACTCACCTGGATATTAGCACCGTTATCAGAAATCATAAGAAATTTATCTGCAGAAGCACGCATAGCTGGATTTTTGTTCCATTTAGCTTCACTAACTAGTACATCTCCCAATTTTAAATCAGCTTTTTCCAATACCCCTTCAATATCTTCTGTCAGGGTTTCTATCCGCTTCACAAAAGAAGCCGTGGCCGCCGTGGGCACTCCTTCAATAAAGGTTATCCGGGCCAGAGCGGCAACATCCGCTTCATCAATAATCCGGTTATTCAAGCGGGAGAATTGTCCGGAAAGTTCCGCCCTATCCTTCAGGTCGCGTTCCAAATGACCACGGGACCAAACATCAAACACCAGCAACACATCTCCTTTATCTATAACATCGGCAAATTTCGCTTCCGCACCTGACTGTCTCTCTTTCAACCCTTCATACAGTTTATTACCATCTCTTATCTCAAAACCAAAAGCTCTGGCAAAATTCCTTGCTTCACAACCCTCAGCAACGAAATTAGCCATTTCCCCGGTAGAACTAACCAACAATTCAGCACGCAACTTGCCATCGACAGCAGCCTCTTTTCCGGACTTGGCGATAAGTCCCAGCCGTCGAATACCGGCAGATGCAGGATACATAATAGTCTTTCCACCACCAGTTTCTACCGTAGCCACATTTCCACTTAACAGAGCATCCAGGAACAAACGCTGCATCCCAAATTTTCCATAGTATAAACTACAACCTTCTCCGTCAATCAGTCCCTTCTGATTAACAAAATCAATCACCAGCCATTGCGTGGCTACCATCCCCCTCATCATTGCTTCCATCTCATTTGTCTTACCAGTTACTCGTTCGCCAAATATATCATGAATTAATTGCTGCACGCCGTCCTTTGCCCGATAGTCACTTCCTTCCTTCATCATTGTTTTTTGCGCCATTATTCTTTCAGGAATGTTTTCCGGCTTCTCATTGACCTTTTCCACCCGCTCACCAACCTTAACCTCCAACAGTCCCTTTGCTGCCAATAGTGTATTGATTATATTATCCAATTCAATATTTGCCCGGTCTAGCTCTGCCCGGTCACCCTTGCCTTTACGCAAGGTATTGTGTTCCATTTCCATCACCTCTAAGTAGTGGGCCAAAAACATCAACTCTAATTCTCCAATTTCATTTTCTCTTATCTTTTCTCCATTTCTAATCCGTTTCGCAACATTCTTGAGAGTTGTGAAATCATACCCTATCAAAGCTGCACCCTGATGTTTATTTACTACATAATCCTGAACCTTGGATAAAACCAAACCCACCTGGCTCTCGCGCGGCACCTGGTATTTCTCGATTATCGGCCTTAACCTCCGCTGGAAATCCAGACTATCAACATGCTCTTTTTTCAGCTCCGCCTGACTCTTCAACATTTCCACGGTAATATCCAATAATCTTTGCTGCTTTTCATTTTTTGGCATGTATTCCGCCAGCTTTTCCAGAACAATTTTAATGGTGGCATTCTCGCTTACTTCTACTCCTAGCTTCGCTGCCTCATTGCGCGCATGCGCATCCACCATATCACTAACGGCCTTTTCATAACTCTCTCTATTTTTATTACGCACAGCTTCACTGGAAGTTTTCTCATATTCCAGTAAAGACTTAAAATAATCGCGAGCGCTTCGATTAAAGTTAAGCCTTGCCTCCGCTTCTTTCCGCTCAGTAGAATCAGGTTTATTCTCACTCACTATTTTTTTATCCATTTCGATGTTCTTCTTCAGCTCACTTAAGGCAACTTCGACTCCCCGTACAGTTTCAATTTTCGCATCTAATTCCAGGCGGAGAATAAATTTCCCCATGGCGCCATCTTTTACCGCCTCCCGCAATAGTTTTTGCGCTTCAAAGCCTAATTTCGCTTTTTCACCCCGGAGATGTCTGTTTAGTTCCAGCCGCTGGTAGTGAGGCAGTCTGCTGATCCCTTCAGCCAGAGCGGTACGGCGGGCACTGGTTTGATTTCTGAATACCCGGCTGGTACGATAATATGTTTTTATGAAACCAATACTTCTGGCACTAACAATCCCGGTACCGTCCGCTATCTGCATCCCGGCAAAAGGCCGCAAGGCTGCAGGCAGCTCTGCCACACAATCTGCCAGCGTAATTTCCCTGCCTTTAACCAATTCGGCAGCTTTTTGCTCAACAGGCAGCTTCTTGCCCACCCCGGTTTTAAGCGCACTCATTTCTTGAAACTTACCTGCCTTTTCGGCTTTACCTGCCTTCTTCGCTTCAACCCCAGCACGCCTCATCCCTCCTTGCGCATGACTCAACATTTTACTCAGCAGTTCAATTCTTGTTCCGGCATCAGCGGGAGATAAACTGTCCAGAACCATCGCCAGCGCCGGCTTGATTCTGCTGGAAATCCTTTCTATAAACATGCTTCTTGCCGAGGAATTGAGTTCAGTTAATCTTACCCCGCCGGCAGTTGTTTCTGCTGACTGCGGATCACGTAATTGCTTCTCAAATTCAATCAACCTTGCCGGCGACTGCATTTCCGCCACAGTCGCAGCGAAATCAAGAGTAATGATTTCTGTACCTTTCTGAGCGGTAAAGAACGACAAGACATCGCCAAGCTGTCCGGTAACCTTGCCGACATCAGGACAAAGTTGACGGATAAACGTCTCCGCCTCAACACCCAATGCGTTATATTCTTCACGCAGACTGTTAAGCTGCATTTCTATTTCTTCAATTGGCCGTCTCACCGACTCAGGCAGCCGAGTTTCTGCCTCAAGAGCCCTTATCTCTTGCAATTTAGTGATTGCTTCCTT
>CAZIXI010000132.1:0-9693 GCA_964543115.1 uncultured bacterium
GGTTAAAGGAGAAAGACGATAAAACCAGCAGGATCGCCGCTCAGTTGGCGCAACAGCTTGCGCAAGGAGATAACACGGCGGGGCTATTGCGCGATTTGGTTACCGGCGCTATTTTCAGCGGCAATC
Organism: uncultured bacterium; assembly: GCA_964543115.1. GTDB lineage: Bacteria > Auribacterota > CAZIXI01 > CAZIXI01 > CAZIXI01 > CAZIXI01. Next base: position 127 of record CAZIXI010000132.1, read on the forward strand.
CGCGGCAGCCGTTCGTCCCCGGGGCCAAGGCCTGGACCGAGGATCAGCCGGAAGAGGAGGTTTTGGCTGCTATTGGCAATACAATAGACCTTCTGTTTAGCAAAGATGAAGAGGACGTTGTTCGTGCTTTGGTTTCACCTTTTGTCGGGGAGCCGGAGGCAAAAGAATTTAAACTCATTGGCTGCCAACAAGACGAGCCGGAATCTTTGCCTGCTGAAGGTTTTGTCGCCTATCGGTTGAGCTGTGCTGCTGATCGTCCTTATTTTGAATTAAAAGAAATTCCCTTGAGAGTGTTGCCGCCGAGAAGCAAAAAAATCTATGCTGTTAGTAATCCAGCAAATATTAGTGAAGTATTTATGCCAGCTTTATTAGTACGGAATCTTTCTTTACTTTTACCCGCGAGAAAAAAGTTAATTATGGAACAAACAGCAGTGCATGAACTGTTAGAAGCCAGTACCAGTCAGGAGAGGAAATTAGGAATATTTAGTGCTTATTATAACCAGCTGGACGAGCAAAGCAAAGAGACGGCCCTTAAGCTGCTGCATCGTTTAGGGGTAAAGGTGAGTTGGAATAGGAAATTAACCCTTGTTGAACTTAGTGGTGATTCTCACCGGATGGCGGAGGTGTTGGAATTAGTGATTGAATCATATCGGCGACGGATTCCCTTAAGCGGTATAACAGTAAGTTCATATGACGCCTATATCCTGGGCATGCAGTTAAGAGATAAAGGCTATGAGATTGATTTAACTGAATTTATTGATCAATTGACTGATCCAGAAGTAAGCCCAGAGGATATCATTATTGGTTTGGGGGAAAAGGGCAGATGGCAGTTAGGCGCGGTTGAAGAAGCGGCATTGGCAGTTGCTCGGCTCTCTGGGGAGTTGCAGTCCGCAGATAGAGAAGGTACTCATCTTAAGGCGACTTTTGTTTTAACGGAGCACCTGGAACGTTGGGATTGGCTGCCAAACGATGTTGATAATTTACAGGAAGGATTAGGAAAGGATGTTTTTTCATATCGAGAAGAACCTGTCTTTTCCCGTCTGGCTATTAATTTGAAGGATCAAAGTTTTGGGGCACAGTTGGATTTAATCAAAAATATTCTTTTGACTATCAGAACAGAACTAGGTGATCAGGCCCAGAAGGGTTGGCGCACGGTTAATGTCAGCAATCCTTATCTGCATGGTTTACTGGCATTAATTGGTGATATAGGAGGAATACGTACTGCTGCTCTTGTCCGGGCGTTTTATAATGATTTGATTAATGCCGACAGTGTTGCTGAGAAAGAAAAAATGATTGCTGCTGCGGTTGAGGTAGCCCTGCTGGATGTGGAAAAAGTCAGGCGATGGGGTTTGGCCGCCTTTGCCGAAGGGGTTAGTGATAAATTGATTCAACAGCTAGTTGAGTTGGCGCCGCAGTTGGTGCCGGCGGCGGGGAAAATGAGTTTTTCGGAGTCCTTTTTAACGGAATTAGCGGTTTGAGTGGGAGTTGCTGCCTGCCGCAGGAGTTCGCTGACGGTGACCAGCCGGTAGCCCCGGGCCTGTAAGGCCGGAATCAACCGGGAAATTGTTTTAACGGTGTTTGCTCTATCTCCGCCCTCTGTGGAAAAGGTATTGCCGCTGTCGTGGAAAAGGATGATGTAGCCCGCCTTAATTTTTTTCAGCAGATAATTAGTGATTTTTTCCGCCCGGGCAAAGGAAACCCAATCTTTGGAGTTAAGTGTCCAGAGAATTATCTGGTAACCCATCTTCTTAATGCAATTCTTTTCCCGGCTGAATAGCCAGGCCTTTGGCGGACGGAAGAGGCGTACTTGTGTGCCGGTTATTTTCTTTATCAATTCCGCGGTGTGGTCCAATTCCAGCTGCAGTTCGTCATTACGGTAATAGACGAGTACGTGATGCAGATAGGTATGGCTGCCAATATCATGGCCTTCGTTGTGGACACGTTCTACTATTTCCGGATACTTTTCAATGTGTTTGCCAATCATGAAAAACGTTCCCCGGGCGTTGTATTGTTTAAGCACATCCAGTATTTGTGTTGTCCAGGCCGGGGAAGGGCCGTCGTCAAAGGTTAGGGCGACATATTTATCCTTAGTCGCTACTTTGTAAACTGTTCCTTTCCTGGTAATTACGGCATGGTCGAAAAACACACAGAAAGCAAAAACCCCTAAAAAAAGGAAAACAATTACTGCCAGAATCATATTTCTTTGTAACCTCCTGTAATGATATAATATGCGTTTAGTATTATAAGGGGGAAATTAGGAATGTCAACGGGAAATAATAAATTGACGCTGCCGCGGAGGGAATACTGTCTTGCCGGCACCATATTTATATTGGGTTGTTTGTTGCGTATTTTTTATGCCTGGCACTATAAGTTTGATTCCGATGAACCGCAGCATCTGCATGTGGTCTGGGCCTGGACACAGGGGCTGGTTCAGTACCGGGATGTATTTGATAATCACACACCGCTTTTTCATCTGTTTTTCAGTCTCTTTCTCCCCCTGTTTAAGGAACAGGCAATAGTACTCTATTTCATGCGTCTAGCAATGTTTCCTTTTTTTCTGCTGGGCATGACAGCCACTTATTTTATTGGGCGTAAGCTATTTTCCCGGCGGGTGGGCCTTTGGACAGTGGCGCTTGTCAGTATCTATCCGGCATTTTTATTCTGTTCCCTGCAGTTTCGCCCGGACCTGATCTGGATGGTTTGCTGGCTGGCGGGACTGGCCCTAGTGCTTGGCCGGCCGCTCTCCGGCAGCCGGGTTTTTTGTGCCGGTTTATTATTTGGCCTGGCGCTTTGTGTTTCTATGAAGACGGTGTTGTTGCTGTTTTCCTTAGCTGTTGCTCTGCTGCTGGTATTTTTGTTATTGAAGGATAAGCAGGAATTTCTTGGGCGGAAGTTTTTTATATTTGTTTTAGCCGGATTGGGCGGATTACTGCTGGTGCCCTTGTTTGTTATTTTCTTTTTTGCCGGTCTGCAGGCCATCCCTTCTTTTTTATATTGTACAATTTATCATAATGTTGTTCCGGGGATGGGGCATTGGGGGCGGATCTGGCAGCTGCTGCTATTCCTTATTCTTTTGCCGGTAATTTTTCTTATTGGTAAAAGTGTCTTTTCTAGATTCGGAGCGGATTTTATTAGCCGCCAGCGGGTTATAGTCATATTTACGATACTTGTTTATTATCTTTCCCTGTTCAGTTTTTGGCCGATTGTCACCAGGCAGAATTTTTTGCCGATGTATTCTTTGCTGGCTGTTTTTGCTGTTGCCGGCCTGTTGAGTTGGTTGGTTAAAAAAGGCTGGCCTGCGGGCCTTTTATTCTGGCTGGCGGTATTGGAGCTTGGCCTTATCTTTGTTTTTAGCGCGCCCTGGCGGCCTTATCAGAAGACAACTATAGCCAAAATCGAAGAAGTGCTGGAATTAACTGATCCTGGTGATTGGGTGCTGGACCAAAAAGGGGAAACGGTGTTTCGGCCCCGGCCGCATTATCATTTATTTGAAACAATTACCAGGGAACGGATGGACAGGGGGCTGGTTCGGGATACGGTGATTGAGGATTTGGTCACCAAACCCTGCTATATTGGTACTAATGATTTCAGTAGATTTTCTCCTGATGCCCGCTATTTTCTGGTGCATAATTATGTTTCAGTCGGATATATGAGGGTGGCCGGGCGTTTTTTAGAGCCGGCTCCTGACAATAGCCAACTATATCGTATGCTGATACTTATACCAGGAGAATACGCCATTACCGGTGAAAAAGGCAAGGTTGCCGGGCTCCTGGATAACCTTCCTTATACTGGTGCCCGCTTTTTAAACTCCGGGCAGCATGAGTTTGTTCTCGACGGAGCACCGCAATCGCTGGTTGTTTTCTGGGCCCAGGCAGAGGCCCGGGGATTTAGGCCAGTGTTTGATGATTAAACCCCTTGACATAATTAAGGGTTTATTTAGTTGACCAATATTAATAATTTTGATATTTTATCCCGTCTATTTATGAATAAATATATCTTATTAATTATAATATTTATATTAAATTTTAACTTATCTTGGGCGGAAGTGCCTGGCGAGTTGTTGGCAAAGCTGGATTCTCAGGATGTTAACGAACAATTGGATGCCTGTCTGGCCCTGGGCAGATTAGGAGATCAGGAAGCGGTTCCTTATCTCAAGTCCAAGCTGGGTAACAAGTCCATGCTTATCAGGCATGCCGCGGCCAATGCCCTGGCCCGGATTGGCGGAGAGCAAGTAAAAGAGATCTTTCAAAATATGGTGCAGAACGGTGGGGTGGAGGCCAGGCGGGTTGGACTGGCTGGGCTGGCTATGGCCGGGGATCAGCAAAGCATGGAAATTGTTTTAGCCCAGTTGGATAGTGAAAGCTGGCAGGTGCGCTGGTCGGCCGTCTATGCTTTGGGGGAACGTGGTTATCGATCGGCTCTGCCTAAATTAGCGGAAATAGCGGCTAAGGATGCCTATCAGAATAAAAATACGGAAACCTATCCAGTGCGCGACCAAGCCAAGACTGCCATTGAGAAAATAAATTGTTTTATTGAATGGTATGATACACTGGAAGATGCCTGGTTAGTGGCAGAAAAACTTAAGCGCCCTTTACTGATTTACTGGCGGGTGGATAATTCTAATTGGTGCCGGCAAATGGAAGAGGGAATATTTTTTAGCCCGAAGGTTGCTGATCTGACACAGCAATTTGTCTGCCTGCAGGTGGATGTTACGGAAAGTCCGGTGCTGGTTGCTCAATATGACGTCAGCGGGGCGCCCTGTATATTGGTTCTGGACCGGGAAGGTCAAGAAGCTGACCGAATGTTAGGATTGGTTTCCCGTAAGAAACTGTTGCAGCGCTTAGAGCAGATTCTTAAGGGTACGGGTACGCCAGGGCAATGGAAAAAGAAGATAAAGAAAGATCCAGCGGATATAGAGAGTTCCTGGCACTTAGCGCAGTGGTATATGGATAACGGTCAAACAGCCAGGGCTGTTCCTTTATTAAAAAGTATCTTGGACAATGACCAACAGAATCAATCCGGGTACAGAGATAATGCTCAATTCATTCTTGGTTATTCTCTGGGAGAGCAGGGTAAATATCAGGAGGCAGTCGGAGTTTTAGAGCAGTTGGTAAAGGATTATCCGCGTTTCCCGGAGATGGAAAAGGCGCTCTATTGCCTGGGTCTGGATTATCTAGGTGTGGGCCGGGTGGATCAGGCCCGGAAAATTTTCAACAGGATTTTGGCAGAGTATCCCGCGGGGAAGGTAAGTAAACAGGCAAAAAAGATTTTAACTGAAATAGGGGAAAAACATGAAGAAGTTTAAGCTGGTTCTATTAATTTTTATTTTTGTTTTGTTTTCAGCTGCTCTGCAGGCGGCAAAGACTGATCCCGCTCTTAAAAAGGCAGAAAAGTATATTCGGGACGGAAATAAATATTATGAACGCGGTGATTACGGGAAGGCCAAGGCTACCTATCAACGGGCGGTGCTGGCTTATCCTGATCATGTTAGCGCTCACTATAATCTGGCTGTGGTCTACGCGGAGTTAGGGGAAACGGGTCAGGCGGTAGCTGAGTATAAAGAGGTTATCCGGCTCAGTCCCCGGGATGCCGTGGCCCATAATAATTTAGGTAATCTTTATGTGGATCAGGGTAAGCTGGATCTGGCGATCCTCGAGTATAATCAGGCGATTAATATTGATCCGGCATCACCGCTGGCCCACAATAATCTGGGTGATCTTTACTACAAGCAGGGAAAATATGAGAAGGCGGTGAAAGAGTTTAGTGAAGTGGTTAAAACGGCGCCTGATGAAATTTATGGTTATAATAATCTGGGTAATGCCTATTATAAACTTAGCCTGTTTGACGAGGCAATTGCCCAGTATAATCTGGCAATTGAGATAGATCCGCGGCAGATCCATACGCTGAAGAACAAGGCCCAGGTTTATATCAAGAAAGGCAGCTCCGCCTTTGCTCTGTCGGCGTTAAAACAGGCCCTGCGTTACGATAAGAAGGATGCCGGTATTTATAATCTGCTTGGTGATACCTATCGGTTACAGGGGCAGGAAGATGAGGCAATAAAGAACTATACAGAGGCGGTGGCCCTGAAAAATGATTATGCCGATGTGTATTTTAAATTGGGTCAGTTGTATCGTTATGTTGATAATAAAAAATGCCGGGAATGTTTAGAGAAATATCTGGAGTACGGGGAAAATCCATTGAGACGTAAAAAGGCGAAACGGTATATTAAGGTGCTTGATAAACTACGCGATAATTAGCGTTAAGAAGAGGAGGTTAATATGAGTCAACATCCGAGTTTACGCAGTGGCTCTAAATTAAAAGCTAAACGGAGTGTGCTGAAGCGTTTTGAGCGGATTGAAATCCTGAAGCAAAAAGGAAAATGGGACGTTAAAAATTCCGTTTACGGTTTAGCCAAAACCAAGATCGTCGAATAAGGGAATGAAGAGATTTTTTATATTTTTTATTCTTTTTATCTGCGCGTTTTACGCGTCTTCTTTGCTGGCAGCACGGCTAAAGCCGCAGGCACGGGTGACCGGGCATCGGCTGAATGTCCGGGCGAAGCCGAACATTAATTCAGAGATTGTTACCCAGCTGCGCCTGGACGATACGGTTAGAGTGTTGGAGAAGGGAGAAGAGTGGACCAAGATTAAGGCGCCCGGCGATAGCACCTGTTGGGTTTTTAATAAGTATGTTGCCAAGGGCAGGATAAATGCCGATAGTGTTAATTTGCGTTCCGGTCCCGGTTTGGCCTTCCCGGTTCTCTGTCGTTTGTATAAAGGAACGCCGGTAACCATTATTGAAGTGGCCGGAGAGTGGTCGCGGATTCAACCGCCGGTGGAGTTCGGGGTTTGGGTGAGCACGCGGTATCTGAGCTATCGGGATAGAGAAGAGAAAAAAGAGCCGGCTAAGAAGACGGTTAAGCCGCGAAAAGAAAAAAGTATAAAAGAAGATAAGGGGAAAAAGACGGTAATTGATTCAGAGGATAAGATTCCCGCGGAGAAGATAACCGAAGAAATAAAACCGTTGCCGCCTCAGATAAAACCGGCGGTTTCCGTGCCTGCCATTGAAGAAAACGGGCTGGAACTGGTATCCTATGCCGGGTATTTAGATGATATGGGAATGATTGTTAACCGGCCGGGTACCTATAAGTTAACTGCTGATGACCAGTGGATTTGCATATTAACTTCTCCTTTAATTGAGCTTAATCCTTATGTTACCCACCAGGTGCGGATTGAAGGGATTATCGTCAGTCAAACCACAAGTTGGGGGGTGCCGGTGGTGGAAGTGAAGCGCTTGCAGGTAATTAAATAATTTCGGCAACCGGTATTTTGTATTTATTGTAAAACACAATTTATGCTTTTTAATAAACTGAAAACATTTGCTGCTGGTCTCCACATAAAAGACTACAAATGGCTGGCAAAAAATCAGCCGATAACCAAAATGCCGTTACCGGCCAAGGTAAAGATTCCGGTCAGCCAGCATTTTGGTAAACCCGCCCAGCCGATTGTTAAGCCCGGTGACCTCGTTAAAACCGGCCAGCTTATTGCCCAGGCCCAGGGAAATTTTTCGGCAAATATTCATGCTTCCCTTTCCGGCAAGGTTACTGCCATTAGCCGTTTTCCTCATCCTTTAGGCCCGGAATCACTGATGATCGACATTGAGAGTGATGGTAAGGATGAAGCAGCAGCTCCCCTTACAGGAACAGATCCGCTGGCCCTGATTGCCGAAGCGGGGATTGTGGGAATGGGCGGGGCGATGTTTCCTACTCATATTAAGTTAAAACCGCCGCCCGGTAAAAAAGTAGAGACGATTATTCTTAACGGTGTGGAGTGTGAACCCTATGTTACTTCTGATTACCGGTTGATGCTGGAGGAAGCTGACCAGGTGCTGGCAGGTTTGCGGATCATTATGCAGGCTACGGGTGTGGAGCGGGCCTATATCGGTATTGAGGCAAATAAGCAGGATATTATTTCTTTAATCCGGGAAAAATTAAAATCTGCAAACGGGATAGAGGTGGTTGGGTTAAAGACAAAGTACCCGCAGGGCGGAGAAAAGCAATTGATTCAGGCCGTACTTAATCGGGAAGTACCCAGTGCAGGATTGCCTTTTGATGTGGGGGTAATTGTTCAGAATGTGGCAACAACCGCAGCAATAGCCGATGCCGTTAATAAGAAAAGGCCGTTATTTGAGAGGGTGGTTACGGTTACCGGTTCCTGTGTGGAGAAACCGGCTAATCTTCTTGTCCGCTTAGGAACTTCGTTTAAGGAACTGGTGGATTTCTGTGGGTTAAAGTGTGCGCCCGGCAAGGTGGTTATGGGCGGGCCGATGATGGGTCTCGCCCAATATACTTTGGCTGTGCCGGTAATCAAGGGGACAAACGCTATTCTGGTAATGAATGAGAAAGAAGCGCGTCCCCGGAATGTAGATGTTTGCCTGCGCTGCGGCCGTTGTTTGTGGAATTGTCCGATGGGCCTGGAGTCAGGGATAATTGCTACTTTAGTGGAAAAAGGATTATTTGAAGAGGCGATTGCCAAAGGGGCCAAGGATTGTATTGAGTGCGGTCTTTGCGCCTATAATTGTCCGGCGGCCCGCGATGTCGTGCAGTTGATCAAGTACGCTAAACAGAAAAAATAATATTAATATGGATTCCTTAATTGTTACCAGTTCACCGCATATCAATTCCGGAGAGACCACGTCACGGGTGATGTATGACGTGATTATTGCCCTGGTGCCGGCGATGATTGCCAGTTATCTGTTTTTCGGCCTGCGTGCCCTCTTGCTGCTTGCTGTAGCTGTGGGCACGGCAGTTGTGTTTGAGGCCGGAGTACAATGGCTGCGGCGCAGGCCAATTACCATTTTTGACGGCAGTGCGGCGATTACCGGTATCCTGCTGGTTTTTAATGTCTCTTCCGAACTGCCCCTCTGGCTGGTTGTCCTTGGTTCAGCGGTTGCTATTCTTATTGGCAAACAGGCCTTTGGCGGATTGGGCCATAATATTTTTAATCCCGCCTTAATCGGCCGGGCTTTTTTGCTGGCCGCCTATCCTACCGCGATGACTAGTTGGGCCCCGCCGCGTTTTGCCCAGTTACACCTTGATGGAGCGACGTATGCCACACCACTGGGTATTATTAAAGAGAAATTATCTGAGAGTTTGCCGAGTTATTTGGATATGTTTTTAGGTAATATCGGCGGGAGCCTGGGGGAGACCTCTGTTCTCGCCTTACTGCTGGGCGGGGCGTTTTTGCTCTACCGGCGGGTGATCACCTGGCATATCCCGGTGAGCTATATTGCGACGGTATTTCTGCTAACCTGGATTATGGGCAGAGATCCTCTTTTTAATATTTTGGCCGGGGGTTTAATGATCGGAGCAATTTTCATGGCTACTGATATGGTGACCTCTCCGATCAGTACCAAGGGTATGCTCATTTTTGGTATCGGTTGCGGGCTGGTGACCGTAGCTATCAGATTATTTGGACAGTACCCGGAAGGGGTCTGTTATTCAATCTTGTTTATGAATGCCTGTACGCCATTGATTGATCGGTATACGGCACCCAGGAGGTTTGGCGC
>CAZIXI010000133.1:0-9593 GCA_964543115.1 uncultured bacterium
AATACGCAGATTAGTCTCATTTAACAAATTCAATCCTGTTTTAGCTAAACCCAAACGCTGAGCTCGTAATTTTGTTTGCTGCGCTGATTCTTCGCCGCTAACATATAATACATCCATTTTATTACTCACCAGACTGCAGGCCACCTGCAATAAAAGGGTAGATTTACCAATCCCCGGTTCACCGCCCAGCAGGATAACCGCTCCCGGAACAATCCCGCCACCAAGCAAACGGTCAAATTCACTAATCGCAACTGGAATATGCTTAAATTCTCCGGTGTCAATCTCTGAGAGAGAAGAAACCAGCGCGGCCGGCTGTCCGGTTGACCGCGGGGGGCCGCCAACAGCCACAACCTCTTCTATCAGCGTATCCCACTCGTCGCAACCCGAGCACTTACCAAGCCACTTCAGGCTAATGTATCCACAACTCTGACAAACATAGCGTGTCTTTAATTTTTCCATCTGACTAATCACTGACTACGAGCGTAGCTCGCGCAGCTCGCGCAACTCGCCATAGAGCAAAAACCTTGCACCCAGCATTAAGCAGATACAAGGTTTAGTAAGTCTTCTTTTTATAATAGTTATCTTTTCCTACCTCTTCTAGTGCTTATCTTGTCACCCAATTCTTTCTTCGCCTTATCGGATTTAGCCTTATAGAACAGCCCATGTTCACGCAATCCTTTGATCAAGGCCAGGAGTTCATCATGCAGCTCCTGGGCATAAATAAGTTTCCCCACCGTTCCCTCACCCTGGTTGATTTTGTTGATAACAAGCTCTATCTTATTTGACAGGCGATCGATATCCTCACCGGCTTTTCTAAAGTTCTTAATGGTAACCTTAATATCCTCCTGCGTATCCGTCGACAACACCTTATTCACGGAAGAAAGCGCGTCTTCTAACTTTGATAAAACACTTTGGGCGGTATTCATCACGGTTTCCAGAGCAATAGGGTCAATGCCTAAGATCTCATCACCGGGATTAAGCGCACCGGCCTCGGGGGTCCCCGGAAAGATTTCAATATATTTTTCACCGATAATCCCCAAGGAATTAATCACTGCCTCTGAATCCTTCTTAATCCTTACTCCCTCTTTAATCCCCAAAGTAACATTGACCTGCGTATTGGCGTTTGTATCTTCGAAGATGGAAATCTTCGTCACCTTGCCTACGTCTACACCAGCATACCTTACCGGCGCCCCCTCTACCACTCCGCTGATATAATTAAATATCGCATGCACCATGTACTGCTCGCCCATGTACTGATAATCACTAAAGCCAACGATCATTACGCCAACCAGAATCAATCCGACAAGGACAAAAACACCAATATAAAATTCAAACTTCTTTTTCATAATTATCCCCTCTCCTTAATTAAACATCGCTGTGCCCGATTGGACCAACGGCATTGCCCGAAATAAACTGCTGAACCACAGGATCAGTTGATTCTCTCACTTCTTCCGGGCTGCCGGCAATTATTATTTTACCGTTGTAAAGCATCGCGATCCTATCGGCGATTTTATTCGCGCTTACCATATCGTGGGTTACCGCGATTGAGGTCACTTTTAACTGATCATGCAACTTTAATATTAAATCATTAATAATATCACCCATGATCGGATCAACGCCGGTAGTCGGCTCGTCATAAAGGATAATTTCCGGATTCATGGCAATGGCCCGGGCCAGGCCAACTCGTTTGCGCATACCGCCGCTTAATTCCGCCGGCTTTTTCTCTTCAATTTTATCAAGCCCGATTAAACCTAAATACTCTCTTACCCGAAGATCAATCTCCTCTTTCGGCAATCTTGTATGCTCCTCCAGGCCAAAAGCGACATTATCCCTAATGGTGATAGAATCAAATAAGGCCGCCCCCTGAAAAAGCATACCAAATTTCTTTCTGTACTCGAACATCCCTTTTTCATCTAACTTGGTAATGTCCACGCCATCAACTATAATCTGTCCGGAGTCAGGCTGAAGGATGCCGATAATATGCTTTAACAGCACACTTTTTCCACAACCACTGCGCCCGATAATTACCAGGGTTTCTCCTTTCTCAATAACCAGATTTACCCCTTTCAACACCTTAAGACCGTTAAAATCTCTGTGCAGGTCCCGAATCTCCATTAACATAGAGTAATCTCCCTAGAATAAAATAAGCGACAAAAAGAAATCGGCAACAAGAATCGAGATGCAGGAGATAACCACAGATTCAGTAGTCGCCCTGCCTACCCCTTCGGCACCGCCCTGGGTAGTAAATCCCTTGTAACAGCCCACTAAAACAATAATCACCGCAAAAAATAATGATTTAATCAATCCATTCGCTAAATCCGTTACTTCCGTGAAGTCCCGTAGGTTCTTCATGAAAAAAGTAGAATTTATGTTTAACATTTTAACGCCAACCACATACCCGCCGCCAATACCGACAAAAATCGCAAAGGCAGTTAATATCGGCACCAACAACACACAAGCAATAAACCGGGGAACTATGAGATATTTCACGGGGCTGGTAGCCAATGTATAGAGAGCATCAATCTGCTCGGTAACCCGCATGGTGCCAAGCTCCGCCGACATTGCCGCCCCTACCCGTCCGGCAACCATCAGCGCGCATAAAACCGGCCCCAATTCATTTGTCATGGAAAGCCCGACAATAATCCCCACGACACTCTCAATAGTGAGCTGATGCAGCTGATAATATGTCTGCACCGCCAGGATCATCCCGGTAGCCGCGCCGGTGATCAGCACCACCGGCAAAGACAATACACCGATTTTATACATCTGCTCATAAATTATTTGCGGCCGGGGAGGATTCTTTACCAGATAACGCAATGTATCCCAAAACATTATGCTGATACTACCCAACGGCTCAATAAAACGTCTAAAACGCTCTACCATAACTCACTCCGTTCGTGATCTTTTAGAACTTCGTTTTATGCTCTATTCCGACAGTGCCTTCTTCTTCTTCCATTTTTATAAGAATATTTTTATCATCTTTAATTTTATATTCCAATTCCAATTCCGGTTCAGCATCCACAGCCCCCGGCACCGGATCACTACTCATCGGGGATTTAAACTTGACACTGACATTTTCCCCCAATTGCTGACCAAACACTATTGCCTCCTCCAGCGCATCCTTTTTAACATTTACACCTTTCCACAAAAAACTGTCACCAAAAGCGTCTATCTTAATATTTTTGAAAAAATCCTCACTCTTCGGATCAATATAACCATTGAGCCTGGACGTAATATCTTTATAATAAACCTTGGAATGCTGTATCTCAAAAACCCCTCCTTTCCATTCCAGGTTCAAGTAAGCAACATCAAATTCCATCTTCCCTATCTTGCCGTCTTTAATTTCCAATTTGGCCTTGGCCAAAGGCTGTGCCGTTTCACCGGTCACAGTGAATTCGCCGTCTACAACACCATGTATTTCCGCGCCGACTTTATCAATAAACAGTCCCAGCAGATCACTTAACGGCATTTGCCTGCAAACACCTTTTATTTTTAATAACGGTGTCTTCTCCCATTTTATCGAGCCGGATAAATGAAACGCGCCATCATCAATAGAACGAAAAGAAAAACAACGATGGCGATAACGGCAAACAATATCCAGTGGGTAAGAAAACAATTTAATATTACCGCCGGCATTTAAATCATCAATATTTCCGTAAACCAATATGCTGCCGTCGATTTTATGCGTACTGATAAAAGGCCTCAGGGCTTCGGGAAACTTACTCGCCAGTTCCTGCCCGGAAACATGATCCAGCAAGAGCTTCAGCTGCGTCACTGACTGCCGGGCAAGATCACCCTGAATAACTATCGCATCAGCCAACACCACTTCCTGAAACCTAACTTCCTTACTGCTAACAACTATCCCCCCCCTCATCCCAATCGGGTCAAAACCCGGCAGCTTAATCTGCCCGTCAATCAGGGGAAAGAAAAGCGCATTATCCTTATACTTCGTTCCCTGAAATTGAAATACCGTCTGTATCGGCCCCCAGTGAGTAAATATTTTCGGCTCCCGCGGAGATCCACGCACAATAAATTTGCTGCCCGTGCCCGGGGAAGTTATTTGCAGATCCATCTCTTGATTTCTGGCAATTTCCCCACTGAGCCCAAGCTCTATATCCCCCAACGACAGCGAACAATCTTTTATTTTTGCCCCCAGTTTATCCAGGCTAATCTGCCCGTTAAATTCCAGCGGCGGAATTTCTTTATTCGGCAAGGACAATTTACCATCCCTTATCGCCAATTCACCATTGGTTAAAGAATTATCAATCAACTCCAATTCCAAATCTACCCGGCCCTCGCTAAAAGAGGCATCATAAAATTTTGGCTTCAATAAACTGAGAGGATAATTCTTCAACAGTAAAACTCCGTTGCCCTGAAAACTCTTTAAGTTTATTTTACCGTTAATTTCCGCTAAAACATCTTTCTGCGTGATCAAAGAATCGCCGCCCACCTTGAACATCATCTTTAAATACTTACCGTCTTTACCCAGCTTACCGTAGAAACCGTCTACCGTCAGAGAAAAGGTTTCATCATTATCCGCTACGGTCAATTGGGCATCATTTAAATTAATATTGAAATGGGTCCAGGGAGGCAGATACGCAGGCACTAACGGATAATTAATGGTCAGCTTTGGCTTATGCAGGTTGAATGAATATGTCCGCCGGCGGCGGGGTAAGAATATATCCTGCAGTTTAATGTTGGTAGTTATCAGGGCACAACGCAGAAACTCTCTGCCATTCTTTTTAAACAACCTGACCCCCTGCAGGGTCAGGCCCTTTTTAAAACCGCCCTCCAGCTGTCCGACCTCAGCCCGCAATCCGCATTTCTTCTGCAGCAAATAAGGGGTAAGACCGAGCATCAGCTTTGTCGGCAGGCGAAACCACCACAAGCAGCCGATAAACAAACCAACCACAACCAGCCAGGATATTAGTCTTTTAAAAGTCATCGTTTAATAGCTTACTTATGCTGAAAATTTATTTTACCGCCCTTAACGTCAACCTTCACCTTCTTTCCTTTGCTCTTTTTCTCAGGTGAGGCTTTCATTTTCAGCAACTCTTCCGCTAAAGGATCTTCGACGTATCTTTCAATCGCTCTTTTCAGCGGCCGCGCACCATATTTAGGATCATACCCCTTATCGACAATCATGTCTTTTGCCGCTTCAGTCAGCTCCAGCTCAGTTTTTTTGTCTTTCAATCGATCAATTACCTGCTGTAATTCCAGCTCAACAATTTTCTTCAATTCATCACGCGTGAGCATCTTAAAGACGATGATGTCATCAATCCGGTTGAGAAATTCTGGCTTAAATGTTTTCTTCAACTCATTCATCAGTTGATCCTTCATCCGCTCATGCGTTACATCGGCACTAGCTTCCTGAAAGCCAATAGATGACTGTTTCTTGATCAGTTCCGCGCCCACGTTGGAAGTCATAATAATCACTGTATTGCGAAAATCTACCGTTCTGCCAAAACTATCAGTCAACTTCCCCGAATCCAGAATCTGCAAAAGAACATTAATTACATCCGGGTGGGCCTTCTCGATTTCGTCAAAAAGCACAACTGAATAAGGTTTTCTTCGTACAGCTTCCGTTAATTGCCCCCCCTCTTCGTAACCAACATAGCCAGGAGGAGAACCCGTTAGACGCGAGACGGTAAATTTTTCCATATACTCCGACATGTCCAACTGAACCATGGCGTCTTCATCATCAAACATAAACTCCGCCAGCGCCCTGGCCAAAAGCGTTTTACCAACACCGGTCGGCCCGAGAAAGATAAAAGATCCAATCGGACGGCGGGGATCCTTCAAGTCCGCCCGCGATCTCCTTAAGGCCCGGGAAATCGCTGTTACCGGCTCATCCTGACCAATAACCCGTTGATGAATCTTCTCTTCCATGCGAAGCAATTTTTGCGTCTCCGCTTCTTCCATCCTGCTTACCGGAACACCGCTCCATTTTGAAACTATCTGGGCAATATCTTCTTCGCCTATAATAATCTCCTTTTTTGCCTTCGAGCCTTTCCATTGGGTCAGAACGCGTTCCAATTCCTCCCGGCCTTCTCGCTCTTTATCGCGCATTGCCGCCGCCTCTTCATAGTCCTGCCGGGCAATTGCCTGCTCCTTGGCCTTCTTTGCCTCTTCAATCTTCTGCTCTATCTGCTTAACATCAGGAGGGCGGGTCATGGCGCTGATTCTGGCCTTGGCCCCGGCCTCATCCATTAAGTCAACAGCCTTATCAGGCAAATGACGTCCGGAGAGATAACGGTCCGAAAATTTCGCCGCGGCCTCTAATGATTCATCTGTATACTTTACTTTATGATGACTTTCATATTTCTCACGTAATCCCTTCAATATTAGAATTGTCTCTGCCACAGTGCTCGGATCAACATGAATCAGTTGAAACCTTCTTTCCAGTGCGGCATCCTTTTCTATATATTTACGGTATTCATTCATTGTTGTTGCCCCAATACATTGGATTTCCCCCCTGGCCAATGCCGGTTTTAAAACACTGGAAGCGTCAATCGCGCCTTCCGCGGCTCCCGCTCCAACAATAGTGTGCAGTTCATCAATAAAAAGAATAATGTTTTTTACCCGGCGAATTTCTTCCATTACCGCCTTTATTCTTTCTTCAAACTGTCCGCGATATTTTGTCCCGGCCACCATCAAGGCCAGATCCAAACTAATAAGACGTTTATCCATCAAAATTTCCGGGATATTACCTGACTCTATTCTCTGGGCCAATCCTTCAACAATAGCGGTTTTACCAACTCCGGCCTCACCAATCAACGCCGGATTATTTTTTGTCCGCCGGCACAATACCTGAATAACCCGCTCAATCTCTTTCTCCCTGCCGATTACCGGATCCAGTTTTCCTTCTTTGGCAAATTCCGTTAAGTCACGCCCAAAGGCCTTTAACGCCGGCGTCTCCATTCCCTTTTTCTTCTGTTCACCGCTTACCCCTCCGTGAGCAGTTATGCCTGATTCTAATTCAGCAAGGATTTCCGCGCGTACCTCATCCAGATTAATATCAAGATTTTTCAATATCCGCGCCGCCACCCCCTCTCCTTCCCGCAAAAGACCAAGAAGCAAATGTTCCGTACCAATATAAGAGTGATGTAAATTCTTTGCCTCAGTAACGGCATATTCAATCACTTTTTTTGCCCGGCTGGTCAACGGCAATTCCCCGATCATCTTTGTCTCCGGGCCCGTACCCACCGCCTTTTCAACTTCAATCCTTACCGTCTCAAAATCCAGCCCCATCCGGCGAAGCACATTGACGGCAACCCCTTCCCCCAGCTTAATTAATCCCAATAAAATATGCTCTGTCCCAATATAATTATGGTTGAAGCGATCGGCCTCCTTACGCGCCAAGATAATTACCTGCCTTGCCCGGTTTGTAAATCTATCAAACATGATATCCTCCCTGATTTCAGTATCGTTTATATACTGTATCATTTATACAGCGTCTATTTCTTGAGTTTTTTCCGAATGAGATCAGCCCTGTTTACATCCCGTTCACTGGGACTAAGCCGCTGGCTGGTCAGCTTCTGTAAATGCGCCGGTTGCGTGACAATAAAAAGCTCATTAATGGTTCGCCTGCTTACCTGAGGCAAAATACCTAAATCTACCCCCATACGCAAGGCAGAAAGCAGATTGACTGTTTCTTTAGTTGTGATCGTGCGCGCATAACATAAAAGGCCAAAAGCCCTGCCCACACGGTCTTCTACCTGCATTTTCTTGTTTTTTAAGAGAAGCTTACGGGCGTTACGTTCATGCCCGACAATTTGACGAATAACTCCGTCCAGATTGTTAATGATCTCTTCTTCCGTCTTGCCGAGAGTTACTTGATTAGAGATCTGGAACAGGTTGCCGCTGGCCTCTGTCCCCTCCCCATACAAGCCCCGGACCGCTAATCCTAATTTAATCACCGCCTGAATGACCTGTTCAATCTGTTTAGCCAGCACCAGTGCCGGTAAATGCAGCATCACCGAGGCGCGAATACCCGTACCAACATTAGTCGGACAAGCAGTTAAATAACCCAAATGAGATGAAAAGGCATAATTAATCTCTTTTTCAAACGCACTGTCTAACTGATCAGCCAGGTGCCAGGCATCGATAAGCTGAAAGCCAGGAAGAAGAACCTGCATGCGCATATGATCTTCCTCATTGATCATAATACTTACTATTTCCCGTTGACCAATAGCCACACCGGCGCCACTACCTCCACGCTGAGCAAGCTCTCGGCTGATAATCCGCCGCTCAATAAGGAATTGCCGGTCAATCTCTTCCATTTTATCGAGCTTCATTATCAGTGAACCCTGCATATAATCATTCTCTTTAACGGCCTTTTCCACAACATTAAAGGCCCGGATTCTCTGCCGGCTGTTGGCCTTATTCGGAAAGGGAATGCCCTGAATATTCCTGGCTACCCGCACCCTGCTGGTCAACACAATCTCTACATCCGGTCCGGAGCCATCCATCCACTCACTGGATTTATCTAACAAAATATCGATCATTTCTTCTCTTTACCTTTCTGTCTTTGTACTCGCTGCAAGGTCCTAATCTCATCTCTCAACTTTGCTGCCTGCTCATACTCCTCATTTTTCACCGCATCCTGCAGCTTAGTCTCTAAATCCCTCAGCTTAATTTCACTATCCATCATCTTAAGCGCCCGCTGAGGGATCTTGCCGACATGCCTTGTACTTTTATGAATACCGGCTAATAACGGATGCAGGGCCGTTCGAAACGCCTCATAACACTGATAACAGCCCAACCTTCCGGTTTGCTTAAATTTAAGCAGAGTCATACCACAAACTGGACAGGCTATTTTTGCCAAAGGAGCCTTCCCCATTTTCGCCGGAGTCAATCCTCCCATAAGCTCACCAATAGAAAACGGCGGCTGCACGCCAATCCCTTCTGCCATGGCACATTCTTCACAAAGATGTAGTTTTTTCACTTTATTATTAATTACCTCTGCGTAATGAACAACCGCTTCTTTTTTCTTGCAACGTTCACAAATCATAGGTCAATTCCTTTGATTATTTATTCCGGTAGATCGGCGTACCTTCTGTTTTTGTTAGTTCTCTGAAGGCCTTAGTCAACCGTTGAGTAATAGCCCCCGGTTTGCCGTTGCCCACTAACCTCCCATCCACTTTCACCGCCGGAATGATTTCAGCCGCCGTACCGGTAAGAAAACACTCATCCGCATTGTAGATATCATGACGGTTCAAGACAATCTGCTTGACCGCGTAGCCCATATCCCTGGCTAGCTCCATAACCGTATCCCTGGTAATCCCCTGTAATACACCCATATAGAGAGAGGGAGTTAAAATGACATCTTTCTTAACAATAAAAATGTTGTCACCTGTACATTCGGAAACAAAACCGAAAGAATTAAACATAATCGCCTCAACATATCCGGCATTCATGGCTTCGATCTTGGCCAAAATATTATTAAGGTAATTGAGCGATTTGATCCGCGGATTAACCGCCTCGGCCTTGTTACGCAGGGTAGCTACAGTAATCAGGCTGAGACCTTCCTGATACATCTTTTTTGGATAAAGGGCAATTTTATCGGCAATAATAATTATCTGCGGCACATC
>CAZIXI010000134.1:0-9249 GCA_964543115.1 uncultured bacterium
GCCAAAACCCCCTCCGGTAAAAAAGCCGGTATTGTCTGGTCAGAGGGAACTTGCGGTGTGGCTTTGGCGATGAAGCGCGCGCCGATAACAGTAACAGCAGGTAAGAATCAGACTTATTTTCAGGGTCAAGTCAAGAAAATGAGCAAAACAACCGGAAATAGAACCGGTGTTTATTATACTACCGCCCCGCCCGCAGGATTTACTGCCGTGGATCCATATTATCCGAACCATAATGCCTCCGTTGCCGGAACCGCCTGGTGCATTTTCAGCGAGTGCGATTTCAATCCCTTGGGTCAATAGATTATGGGAAGGCGGGATTATATAGGGACTTCCAATTAATGTAGTTGCATGTTATAATGTGCCTGTATGGGCAAAACTCTTTCCTTAATTATAGTATGTTTTATCTCTCTGACTTGCTTTTTTACTCCGGTCAGGGCGGATGATGGTTCCTTTTCGCTGCTGCATTTCATTAAAAAAGGCAAACTGCTGACAAAATTCCGTTCCTATTATTTGAATAGGCATTTTAATCTTCCCAAGACACAAAAATCTATGGCAGTGGGCGGCTGGCTGGGTTATGAAACGGCGCCTGTTTGCGGCATCAGCGCGGGAGCGGTAGGGTATACCTCGCAGGGCTTTGTTCTGACCGATCCGAACGAAGACGGCGCCAGCCTGCTTGCCCCGGGACAGAAAAGTTTTACTGTTTTGGGACAGGCCTACCTGCGGGCCGAATATAAGAAAAACACTATTTGTCTTTTCCGTCAGAAGATCGAGACCCCGTACTTGAATTTGTATGATGTCCGGATGGCGCCGGTTACCTATGAGGCCTATACCTTCACCAGTTCAATGATCCCGAAATGTGATGTATTTGTCTCACATATAAGAAAGATCAAGAGATGGAACGATACAAAATTTGTTACCTTGTCAGCAGCCGCAGGTTTCCCCGGCCGCGACGATCCGATAACGGCGGCGGGTGTTGTCTGGAAACCAGCCGATCCATATACTTTACAGGTCTGGGATTATTATTGTAATGAACTTATGAATGTCGTGTACGTGCAGGGGGATGCCGACTGGCAGCTTATGGAGAATCTTGGTCTAACGGCTTCTGTTCAGGCTTTTGATCAAAAGAGTGTGGGTAAAGAAGTGGGCGGGGATTTTCATACCGGCATGGTGGGGCTGCAGGCAGTGTTTCACACCTATGGTTTTGATATAACATTAGGTGGCACCGTAACCAATAAAGGCGGTGATATTGTTAATCCCTGGGGTTCGTATGCGGGCTATACATCCATCATGGAAGAGGACTGTAACTTGGGGGGTGAAAAGGCCCTGGTACTCGGCCTGGCCTATGATTTCAGCCGGATCGGGATTCCCGGATTGAGCGCCTATACATATCACACGGAAGCTTACTTGCCGCCGGATGGCTGGTTTTCAGGTCATGCACAAAGAGAAACCGATCTGACTATTGACTATTATTTTCCTGAACAGCTGAAGGGCTTATGGCTCCGCTTGCGCGCCGCGCGTGTAGACAACTCCTTCACTACCGCCGGCGCGGACTATACGGACTACCGCATAATCCTGAATTATGATTTTTGAAAACTCGATACAGTATGACCGCAACTAAGGAAGCCACGGATTTCACAGATTTTTTATTATAATTTTTAATCCGTGTAATCCGTGACTAAAAAATGTACTCGAATAGTACAATCTATGTCTAGAAAATTTATTCCTCTTATCCTTATCATTGCCGCTGTTGTCGTTGCTGTTTATGCCCTCAGGAATTATTCCGTCCTAAAAAAGTTCGCCAATCCGATCGCCTATACAATGGTCGATGACACGATTTACATCGTCGAAAAAGAGAATAACACGATCTTGGAGCTGGAATATATTTCTCCCGCCCAGCCGCTCGTGGAAAAAGGCCGCTACGGAATCGAAGAGGATGACGAGGACTACTATTACATGGTGCGCAAATTGTATCCCGGTCCCAACGGCGTCGTTGTTCAGAGCCAAGTTTATGATCGGAAGACAAAGGCCTCGGTGGGCCACAGGCTGCGGGAATACCGTTCCTTCAGCGAGGTTCCGAAAGAAATTCTCATTGTTTATTTCAAGGATCCCCTGGCTTATCCCTGGATCAGGTATGCCTGTGACGAGGAAGGCAGCCACTATGTTGTCAATGAATGCGTCGGCCAATATTATATCTGGAAAATTCCCGAGGAAGGAAATGTTACGGTGATGAAAGGCAACGTGCCCCCGGCGGTAGAAGAGCTGGGGAAGAAGAACGAAAAGCTTGCCTATTGGGGTGAGATTCATGTTGATGCCTCCGGCAATATTTTTGCCTTAGACGGACAAACCGACCGGATCCTGCACCATTCGCCGGCCGGAGAGAGGATCAGAGAAATTGGAACAGCGGGTTTTGAAGAAGGCGGCCTGCTCGCGCCCGCGCAGGTGTTTCCTGTAAGTTTTGTTGAGGGAGAACCGGCGTTACTGACAGTTACCAGTACCGGTAATCGTACCTGGGTGCAATTCGATGAAGAAGGCAAAGTTGTTCGAATAGTTTCACCCTTAAAGGAGGGTTATAAATATTCCGATATACTGGTCGGGCGCATTTATCCGCATCAGGCCGGTAAGCGGAATATCTCATTTGATTTGGTTAATAAAAATCTTATTGTTCATGATGGGGGTTTTTCAACAATCTCAGAATATGAAACTCCGCAGATAATAAAAACCGGTATTCTCTGCGGTCTGGCTGTTGTCCTGTTACTCTTGGCTGTGTTTTACGGTAGGCTGGTCGATTTTTTTACTAAGATAAGGTTCCCGTTCTTTCTCAAACTGTTAATCTTATTTGTACCGCTTTTTATTATTGCCGCGCTGGTGGTTGGCGACCAGGTGAAGGGGATCATGAAAGCGGACCTGGAAGCTGAATCCGTACGGCGTTCCTGCAACCTGGCCCACGCTATTGTCAACAGTATTGAGCTTAGTGATCTGGAAGCGATCCAGGATCCGGAGGACCGCAAGAGTGAGGCATATAAAAGGATCTATAATACTGTTAGTAAACTTGTAGACACGAAACATGTATGTTATACGCCCAAGTGGATAATCCACAAGATCCGTGACGGCCGGTTTTATTTCGGCATTAACATCTGGCGGGGTCCCATCTATGAGCCGTTTATTGTTCCCCAGGAGAGGCAGATGTTTTTTAACGTACTCAAAGAAAAAAAATCGCAATACGGCCGCTTTACTGATGAACAGGGGGAGTGGTTCAGTTTCCTCTGTCCCATTCTCGATGCTGCCGGCAACGTGATCAATGTGGTTGAGCTATACCGGCCCACGGAAGAAATGGACCGGGTGGACCGGGAAGTTGTGCTGCGGATAGCCAGGACCATCGGTATAATAATACTGTTCGTCGTGCCGCTGATCTTTCTGTTTTCCTATATGTTTACGCGGCCCCTGTACAAGCTTATGCGGGAAAGTAAAATTATCAGTAAAGGAAACTTTGACCGGCAGATTAAAATCCATTCTCGCGACGAAGTGGGAGACCTGGCCCAGGCGTTCAATCAGATGAGAGTGGATCTAAAAAAATATATTCATGACCTCGCGCGCACCACAGCCGAAAAAGAACGCATGCAGAGCGAATTGCGCCTGGCCCACGAAATGCAGCAGGGGATCCTGCCCCGGGACTTTCCGCCGTTCCCTGGGGCCGAGAACGTAGAGGGTTTCGCCCGCTTGGAACCTGCTCAAGAAGTGGGAGGTGATTATTACGATTTCTTTATGATTGATGAACATCACCTTGGTGTGGTGGTTGCCGATGTTTGTGGTCACGGTGTGCCGGCTGGCCTGTTTATGATGATTACGCGCGCGCTCCTGCGCAATAACGCCCGCGATAACCTTAGTGCCGCTGGCGCGATAAAAAAGATGAATACGCTTCTTGTTCCCGATAATCCCTCAAACCTGTTTGTTACCATGTTTTACCTTGTTTGTGATATTAGAACGGGGCAGGTAACCTTCTGCAATGCCGGTCATCATCCGCCGGTATGGGTGAGAGGCAAGAAGGCAGAAAACTTCATAGAGGAAAAAGGAAAAGGTGAAGGGACCATTGTCGGTATGTTCGACAATGCCGCGTACACAGATGCCGAGATGGTGCTTTTTCCCGGAGAATCGCTCATTCTCTATACTGATGGGATAATTGAGTGCCCGAACAAAAACAATGAGCTCTACGGCAAAGAACGGCTTGTGCGGCTGATTGAAGACAATGCCTGCCTGTCCAATAAAGAGATCTGCGGCAAGGTCTTTGCCGACCTCTCACTTTACGAGCAGGGTACGGGCCATGCTGACGATATCACCATTCTATTTTTCAAGTTTCTCGGCTAAAAATATTTTTGAATAAAAATTTTTAATAATATATTATAATAGAAATATAGTAACATTTTTTTTATTTTGTAAATATTTGTAAATAAAGATGAAAGAGTTCTGCAAAATACCTTTTTTTGTCATCCCGCGGCTTGACCGCGGGATCCAGAAAGTATTGATTGACAAGTAGTTCTGGATTCCGCGGTCAAGCCGCGGAATGACATTTTTTGCGTTTTGCAGAAGTCTTAATGAAGGTAAAAGAAAGGAGATTATTATGCGTAAATTTATCTTATTTTTAATTGTACTAATGTTGCTAGCCTTCTCAAATGTCCTGCAGGCCGGTGATATCCCGAGAAAAATGAATTATCAGGGGTATGTGCAGGAAGACGGCTCTGCCTATACCGGTACTGGTTATTTTCTGTTTGCGATCACCGATTCCGCCGGGACTACATACCATTGGACCAATGACGGTGACCAACCGCCGGACAGCGGTGTTTCGGTAACGGTAACCGACGGTGTATTCAGTGTGCTCCTGGGTGATACCAGCCTGACTAATATGACCACAATTGGAACCAGTGTGTTTACGGGTAATAGTTCAGCCTATCTGCGGGTCTGGTTCAGCACCGACGGCACCACATATGAAGAGATTACCCCGAAAAAAGAAATAGCCTCCGGCGCCTATGCCTATAATGCCTATAGCGCGTATACTGTCGAGAGTGGTGTTACCGGGCCAAGTTCATCAACAGATAACGCGGTAGTAAGGTGGGATGGAACAGGTGGAGGTACGGTACAGAGTAGTAGTGCCACTATAACTGATGGAGGTGTATTAACAACAACAGAACTTATTGTAACAGATAGATTGGGCATTGATGATGCCAGTCCATTCAATACAACACTTGGTTATCAAGCGCTCTACGCGAAAACCAGCGGCGCAAATAATATTGCGATCGGGTATAAGGCCGGAGATAATATTACTTCAGGAGATAGTAATATTATTATCGGCAATAACCAGGACGCCGAAGCTCCTACTACAGATAATTATCTTAATGTTGGTGGTACTCTATATGGGGACTTAAACAATGACCGTATAGGAGTTGGAACATACCCCGCCGCACATATATTACAGGTCGAAGGGGATAATGCCAATGCTTACGCGGGGCATTTCTACAATTCAGGCAATGCTGAAAATAGATATGGTCTGGCGGTTCAGTGTGGATTAGACAATAACAGTGGTACTAATGTAATGATCCAATGGAAGGATGGCGATGGAGATAATATCGGACAGATTGCCTCCAGCAGCGGAAGTTTTACTTACGAAGTGAATGCATCTATGGGGTACGCGGGGCGTTTCTTTAATGATGGTAATAATGCTGATAGATACGGCATTGCCGTCCAGTGCGGCACATACGACAATAGCGGCACCAATACAATGATCCAATGGATGGATGGCAACGGAACCGATATCGGACAGGTTACTTCCAGTAGCGGTACGGTTACTTACGGCGCGTTTACGGCTAATCACGATGCAGCTATTCCAGCAGACAGAAACAGCAAAGGATACGAATACGGAACAATTATGTGTCTGAAAAAAGTTACTCAAGATATAGAAACATCGCATCAGCCAAAATATTACGCGGCGCCGTCTTCGAAACAGTATGAAGATAATATATTCGGAGTCTATTGCTCCAAATACCAAGATAAAGATAATTTGCACACAATATATGCCTTGGGTGACGGTCATGTGCTGGTGACAAGTGAGAATGGCGATGTTAAGGCCGGAGATTATATTACAAGTTCTTCCTCGCCCGGTTTGGGGATGAAGGCAACAAGGCCGGGAGCGGTTTTAGGGCTCGCCTTAGAGTCCTGGAACGCTGATCGTTCAAAAGAAATACTAGAACTGGCTGACGGAAAAAAGGTGAAGAAAGGAATCGTGGCTGTCTCATACTATCCCGGCACTTATTATACCGGCGGTGACAATGTGTTCAGCATGGGGGAAAACGGGAAATTAAGCGTAAAGGATAAAGACGGGAACTTGACGCAATTATCTTCACATGATGAAGGGACCGGTAAGTGGATATTTTATTCCAAGAACACGGAAACCGGCAGGGTGCTTAGGATTGAAATGGAAGAATTGATATTTGATCTCGCGGAAAAAATGTCTAAAGAGACAGGAAAGAAATATATTTCTGAATATATAGAATAACTTTTTTTAAAATTATATAACTGGAATAATATTATGACTTACAAATTATTTTCATTTATTTTATTGCTAATTATTTTCCCCCTCCAATGCCAGGTCTTTGCCACGATAACAATTACCAATGACGCTTTTAGCGGCGCCGGTTCAGCCTCCGGCAGTTCCGATTCGTTTGCCATGTATGATGCCGCGGCGCTTGATACAACTACCGTTGGGGCAAGGACTTCCAGTAGCTATAGTGGGATCGATGGTTTCTATGGTTATCTTCAGGATGCC
Source organism: uncultured bacterium (assembly GCA_964543115.1). Lineage (GTDB taxonomy): Bacteria > Auribacterota > CAZIXI01 > CAZIXI01 > CAZIXI01 > CAZIXI01. The sequence continues at coordinate 6,815 of CAZIXI010000134.1, forward strand.
GGTGTTACGTATACTAACTGGTATTTTGCCGAAGGGTCAACCGCCGGCAGTTTTGATCAATGGCTGCTTGTTTTAAATCCCAGCAGTAGTGAGGTTACGGTGACCCCGACATTTTACTATAGTGACAGTGCAACAGAAACCGGTGACGCGCTCAGTGTTCCCGCCCAGAGCAGATATTCTTTGCACATAAATGATCTCATTAACAGCAGCAGCGCCTTATCAGCGAAATTAGCCGTAACCGGTAGTTCCAATATCTATACGGCACGGTCCATGTACTGGGATGTGTCCGGTAGTGTCTGGGCCGGCGGCCATGGTAGTATTGGCATAAATGAAACCGCCGCTACCTGGTATTTTGCCGAAGGGTGTACCGCCGCTAATTTTGATGAATGGATATTGATTTTTAATCCTAACGAGAGTGCTGCGGAGGTGACCCTTAGTTTAATGACAGAAACCGGCCTTAATAGCACACATACGGTATCTGTTCCGGCAACCAGCAGGGTCACGGTGCATATAACTGACCTGATTACGGATGGTGATGTTGCGGCTAAATTGGAAAGCAGTGGTAATGTGGGTATAGTTGCCGAACGCACCATCTATCATAATTCCGCTGGTTATTCCTGGCTTGCCGGCCATTGCACTCGCGGGGCCACTGCTACAAGTACCACCTGGTATTTTGCCGAAGGGCGCGCCACGGAAGATTTTGCGGAATACATATTATTATTGAATCCGGACGGTAACAGCGCGGCAACGGTGCAGATGACCTTTGTTAAAAGTGACGATACGACAATCGCGGCCACTGTCAGCGTCCCGGCGCAGAGCCGAAAGACGATAAATGTAAATAATATCGTAACCGACAGCGAACTAGCGGCAAAAATCGAGAGTACCAACGGGGTGGGTATTGTCGCTGAACGGGCAATGTACTGGAATTCCGGTATTATTGAATGGGCCGGCAGCCACTGCAGCTTGGGAGCGGCGGCGACGAGCAATGTCTGGTATTTTGCCGAAGGCTCTACGAGCGGGAGCTTTTCCGAATGGCTGATATTGTATAATCCTGACAGTAGCAATACGGCGGAGGTTACCGTTACCTTTATGTTGACTGACGGCACCAACGAGATTTATGAGACAACCATTCTTGCGGAAAGCAGGGTGGCCATAGACGTGGATACTGTGGTAAATGATGCGTCTTTTTCCATTAAGGTAGAAAGCACCAATAGCGTGAGTATAGTGGCCGAGCAGTCGCGGTACTGGAACAGCGGTGGCCTGGATTGGGCCGCGGGCAGCTGCACTAAAGGTATAAATGTGCAAGAATAGCAGTCTATAAACATTCGCATAATAGTAGCCCCCGACGCGTCGGGCGCAGCCCCAAGCGAAGCTAGCGGCCAAAGCTGGGCGCGGATTGTGCCGACGATACTACTATTTTGTTTTTGAATTTCTAGAGTAACGGATGTGTAAAGTGAATCAAAAAATGATCATAACTAAATTCAAGGGAGTGGCTGAATGAATCCGGATATTTTTGAAGCGATAATGCTTGTTTGTTTTGGCTGTGCCTGGCCGTTATCAATTTATAAAACATGGAAGCACAAAAATTCCAGCGGTAAAAGTTTATTTTTTCTGATAGTTATCATAATTGGGTATATGGCGGGGGTTATTTTTGAAATACTGAGCGGTCTTAATAAGGTTATTTATTTATATTTATTAAATATTAGTATGGTAACGACAGATCTGGTTCTGTCCATTAAATACATGAGGCCAGGCCAAGCAAAATAGGGGGACAACCAAAATAGGGTCAGGTCACACGCTCATATTTAAAATAGAAAATATAAATGCTTTAACAAAACAATATCATTAAATTAATTAAATTTATGACTTTAGTTCTTTACGTAAGTGATTTATTCTGTTATAATTACTACACTTTATATTACTGTTAATATATGTTCAATAAAATTGTGGCGGATATTTTGAGCTAGTGGTGTGGGTTTGCAAGAATAGCAAGCCCTGAAGCCTATGCCCATTCCAGAGGAGGAACAATGAGAAGATATTTCTGTCTCTTTTTTATTCTTTTTGCGGTTTTTTTTATCGGCCATTGTTGTTTTGCTGCTACGCTTTTAAACGATCTTGTTCATTCGGGCGGTGTAGCGGGAGAAACCGCTGCCGGATATACCGTGAGTGATGTTATCGGTTCTTATTATACGGCGGGCGAAGCAAGCGCAAGCGGTTATGAAGAGGTTCCGGATATTATCGGTATTCAGCAATATGCTGAAATAAAATTTCTGAACTGGTATTTAGCGGAAGGATGTACGAATAGATTTGATGAATGGTTATGTATACAGAATCCGAACAGTGAGGATGCTTCCTGCACCATTACGTTCATGGATGCTGACGGAAACACGGAAACCTTAACCGAGCAGACGGTATCCGCCACCAGCCGCCGTACG
>CAZIXI010000135.1:0-9065 GCA_964543115.1 uncultured bacterium
ATAACGCCGTTGTGCTGCTGGCCACCTTGGACAATTTGTTTAAACAAAGACGGCCGCTCAGTGTGCAGGAGGTAAGACAGTTAGTAATTGAGGGCTGTCTCTTACGGGTGCGCCCGGCGCTAATGACGGCGCTGACTACTATTCTTGCCTTGATCCCGATTATGCTGGCAACGGGAACCGGCGCGGAGATTATGAAGCCCATGGCCTCACCGACTGTGGGCGGACTGTTTACCGCTACACTTTCTAATCTGGTACTGGTGCCGGTATTATATTGTTTTATCAAAGAAAAAGCGCTTAAAAATGTAGGTTGATGTAAATGCAGTTTATCCTGCCGCGGGAGGATTTTAGATAATCAAAAAAACTATTTGACAATAAATCAAACTAATACTATAATGGTATTAGTTAAGGTAAGGAACTGTGAAATTATTAACTAAAAACACAGACTATGCTGTTCGGGCGCTGATCTACCTGGCGGGGCAAGAGGGGCGGTTTGTCTCTTCCCGGGAAATCGCCAATAAGCAAAAAATTCCCCTGCAATATTTGCGCCGGATATTACAGTTATTAATTAAGGCCGAATTTGTCGCGGCCAAAGAAGGGGTAGGGGGAGGGGTAACCTTAAATATTATTCCGGGAATGATCAGAGTGGCTGATGTAATCAGGATCTGCCAGGGTAAGATCCAGCTTTCCGAATGCTTGTTTCGCAAGCGGAATTGTTTTCAGCGCGGCACTTGTGTGCTTCGTAAGCGGCTGTTGCAGGTTGAACGTAAAGTAGCCGGGGAATTTGAACAGATAACTATTGGGAATTTAATTAGTGATCAGGGAGGTGTGGGCTGTGAAGAGAAAAATAATAAAGATTGAGCTCGATAAATGTACCGGCTGCGGTTTGTGTATTCCCAACTGCCCGGAAGGGGCCCTGCAGATTATTGACGGTAAGGTCAGGTTAATTAGTGACCTTTTTTGTGACGGCCTGGGTGCCTGTATCGGGTCCTGTCCGGAAGGGGCAATTGAGGTTGTGGAAAGAGAGGCGGAGCCCTATGATGAAAAGAAGGTAATGGAGAATATTGTTAAACAGGGAGAAAATGTGATTAAGGCGCACCTGAAACATTTGCAGGAACATGGTGAGCTGGATTTACTTAAACAGGCGCTGGCTGTATTGCGGGAAAAAGATATTCAGATAGATATCGCGGCAATTATGCATCCGCAGGGCGCGCATCATCCGGCCGGTTGTCCGGGAGCGAAGATGATGGATTTTTCCGCTCCGCAGGAAGGGGAAGCAAAGGAAGAGACAGGCACGAGAAACTCGCAGTTGCGGCAGTGGCCGGTGCAGCTGCAGCTGGTGCCGCCAACAGCGCCCTATTATCAGAATCAAGATGTGTTGCTGGTTGCCGATTGTGTGGCCTATGCCCTGGGGGATTTCCATAAGGATTACCTCAAAGATAAAAGTATTGCTATTGCCTGTCCGAAACTGGATCAGGGATTGGATATATATATTGAGAAAATTGTTGCCATGATTGATGAGGCTGAGATCAATACTCTTACGGTGATGACCATGGAGGTGCCTTGTTGCCGCGGTTTGTTAGAGGTTGCCAAAGAAGCGGCCGGCAAGGCTGGTCGTAAAATCCCTGTTAAAGCTATAGTGGTTGGTATCAAAGGTAAAATTTTAAGTGAAGAATGGGTGAAGGTTTAGTGGGTTATAGTCGCAGATTGCAGATTAAAAGAAAATTTGAAATCCGAAATCTGAAATCCGCAATTGAAAGGGAGGATTCATGAGCATGTATTGTCGTCAATGTGAGCAAGCGGCTAAAGGGATCAGTTGTACGGTAAGCGGGGTTTGTGGAAAGACCCCGGATGTTTCAGCTTTACAGGATCTATTGATTCACGCACTTAAGGGGATAGCGGTTTATGGCCAGTTGGCCTATTCCTTAGGGGTGCGTAACAAAGAAACTGAAGATTTTCTGCGAAAAGGTTTGTTTACAACAGTTACTAATGTGAGTTTTGATCCTGAGAGTCTCGCGCGGATGATTCAGGAATCTGCAAAGATAAAAAATGGGATAAAAAGTGAGTTCCTGAATAGCTATCGGCAAAAGACAGGTAAGGAATTCCGCGAGGAGCTTCCGGCAGCAGCCGGTTGGGCGCCGGCAGCGGACCTGAACGGATTGTTGCAGCAGGCGGAGTTAGCGGGGCTTAAGGCCGATCCCACAATCAATGAAGACGTACAAAGCCTGCGTGAAATACTTCTTTATGGACTTAAAGGGATGGCGGCTTATGCTGACCACGCGGCGATCCTCGGCAAAGAAGATCAAGAAGTAAGTGCCTTTTTTTATAAAGGTTTAACGGCCCTGGATGACGCTAAATTAACAATAAATGAATTAATCAGTTTAATTATGGAATTTGGCAAGGCTAACCTCCGCTGTATGCAGATTCTTGATGAGGCGCACACTGAACGTTTTGGCCATCCTGAGCCAACAGGTGTTTCTCTGGGAGTTAAGCAGGGACCGGCGATAATCGTTTCCGGCCACGACCTTCTGGATCTGCAGCAGTTACTGGAACAAACGGCAGGAAAGGGTGTTAACGTCTATACTCACGGTGAAATGCTGCCCGCGCACGGGTACCCGGGACTGAAAAAATATACTCAGCTGGCCGGACATTTCGGCACTGCCTGGCAGAACCAGCAAAAAGAGTTCGCCGGTGTGCCGGCGGCTGTTTTGCTGACCACAAATTGTATTCAAAAACCGCAGAAATCATATCAGGATAGGATCTTTACTGCCGGGTTAGTGGCTTGGCCGGGGATCACACATATTAATGAGGTAGGCGGGAAAAAGGATTTCTCCGCGGTGATCAAAAAGGCCCTGGCCCTGGGCGGCTTTCCGGAAGAAGCAAAGGAAAAGGAAATTACGGTTGGTTTCGCGCACAAGACGGTAACCAGTGTTGTGGATACGGTGCTTGATCTGGTTGGCAAAAAGAAAATAAGACATTTTTTCCTGGTTGGCGGTTGTGACGGGGCCCGGCCGGGAAGGAATTATTTCACTGAACTGGCCGAAAAAATTCCGCAGGATTGTCTTTTACTTACGCTGGCCTGCGGGAAGTTCCGCTTCAACCGACTGGAGTTTGGTGATATTGAAGGGATTCCCCGGCTGCTGGATTGCGGGCAATGTAATGACGCCTATTCAGCGATTAAAATAGCCACCGGTCTGGCGGAGAAGCTAAACTGCGGGGTTAATGATTTACCTTTATCATTAGTCTTGTCCTGGTACGAACAGAAGGCGGTGTGTATTTTATTAACCTTGTTTTCACTCGGGGTTAAAAATATAAGATTAGGCCCATCGCTGCCTGCTTTTGTGTCTCCGAATGTGTTAAAGGTGCTGGTGGAAACATTTGCTGTAAAACCGATAACAGCTGTTGACCAGGATCTGGCTGACATATTGGGGCAGTCTATATCCATTCCTCTATAGCAGTTTATATCCATTCCAATAATAGCAGCCCCCGACGCGTCGGGGGCAGTCCCAGGCGAAGCCTGGGGAAGGTGGCGGTGTAGATGAATAATCAGTTGCCGGAGATTGCCGGGAAGATGAAGGATTATTTTGGCGCTGACCGCAAAAGGATAAATCATGCTTTGCGGGTAGCTGATTATGCCGCTAAGATATTAGTGGAAGAGGCCGCTGACCGTGATTTGGTCATGGCTGCGGCCTACCTTCATGATATCGGGATTCCGGAAGCAGAGAGGAAGTACAATTCTGCCGGAGGAAAATATCAGGAGAAGGAAGGCCCGCCTATTGCCCGCGACTTACTGCGGAAATTGGGGCTTGACCCCGATTTTATTGAAAATGTATGTGCGATTATTGCCAAGCACCATACCTATAAAGGTTTAGAGACAAAAGAGTTCCAAATATTGTATGAGGCTGATTGGCTGGTCAATTTACAGGAAGATTTTGTCCATTTAGACGGGGAAAAAAAGAAAAAAATCATTAATAAGCACTTCCAGACTGCTATTGGGAGAATCCTGGCCGAGGAATTATTGAAAAAACCCGGTTGACACGGGCTTTTTTTTTGTGGCATAATTACCACGAAAATAATGGAAATAGTAGTATATTTGAAGTTATTGGAGATTAATTAGATGAAGCTTTCCACAAAAGGCAGATATGGTTCCCGCTTGATGTTGGAGTTGGCTCTTCATTATGGAGAGGGGCCAATTTTATTGAAAGACATTGCGCAGACAGAAGAGATATCAGAGAAATATCTGGGGCATTTGATTCCTGTGCTTAAAGTTGCCGGGCTGATTAATTCTACTCGTGGCGCTCATGGCGGCTATACCTTGGCCAGGGCCCCGGAACAAATAAGGTTAAGTGAAGTGGTGCAGGCGGTAGAAGGAACGTTAGCACCGGTTGAGTGTGTTAATAATCCTAAAGTATGTAACAGAATAAGTACTTGTGTGACCAGAGAAATATGGCAGGAAATGGGTGAAAGTATGTTTGCAACATTAGAAAGAATTACTTTGGCTGAAATGGTCAGGCGTTATCAAAAGAAGAGAAAGGAGGGTAGAGAGCCTGATTACGTTATTTAGTCTTTATCTAATTTTAAAAGGAGGAAATAATGGCAAAGTTTTCTAAGATTGGCGAGAAGCAGGTTACCAGGGCGATTGTAAAAGATTTTTGTGATGAATTTATTAATAATATAAGTACAGATGTGATTATAGTGGGGGGAGGGCCAAGTGGATTGGTGGCCGGAAAGAGGCTGGCTGAGGATGGCGTAAAAGTATTAATAATCGAGGCTAACAATTATTTAGGCGGCGGATTCTGGATCGGCGGTTATTTAATGAATGGGGTGACGGTAAGAGATCCGGGCCAAAAAGTGCTGGCTGAAATCGGGGTGCCCTATAAAGAAGTGGAGAAGGGATTATATTTAGCTAACGGCCCTCATGCCGTCAGTAAACTTATTGCTGCCAGCTGTGATGCCGGGGTCAAGATAGTTAATATGACGAAGTTCGATGATGTTGTCTTGCGGGAAAAAAACAGGGTGGCCGGAGTAGTGATTAACTGGACGCCGGTGGGCGCCTTGCCGCGGGCAATTACCTGTGTGGATCCCGTGGCCCTGGAGACAAAGGTGGTTATTGATGCCACCGGGCATGATGCCTGTGTTGCCAGTTCTCTGGCTAGAAGAGAATTGCTTGAGCTTAAAGGATATGGTGCTATGTGGGTGGAAAAATCAGAAGATCTGGTAGTAGAAAAAACCGGCCAGATTTATCCGGGGCTTATTGCCTCCGGTATGGCTGTGGCCACAGTATTTGGGATTCCGCGAATGGGACCGACATTTGGCGGGATGCTGCTCAGCGGGGAAAAGGCAGCTGCTGAAGCTAAGAAACTACTTGGCGCAAAAAGTGCGGCTGAGGCAGAATTAGCGGCGATGACCTGATCTTGGGGATAGAGGAAATCAACCTCTTATCCCTGGAAGCAATCGGGGGTAAGAGGTTTTTTTCTGCCTGGACGGGATGTCCGCCTTCGGCGTAGAACAGCTCATCCCGATGGCGCTTCGCGCATCGGAGCGGTATCAGAATTTGAAAAATTCTGATACCGCGAAATGATTATGTACAACATTACTGGAAAAGATGATATACTAACGTCTAATATTTCTGCGAAGCGGAAAGAAGGAGGAAATAATGAAACAGGCAACAGTTGCTTTACATGGTGGATATGAGGCCCCGGAGGCCACTACCGGATCACGGGCCGTACCTATTTATCAAACAACTTCTTATGTGTTTAATAGCACTGAACATGCAGCTAATCTATTTGCCCTGAAAGAGTTCGGCAATATTTATACCCGGATTATGAATCCCACCACTGATGTTTTTGAGAAAAGGATAGCGGCCCTGGAAGGCGGGGTGGCTGCCCTGGGGGTGAGTTCCGGTCAGGCCGCCGAAACCCTGGCCCTGCTGAATATCACCAGGATGGGGGATGAAATCGTTGCGGCGAATAATCTCTATGGAGGCACGTATCAGCTGCTTCATTATACTTTTCCCAAGCTGGGGCGGGAAACGGTGTTTGTTGATTCCGGCAAGCCGGAAGAGTTTAAAAAAGCCATAACGAAAAAAACCAGGGCGATTTACGCGGAAACCATCGGTAACCCCAAGCTGGATGTGCCGGATTTTGAGAAATTGGCAAAAATCGCGCAGGCGGCCGGGATTCCCCTAATTGTCGATAATACCGTTGGCGTAGGCATAGTCAGGCCGATTGATTATGGCGCGGACATTGTGGTTATGTCCGCCACTAAATATATCGGCGGCCACGGTACATCTATTGGCGGTGTGATAGTTGATTCCGGTAAGTTTGACTGGAGTAACGGGAAGTTCCCGGAGTTTACCGAACCCGATCCCAGTTATCATGGCCTGAAGTACTGGGAGACCTTTGGTAATTTTCCGGGCATGGGCAATATCGCTTTTATCATTAAGGCCCGGGTACAGTTGTTGCGTGATCTGGGGCCGGCCCTGAGTCCGTTTAACGCCTTTTTATTTCTTCAGGGATTGGAGACATTGCCCGTGCGCGTGCGCAAACATTCAGAGAATGCCCTGGCGGTGGCCCGGTTTTTGCAGCAACATCCCGCGGTTGCCTGGGTAAATTATCCCGGTCTGGCTGATCACGCAAGTCATCAACTAGCCGGTAAATATCTCCGGCAGAGTTTTGGCGGGCTGGTGGGATTTGGTATTAAAGGCGGCCTGGAAGCAGGTAAAAAATTCATTAATTCCGTTAAACTGCTTTCTCATCTCGCCAATATCGGCGACGCCAAGACCCTGGTAATTCATCCGGCTTCCACTACTCATCAGCAGTTAACCAAAGATGAGCAGGAGGCCACCGGGGTGAGTGAAGATTACATCAGATTGTCTGTGGGCCTGGAAGATATTGAGGATATTAAAGGGGATATTGATCAGGCACTGAAGGCCGCAGGGAACTAAGAGAACTCTTTGAGGAGAGAATGACAAAAAATATCGTTGAAACAAAATATTTTACCTTTGCCGAACCGCCAGACGAATTGGTTTTGGAAGACGGTAAAAAGGTCGGGCCGGTTACTATCGCTTATGAAACTTACGGCAACCTCAATCAGGAGCGGTCCAATGCCGTGCTGGTTTGTCACTCCCTCAGCGGAGACGCGCATGCCGCCGGATTCCATCAGGGAGCGAAAAAACCCGGCTGGTGGCATGAGATGATCGGTCCGGGCAAGGCCTTTGATACAGATAAGTATTTTGTTATTTGTTCCAATGTTCTTGGCGGCTGTAAAGGTTCAACCGGTCCGCTTTCCCTGGATCCGAAGACCGGACGGCCTTATGGGCTCAGTTTTCCTTTAGTAACTATTGCTGATATGGTTTCCGCCCAGCGTATTCTCGTTGATCAGCTGGGGATAGATAAATTATTGTGTGTAACCGGCGGTTCTATGGGGGGGATGCAGGTCCTGCAATGGTTGGTCTCTTTTCCGGAGAAAGTGAAATCGGCGATCCCGATTGCCACCGCCGCTCATCATTCCGCCCAGCAGATTGCCTTTAATGAAGTGGGCCGGCAGGCGGTTATGGCGGATCCTAACTGGAATGACGGTGATTATTATGACGGTGATTTTCCCGCCAAGGGGCTGGCGGTAGCCAGAATGGTGGGTCATATTACCTATATGAGTGAGCCGTCAATGATGAATAAATTCGGCCGGCGCATCAGAGACGGTAAAGAACCGTTTAAGTTTGCCGAGGAATTTGAGGTGCAGGAGTACCTGAAACATAAGGGGAAAACTTTTGTTAAACGCTTTGACGCTAATTCCTATTTGTATTTGTCCCGGGCCATTGATTATTTTGATCTAACCCGGGATAAACCTTTGGCGCAGATTTTCAAGAAAGTTAAATCATCAATTTTGGTGATTGCCTTCAAGTCCGACTGGCTTTATACACCGGAACAGTCACGGGGAATTGTCCGGGCCTGTAAGGTTAACGGGATAGATGTTTCTTATTGCGAGATAGATTCTGCCTATGGGCATGACGCCTTTTTGCTGGAATTCAAAGAAGAAACGCATTTAATAAAGCATTTCCTTGAAAAGGTATCCAGGAGCAAGAAATGAGAGTTGACTATAAAATTATTTTTGACTGGATAGAAACCGGGGCCCGGGTGCTTGACCTGGGATGCGGTGATGGAGAGTTGTTGAGCCTGTTAACAGTAGATAAGAAGGTCAAGGGGCAGGGGCTGGAAATCAATGAAAAAAGCATCTATGCCTGTATGGCCAAGGGTTTGAGCGTGTGCCACGGCGATATTGACAGCGGTCTGCCCGAGTATGGTGATAAGACCTTTGATTATGTAATTCTCAATCAGACATTCCAGCAGGTAAAGAATCCTGATTTTGTTTTACAGGAAGCCCTGCGGGTGGGTTACAGGGCGATTGTCGGATTTCCTAATTTTGTTTATTATAAAGGCCGGCTGCAGTTGTTTTTTAAGGGAAAGGTGCCGGTATTTCCCTCACTTCCTTACACCTGGTACAGTACCCCCAACCTGCATTTCCTGAGTATCCTGGATTTCCAGGATTATTGTAAGAGCCGGGATATTCGCGTCGAGCAGACAGGGTTTGTTTCCGGGGACGAGCAAATCACTTTCCTTCCCAATTTTTTTGCCCAGGCAGGGATTTTCTTAATATCCAAGTAGTTGTTAAAATTTCTCCAGGCTTCGCTTGGGGCAGCTATTAGAGGAGTTGTTATACTTCCTTTTTTACCGGTTTAGAGGTTTGAAATTGAGCGGCAATACTAGCTGCCTGTTCGGGTCGAAGATCTCCATTGGCAATTGCCGTGTTTACCAGTACACCTTGATAGCGAAAATTAAGGCCCGATTTGGGAATGCCGGGTTTTTCTTTACCAATAACAACAACCTCGCCAGATTGTAATCTTTCCTGACGGCGTATTTTATTAATATATTCCTGCTGTTTTTTATGGGTTACTAGAGGCTTAATGAGGGAGCCGGTTACTTTTTTCCCCCTGATATCCAGTTTGTTCCCCAAAATATAATCAACTCCCAGCTGGGCAGCCAATGAACTGAGGAACGGTTCCAGGCCGG
>CAZIXI010000136.1:0-8952 GCA_964543115.1 uncultured bacterium
TGCTTCTTCTTGTTGACGCTTTTGAAGGGCCCATGCCGCAGACTAAATTTGTTTTAAAGAAGTCACTGGAATTGCATTTAAAACCAATACTTGTAATAAACAAGATCGACCGTCCCCATGCCCGTCCGGATGAAGTGGCGGATATGACGTTTGATCTTTTCTGTGAGCTGAACGCTTCCGATGAACAGCTTGATTTCCCAATCGTTTACGCTTCGGGAAAGGAGGGTTACGCGGCTCTTGACCTTGATGAACCGAGAGACTCTATGAAACCTCTTTTAGAGACTATCCTGCATCGGGTTTTGCCGCCGGTGGCCAATCCCGATCTGCCTTTTCAAATGCTGGTGACAATGCTTGATTATGATTCTTATGTCGGGCAAATCGCTATCGGGCGGGTTTTTCACGGATCTGTCAGCGTCGGAGATCCGTTGGCGCTTGTGAAACGCGACGGCACCGTCACCAAGGGCAAGGCAACGAAGATCATGAAGTATCGCGGCCTAATCCGGATTGAGGCAGATAAAGCCACCGCGGGAGATATTGTATCGATCTCCGGAATAGAGGGCGTAGAGGTCGGGGAAACACTTGCCTGCGTTGATGAGCCGAAAGGATTGCCCGCTATTAAGATAGACGAGCCAACAATCTCTATGAACTTTTCTCATAATACCAGCCCGCTCGCCGGCAGATCCGGAGGCAGATTTTTAACGTCGCGCCACATACGCGAGCGGCTTTTGCATGAGGCGATGATCAATGTGGGCATTAAAGTGGATGAGGTCGCGGGAACCGAACGGCTGAAGGTCTCCGGCCGCGGTGAACTGCATCTTGCTATCCTGATCGAGACAATGCGCCGGGAAGGGTATGAAATGGAAGTATCCATCCCGCGGGTCATTCTGAAAAAAATGGGCGGGAAAACGCTTGAGCCCGTGGAAGAGGTGGTCATCGAAGTGGAAAATGAATATCAGGGCGCTGTTATGCAGGCGCTGGGAACACGCAAGGCGCAAATGCGCGAGCTGAAGGCTACATCTTCCGGCACTATCCGGATGGAATTCGTTATTGCCTCAAGGGCACTGATCGGGTTTAGAAGTGAATTTCTTATGATGACCAGGGGCAGCGGCATCATGTACCAGAATTTCCTTGAATATCAGACCTATAAAGGAGATTTACCCGCCCGTCAAAGCGGCGTTCTTATCGCGCACGAACCCGGCAGCGCGGTGGCCTACGCGCTTTTTAATTTGCAGGCACGCGGCGAGATTTTTATTTCACCGGGAGACATGCTCTACGAGGGAATGATCATCGGCGTAAACAACAAGGGATCCGATCTTGTTGTAAACGCTTTACGGGGAAAAAAGTTGACCAATCTGCGCGCTTCCGGCAGTGACGAGGCGATCACCCTTATACCCCCGCGGCAAATAACCCTGGAGTTCGCTCTTGAGTTTATTGAAGATGATGAACTGGTTGAGGTAACCCCCAGGCATATAAGGCTCCGAAAACTGCATTTAACGGAAAACGAACGCAAACGAATGAGCCGGAGTGAAAAAGCAAGATAGTTTCAGCGGAAAACAAAGACTTGGCAATTTCAGAATAAAACATGTTTTGCCATAATACTGTTCGCGATTTTCCCGATCGCGGGACGGGCCCAAACCAGCTAGTGTTTTTCTGATTCCCGGTTCAAGACCTCTTGCTTTTCATGCAAACTGAGCCACTGGTCCTCTTCAGCCGCGATCAGGGTTTTTAATTCTTCATAACGCTCGTTTTGCTCATGGGTCCAGGCGGACTGGTCCCGGCTGATCAGGCTGTACTCTTCCCTAAGCAGTTTCAGCGTTTCTTCACACTTGCGGATAAGCGCCTTGAGCTTGACCCTTTCTGTTTTAAGCTCTTTTTTGAGCTGATAAGAAGATTTTCCCTTTTTTTTCGTTTTTTGTGATCCCTCAGCCCCCTGCTTCAGGTCCTGCTGTATATTCAGCTCAAGCTGATATACATAGTCTTCATAACTGCCCATATAATTTTTTACCGCGCCGTTATTCACTTCCACGATCTCAGTGGTCACCAGATTAACAAATGTCCGGTCATGACTGACAAAAAAAAGCGTGCCCGCAAATTTCCTCAGAGCTTCTCCGAGGGCCTCAACAGTCTCGAAATCAAGATGGTTTGTCGGTTCATCAAGCAAAAGCACCTGGTTCTTGGCCAGCAGAAGCCCGGCCAGGCACAGCCTGGCCCGTTCCCCGCCGCTTAACACTGAAATCTTTTTCTTCACGTCATCACCCCGGAAAAGAAAGCTGCCGGCGAAATCAAGGATATCCTGCCCGGTGACTGACGAATCAGACTCACCCAGAAGATATTCGTAAACGCTTCTTTCAGGATTAAGCGCCGCAAATACATGCTGGACATAATATCCCACTTTAAGACCGTAGCCCCATTTAAACGAACCGTTCCTGGGCGCCAGGTCCTCGGCCAGTGTGCGCAGAAGGGTTGTCTTCCCCTGGCCGTTATCGCCCAAAACCGCGACATGCGAACCCTGATAGACCTCCAAATTAATACCGCCGGCCACCGTATTGTGTTCGTACCCTATCGTAAGATCAGCTACGCTGAGCGCGACCGCGTTCTTTTTGTTAACGGGAGGGATCTTTATCCGTACATTTCCCAACGGATGGTCCACCTCTATAGTCTTGAGCTTCTCTTTCTGCTTTAATTTAGCCTGGGCCTGGCTGGCCTTGCTGGCCTTGTAGCGAAAACGGTCGACAAACTGCTGCAGCTGTTTTTGCTTTGCCACAATGCCTTTGTTGTAATTGATCGCGTGCGCCTTTTGCTCTTCCTTAAATATCAGGTATTGCTCCACGGTTCCCGGATAGAGCCTGAAACCGCCCTTTTCGATTTCCAGCGTATGTTTACATGTTTTTTTCAGAAATTCCCGGTCATGGGAAACAATCAGAAAACCGCCTTTGTAATCCAGTAAAAACTCTTCCAGGAGGATAAGCGTTTTCAGGTCCAGGTAATTGGAAGGCTCATCCATAATAAGAAAATTCGGCTCAGTCAACAGCATGGAAGCAAGTTTTACCCGGGTCCGATACCCTCCGGGCAATTCGCCGATAACGGCCCGGAGCAGCTCATTTTTTAACTGAAAGCGGGCCGCGATTTTTCCGCATTGCCACTCTTCCTTTCCCGTATAGCGCCGGAGGAACCCGATTACGCTTTCACTGAGCTCATAGGGATCATGCTGCTCCAGATAGGCGAGATGAAAACCGGGGCTTTTTTGCATGGTGCCGCCGTCAAAACTGTCCTCACCGGTAATGATGTTACACAAAGTCGATTTACCGGCTCCGTTGCGCCCGATCACACCGATTTTCTGGCCCGCGAAAACAGATAAATCCGCGTCATCCAGGATTACCTGCGGCCCGTATGCTTTATGGATGGATTTTAACTGAAAAAGCGTTTTCATGACCGATATCATAAATGATTTTCGAAAAATAAACCATCTTTTTTATGGCAATAGATCCCGCGCCTGTTTATTGTCTTTACGCCCACCCGCTCAATTTAATATAATAAATCTCAATGAACGACAATCTTGAAAGAAACCTTGGCGAACAGCCTCTAGCTAAAATCATGGCGGAATACACCGTTAAGGACGGCAGTCAACCCGGCCTGAAAGCGCACGATCTTGTGCTTGCCTCAGAAGAACAGTTAACGCATAAAATGGTTAGCCGCGCGATAAAAGGGAGAAGATTAACTCCCCGCGTACAACAAAAGATCCTAAACGCGTTAAATAAACTCAGCGGAAATAACTTTTCGCTTAAGGATCTCTTCAACTATTGACCGGCTTAACCCAAATGAAAAATAACACTAAAATCGGCTACGCGGATATTTCTTTAAATCTTCCCACTGATTACTCGGACGATCAGATAGAAAAGAGAATTCGCTCTAAACTCAAGATAAAGGAATTTTCCTGGCAGATTGAAAGAAAAAGCCTTGATGCCAGAAAAAAGAACAATATCCGCTGGCAAATCCGCGCTTCGGTGTTCTCCAAGGAGCTTAAGGTCCCCCTGCCCCCTACACCACCGCCGCTCGGCATTCCCCATAGAAAAAGAAGTGAAAAAGCGGTTGTTGTGGGCAGCGGCCCCGCCGGATTCTTTTCCGCGTTCATCCTGCAAAAAGCGGGATTCAACACAACCCTGATCGAAAGAGGCTCAGGCATCGCGAAACGCGCCCAGGGAATAAGTGATTTCGAAAGCACCGGAATATTCAACCCAGTTAACAACTATGCCTTCGGCGAAGGCGGCGCGGGCACTTTTTCCGACGGGAAACTCACTTCCAGATCTAAACATATAGCAAGAGAAAGACAGTTTATATTATCCAGTTACATTGCCGCCGGCGCTCCCGGCGAAATAGCCTATATGTCGCACCCGCACCTGGGAACGGACAACCTCCGGATAATCGTACATAAATTACGGGAAGAATTCCTGAAAAGCGGCGGGCAGATCCTCTTTGAAACATTAGTGGAAGACCTGAGCATCGTTAAGGGAACTGTACATGAAGCAATAACCACATCCGGGGCAATAAAGGCGGATATATTTATTATCGCTCCCGGCCATTCCGCTTATGATACACTCAGAATGCTCATCAAAAGAGGAATACAGTTCCGCACAAAGAATTTTGCCGTCGGGGCCAGGGTGGAACATCCCCAAGAACTTATTAATAAAGCGCAATGGGGACGGAAAACGCTGCCCGGGGTAAAGGCCGCCGAGTACCGTCTTAGCGCAAAAGGAAAAGACAGCCTGCCGGTATACACTTTTTGCATGTGCCCCGGCGGAACCATTGTGCCGGCGGCCGCATACGGCAATCTGAATATAGTAAACGGCCTCAGCCAGTATAAACGATCAGATAAATTCGCCAATGCTGCCTGCGTAGCGGGAATCAACCTGGATAAACTAACCGGCAATGAGACAACGCCGCCGGAGGCGCTTAACTGGCTGGAAGCCCTGGAGAAACGTTTCTATCAATATTCAAACGGCTACCAGGCGCCGTTTTGCCGGATAGAAGATTTTATTAACAGGAAAGAGTCTTCAGAGCTTATTGAATCAAGCTATCCCCTGGGCCTAAAACCCGCGCCTCTATGGGACCTGCTTCCTGCGAAAATAAGCGCTGCCCTTAGCTTCGGACTGAAAGATTTCAGCAAGAAATTAAAAGGATTTGAAACCGGCGCCATTATAGGCCTGGAAAGTAAGACCTCATCCCCTATCCAGGCACTGCGCGAAGAAAATGGCCTTTGCCCGGGTTTTAGTAATCTATATATAGCAGGGGAAGGCAGCGGCTATTCAGGCGGCATCATCTCAAGCGGCGCGGATGGCATAAAAGCGGCTTTAAAAATAGCGGCAAATACTTAGATCCCTTAGAGCGGTTTTGCCCTGTTCGCTTTGGCGGCAGATCGGCAAGTATTCCTTTCTGTTAAATAATATCGCAGCCTATACTCTGGAGTAATATTGCTAATTTTGCTAACGGCAGGCCCACTACGTTATAATAACATCCCTCAATCCGGTCTATAAACATACCCCCGAGGCCCTGGATGTCAAAACTGCCCGCCTTATCTAAGGGACGGGCCTTTCTTATATACCCCTTTATCTCCTTTTCGCTTAAGCGGCGCATATGTATTTTTGTCTTATCGTAACCGGTAACGATCGTCTCTTTATCAATATCAATAACCGCCAGGCCCGTATATACCCAATGGGTAGTGTTGGAAAGTAATTTTAAATTTCTAACGGCGTCCCGTTTATTTTTCGGTTTACCGATTATTCTCTTTCCCGTAAGCACTACCGTATCAGCGCTAATCACTACCCCGCTTTTATGCCTTTTAGCGACATTTTTCGCCTTTTTCAGGGCGTTTTCAATCACCAGATGAGCGCACCCGTTTTTTAGTTTACGGCTCTCTTTTACCGCCGGTACTGCTGTCCGGAACTTCAGGCCCAGCTGTTTTAACAATTGCCGTCTGGCCCTTGACTGTGTGGCTAATATTATTTTCTTACGCATAAGCCGCTGATTCTCCCGCCAGATAACCCGTTGAAAACGCCTGCTGCAGGTTATACCCGCCGCTGGGCGCCGCCCCGTCTATCAATTCACCAGCGAAAAAAAGACCGGGCACAATCTTTGACTCCATTGTCTTGGGATTTATTTCTTTAGTGGAAACCCCGCCGCAGGTAACCATGGCATCTTCCATGCGCAAAGCGCCGGTCACGGTCAAGGGAAGGTGTTTCAGGTAATGTCTGATTATACTCCTTTCCTTTTGAGTTAGCTGGTTTAATTTCTTATCATGCTCCAGTCCGGATAAAAGGATAAATACCGGAATTAAATTCGCCGGCAGCAGGTCCTTCAGCGCGTTTTTTAATATCATTTTGCCGTTCACGACAATATCATTTAACAGCCTTTTTTCTAACTGTTCATCGCTTAAGCCGGGTTTAAGGTCCAGGGAAAGCCCCACTCCACTTTTCTCCTTAAGGAGATGAACGATTTTAGCGCTTAAATCCAATACCAGCGGACCCGATATTCCGAAATGGGTAAAGATCAATTCACCTATTGGTGAAGTGATCTTTTTTCTGCCCTGCGTAAATGTCAATTTAACGTTTCTTAGCGCCAGGCCCCGCACGTCCCTCACCCAGAGTTCTTTGGTCTTTAGCGGTACCAGGCCGGGCAGAAGAGCCGTTATCGTATGTCCCAGTTTTTTTGCCAGCGCAAAACCGTCTCCAGTTGAACCGGTTTTTTTAAATGAAAGCCCGCCCGTAGTCAGAATAAGTTTTCTGGCCTTAAGTTTTGCCTTAGCGGCGGAACCTTTAACCAATTCCAGCAGGAAAAAATCAGCTTTTTTCTCTACCCCGGCCAGACTAGTGGCATAGAATATTTTAATATTGTTTTCAATGACGGATTTATTAAGGATTTCCACAACCGAGCCGGCGCTGTCGGTAACGGGAAAAACACGGCCCTGCCTCTCTGTTTTCAACTTGAGGCCGTTTGATTCAAAATACTCCATTAAATCCCGGTTAGAAAACGTATTAAAAGCGGATCTTAAAAACAATCCCTGTTGGCCGAATTTATCCATAAAATCGCCGATAGATGCGCTGTTAGTGACATTGCATCTGCCTTTACCCGTCAGGAGGATTTTACTGCCGATAGAATTGTTTTTTTCGATCAGCACGGTATTTTTCCCGCATTGCCCGGCACGAACCGCGGCCAGGCAGCCGGCGGCTCCGGCTCCGATAACGGCTATATCATAAATTTTATTCAGGGATTCTTTCATGGAAACACTGTTCAACTCATTTTTTGCGCCTGCGTAAAATAGCACAATCAGGCAAAACTACCCCTTCGCTAAAAGACACGGTTACTGTTGTTCCACACTGCGCTCCTGCCAGCTTTTCCCCGTTCAAATCACTGCAACTATCAGCGGATACAACACCGCCTGTCATTTCGGGCCCTATCCATTCCACCGGTTCATTCAGAGAGAAAGGATTCTTCACTGATATGGTGTGGGTATTTTCCGAAACAGCGTTCACAACTCCCAGAACCTCACAGGTACTCTCAGGACGATTGTGCGTTTGCAAAGACCCGGGAGTTTTAACGGGATAACCAAAGGCAAAACCCACGCCATAGGGCCTGTGACTCACCGCTTCAAGTTCTCTCAGCCATTCCGGCTCTACGCTGTATTTACCAGGGTTTTCGGCATAACTATCCAGGGCGGCGCGATAAACCCTGGTAACGGTAGCCACATAGGATTCACTCTTCATCCGACCCTCAACCTTAAATGAAGCTATCCGGCCCTCCATAAGTTCCGGAATGTGCCCCAACAAGCACAGGTCCGTTGAACCGAGAAATATTGTTTCCCGCCCGGTTTCAAAAACAGGCACAGTTTCTCCGGGGCGTTTTTCTTCTACCAGCTGCCATTCCCAGCGGCAGGAGTGTTTGCATTTGCCTCTTGAGGCGCTTTGTCCGCAAAGATGAGCCGATAATATGCACCTCCCGGAAATAGCCATGCACATAGAACCATGAACAAATACTTCAACTTCAACTCCGCTTGCATTCGCGATCTCTTTGGCCTGCGCTAGAGTGCATTCCCGCGCAAGTACAACTCTTTTGGCCCCGGCTCTTTTCCAAAATTCAGCGGAAACAGCGTTAGCTGTACTCATCTGAGTAGAAATATGAATACTCAATTCCGGGCGCGTTTCTCTAATCAAGGTAAACGCACCCGTATCGGAAACGATTACCGCGTCAAACAAAAGATCTTTAGTTTCCCTGAGCCAGCGTTTCAGCTGTTCCAGATCTTCCCGGAACATCATACTATTTATGCCGACATATATCTTTTTACCCCGCGAATGCGCATAGCTGAGCGCTTCCGCTAACGCAGAGGCGGTAAACGAGGCCTCATCGGGCCGCATGGACATTCCCGTGGCGCCGACATAAACGGCATCAGCGCCATAAGCCAGGGCTATCCGCAGCTTAGAAAAATTACCGGCAGGAATCAGCAGTTCAGGCATAACAATTCCCTTTATTATCCGCATTCCAGATTTCCGGAAGACGGCGTATCTTTTCCAGACAGCGGAATTCCTCTATTAAATTTATCATATCTTCCGGTTCCCTAACACCATATATCTTTCTCCTTAACGGCCTTACATTCGAATAATTATGAGTATACCACACATACATTTTACGGAATTTGACTATACTTAGAGATGCACCGAAATAATCAAGATAGAGCCTGAAATGCTCTTTCATAGTTTCCGCGACGGTATTAATATCAGGATGTTCCATGATTGTATTATTTTTAATTAATTCGTATATCCCCTTAAAGATCCAGGGGTTGCCGATGGCTCCGCGGGCCACCATAATGCCGTCACAGCCCGTTTCAGTAAACATCTTTTTCGCCAGCAGCGGACTAAAGATATTTCCGCTGCCGATAACCGGAACCCTGACCTTCTCTTTCAT
>CAZIXI010000137.1:0-8942 GCA_964543115.1 uncultured bacterium
TAAGGTAATTCAGTGCCCCGTCTTTGATGTCAAAGGCATGTAGATTAGTTATTCGTCCGTCTTTATGAGTTACCCTAATCCTTCCCGGCCAGCAGCCCCCGCGGTATTCCAGACGGGTGAGGTCAGTTAGTTTAATGCCGTTATTGCGGATAAGTTTTGTTGTCGCCTCCAGTTCCATGTTGAGGTGGCAGTAGAGGCCGATGATCAGTTTTATTTTATCGGCTATTTTTGGGTTCAAGGCGGCTAGTTTACAGAATCCCTGTACCTGACAAGGCAGGGCAACCAGGGCAAAATTGCCGGTTTTGCTTTTTATTTCTTCCAGGACTTTGTTTACCGGCACGATGGTGTAGCGGGATTGGCTGTTGTTGAGAATTTGTTTTCTGCTGGTGGCTAATAAAGGAATGGATTCCCAGGGGCTATTGCTGTCTCCTCCGGTGACGATGGCTCCGTTAATATAACCGATATCACAAAGGTAATCAAGCAGTCCGGTTACAATGCCGCCGCCGCTGGCATTATTCTTTATCTGTCCGTTGGCGGAGGAACTGAGATAGGTATCGTTATAGTTTCCTTCTAAATATTTTTCCGCCGGCGGTGTAGGGGTAAAAGCAGGATAATTTACTTCCCAGCCTGGGCAGCATTGAACACAAAGAGTGCAGTTGTTGCAGCTGTTATTGGTGCGGGGATAAAAATGCGCATCAAGGGTGATTGCCCTCTGGGGGCAGGCGGCCACACAGGTGCCGCAGCGGGCACAGAGATTATCGGCTGTAATTTGAGTAATGTTTTGGTATTTCATAATAAAAAAGGGAACAGCCAAAAAAAAGTGCCTGTCCCCTTTTTGGGTTGTCCCTTCTTTTATCCCACGTAGATGATCTTGCTTCCCTGGGGTTCAAACTTGAATTCTGTTTCTACTAAATCAGCGAGGGCCCTGCGGACGCTATCCTGTTTGTCCCGGGGGCAATAGAGCAGGAGGAATCCTCCGCCTCCGGCGCCCAGGATTTTGCCGCCGATCGCGCCGGCCTTGCGGGCGTTCTCATAATAGGTGTTGATCTGATTGGTGGAAATGTTCTCGGCCAGCCGGCATTTATAGAGCCAGCCTTGATGCAGGATTTCACCAAAAGTATCCAGAGAATTACCGTTAAGAGTATCTCTCAGGGAAACAGCCAGATCTTTCATTTTTTTCAGAATGCTGAGATTATTAGTTGTCTGCTGTCTTTGTTCTGCAAGGATGCTATTGGCCCGCCGGGTGATGCCGGTATAAAAAATAATAAGGTTTTCCTGCAATTGCTTTTTTGTGGCCGGAGAGCAGATTATCGGATCAATAAATACATCGTTATCGGACATAAACTGGATATGCTGCAGGCCGCCATAGGCGGCAATATATTGGTCCTGCTTGCCGATGGGTTCCTTTACGATATTGATTTCAATCTCACAGGCCTCACGGGCCAGAGTCTCGGCTGATTTATGTTCTCCCCGGTAGGCATAGAGGGCGTTTAAGAGGCCGACGAGGAAACTGCTGGAAGAGCCCAGGCCGGTGCCGCGGGAAGGGATATCGGCAATAGAGGTTATTTCCACTCCACTGGTTACTCCTGTATATTTCATTGCCTCGCGGACCAGGTCATGCTGCAATTGATCTATATGGTCGACAATCTCCGTTTTGGAGTAGCTGATTCTGATGTGATGGTCAAATTTTTTGTTTATTGTGATGTAAATATATTTATCAATTGCCGTACTCGTTACCGCGCCGGGGGATTGCCGGTAGAATTCCGCCAGATCAGTACCGCCGCCGGCAAAACTGATACGCAGGGGTGTTTTAGAAATTATCATGGTATTTATGCTCCTAAATATTGTGAAAAGATTTCCAGCTTCTCCGCGGTGCCGATATCGTAAAATTTTGTTGACAGGGGATAACTTGCTAACTCCTGATTGGAAATAAGAACAGGATATATTTCTCTTTCCAGTGATACTTCCCTCCCGGCGGGAATGAGCTCAAGCAGCTTCTTCCGGTAAATTGCCACGCCGGCATCGATATAATTTAAGTCTTTTGTCTTTTTGTCCCGGTTATAATTGGTTACAAGCTGATCATCGTTCAGCCGGATATTTCCCGGCTCCAGAAATTTCGAATTATTATAAGCCGCCAGCATGCCCAAATGATTCTGTTTGGTGAATGTGCTGATGAAATCCTGATAGTCCAGCGGCAAAAATGTATCCCCGTTAAGAACTATAAATTTGTCTGCCAGCAGCTCCTCTGCCTGTTTAAGCGCGCCGCCGGTACCCAGGAGCTTGTCCTTTTCCAGTGAATATTTTATATTGATTCCCCATTTTTTTCCATCATTAAAATATTCGGTGATTCTTTCCCAGAGGCTGCCGGCACAGATAACAATATCTGTTAGCTGGTATTTTTTTAGATATAGCATAAGGTATTCGAGGAAAGGTTTTCCTTGCACCGGGGCCATGGGCTTGGGGATCCGGTAGGTGAGGGGACGCAGGCGGGTTCCTTTGCCGCCGGCAAGGATTACCGTTTGCATCTGGTTAGCTCCTGCATGGCCAGGCGAATGGTTTCTGCTGAGGTGTGTTTGGTCTGCCAGCCTAAGGTGTTGATCTTTTGCGGGGATAATTTCATATAGGGGACATCACCGGGCCAGCCGCGTTTAGTGCCGGTATAATTAAACTTAACGTTTTTAAGGCCCAGGGATTCGATAACGATCCGGGCAATTTGGGAGACCTTCATATTGTCATTGCCAGCCAGGTTAAAAACATTTGCGGTCTCGTTGCTGTTAGCAACAACGAAGAGCATTGCCGAAACGCAATCGTCAATAAACAGGTATGATTTAATCTGGTTGCCGTCACCGAGGATTTCCAGTTCTTGCGGATTTTTATCCAGTTTATGCATAAAGTCGTAGAGGATGCCGTGGGTGGCCCGCCCGCCGACGATATTGGCAAACCTGAATATCCAGCATTGCAGGCCAAAGGTATGACAAAAGCCGGTAATCAGTCCTTCACAGGCGAGTTTACTGGCGCCGTAAAGAGATATCGGGAGTAAGGGACCGTAATCTTCCGCTGTGGGTAGTATGGTTGGTTCTCCATAGACAACGGAACTGGAGGAAAAGGCGATTTTTTTAATTCCATTTATGCGCATTGCCTCCAGTACATTATAGGTGACAATTGTTCCCTGCTGTAAGTCCGTATCGGTATTGGCAATGCCGTAGCGGATATCGGGATTAGCGGCAAGGTGATAGACGAATTCATGCCCCTGCAAGGCAGTAGTTAACTTGTCCAGGTCCAGGAGGTCGGCCTCAATCAACTTAAAATTTGGTTTCTGAAGGTGGTCCTTAATAAATTCCTGGGAACCGGAGGTGAGATTATCATAAACGGTAATCTCGTTTTCTTCTATCAGCTTGTCAACCAGATGGCTGCCGATAAACCCCGCCCCTCCTGTAATGAAAAATTTCATAATAGAATTTCTCCTGAATAAAAATTATATTTTCTTAAATCTTTTCTATTCGTTATTTGTGGATATCCGAAAATTTAATGCCTTCTTTCCAGAGGAAGAATAAGCCAAGAATGATTATGGGAATGGACATCATCGCGTGTAGAATAATTGAATAGCCAAAAGCGGTTTCTTCACTGACTCCGAAAAAGGCCAGGCCCATAATACAAAAAACTTCAAAAGTGCCGACATAACCGGGTGAGGAAGGGATCATTACTCCTACGTTAATCAGGATAAGGACCAGGGCAATTCCGTAAATGGGTACCTGGATGTGAAAGGCCTTGGAAAGGATGTAATAGGCTAGTATTTCAATGGCCCAGACCCCGATAGAGGTGAGGGTGACCATTATCAAGTGTTTCTTTTGCCGCAGTACTTTAAAGCCGTCGATAAAAAGATCCAGTACATGAATGATTTTATGCATATATTTTTCCGGGAGAAAAAACAATACGGTGCGCAATAATTTAAGGCTGGTTTCCTTTTTGTAGGTGAGCAGGACAATAAAGATCAGCATGGAAACGAAAATCAGGGCGCCGAGGAAATTAATCCGCTTAAAAAGCGGAGAAGAGGTGAGGGGGAAAACAAGTAAGATTACACTCAGGAAAAGGAGCAGGGTTAGTCCGTCCCAGAGGCGTTCAAGAAAAATTGTGCCCAGAGCAAGGCTTTTGCTGATTTTTTCCTTGATACCCAAACAGAACCCCCGGGCCACTTCTCCTAATCTGGCCGGCAGTATTTGATTGGCCATAAATCCCATCATCAGCACGGAAAAGAGGCTGCGGATGGAAACGATTTTTTTATGTTCGAGCAGGTACCTCCAGCGCCAGGCGCGGACGATAAAACTGGAGATGTAAACCAGAAAGGCGGGCAGGAGATAGATGTAGTTCGCGTCAGCAAAGGTGTTTTTGGCCTTAGAGAAATCCAGGCTTTTGCAGATGTAAAGTATACAGCCCAGACTGATCAGTAGGCCCAGACCGATAACAATTCTTTTTTTCATATTTATGTTCTCCCTTTAGCAAACCCCAAACGCAGCTGGAAGATGAAAAGAATATTTTCCCAGCCGGTCTTCATGGCGGGCATTTTAGTGTCTCCCAGGCGGGGGCGATAATTAATGTAGTATTCGGCGAATTTCAAGCCTGGATGACGAACGACTGAAAGTTTAATTTCTTCAGAAAAATTCCAATTGTCACTGACTAATTCCAGTGTGGGGATAATGGATTTTTTCAACAACCACATGCCGGAAAGAAGATCACTGATCTTCCTGGCAAAGAGCAGTGATCCCAGCCAGGAGATGCCCTTGTTGCCGATGGTATTAAAGATCTTCATTGTTCCCTTTTCCCGGAGCGGGAAACGGGAGCCGGAAACAAAATCCAATTTGTTATTGAATAGAAAATCTATCATGGGAGCGATAGCGGCAACCGGATAAGTCCGGTCACCGTCCACGGTGGTGATAAGTTCCGATTTTGCCTGTTCCAGGCCGGTTTTGTAGGCGCGGCCGTAACCCCGCCTTGGTTCGCGGACAACACGGGCCCCGAGGCCGGCGGCGATTTCTGGTGTCTTATCAGAAGAAGAATCCACCACCAGGATCTCATCAACGAAATCCGGGATTTCCTTGATTACTTCTCCAATGGCATTCTCTTCGTTGTAAGTGGGGATGATTACTGTGATCGTCTTGTTTTTATACATGCTATTTACTCGATCATCCGGTAATTCTCGAAAATAGCCAGACTGTTTTGCCATTCTTCGGCCTTTGCTTTGCCGGAGAGAATGTGCTGTGCCGCTAACAGGCCCATTTCCAGAGAATGGTGAAGGTTGTTATATTTAAAAAGCCCTGGCCGGCCGTTGGTTATCAAATTCTCAATTCCCTCAACGTAGTTGAGTACGGTACTTAGCCGTTCCTCAAAATCAATGTCATATAAGGGATAGGTATATTTTAAGCGGCGGGAAAAGTATCTGGTGACATCTTCCCGTTTTAATAGATTAATTTTCTCTAAATCAGGAATTATCCTGTTAAAGATAAAGGCATCATCCTTTTCCCAGACGCCATCACCTTCCCGGGCAGTAATTTCAACGCAAAGCGCAGTTTTTCCGGCCGGCACTGTCTGAGGAGAAAAATTCTTTTGTTCTCCAATCCGGCCAAAAATGAAATCTTCTTCCGGGAAAAATATTGCTATATTATCGCTTATCTTGTCCTTATTGACAACCAGAAACAACAGGATAATTGATTGAAATTCAAGTTTTTCTGCCGCCCGGCGCACTTTCTCTTCCGGGGCCGGGGTGATTAAAGAGATTAGTTCCGGCAGGGGGATGGTGCTCATGAGAAAATCAGTCTTTGTTTGAGCACCGTTAATTTCAATCGCTTTAACCCTGTTTCCTTCCAGTTGAATCGATTGCGGCCGGGTGTTAAGCATTATCTGGCCATTGCTGGACTTAATTTTCTCCGCCATTGTGTCGCAGATTTGTCCGATTCCTTTTTGGGGATAATAAAAATATCCTTCCGGATACAAAGGATTAATAATAACATTTTTCTTTTTTAATCTTAATATTTCGCGAAGTAGATCAACAATGATTTCAGCCAAACTGGGTAAGGATATTCTCTGACGGGCAATGGTGGCGGAGATTTGTGTTGGTTCCAGCCCCCAGGTTTTACGGGCGATAGGTTGAAAAACAAGATTATAAATTGCCCGGCCAAATCTTCTCGTGACCCAGTCTTCATAAGATTTTTCCGGCCGAGGGTTGATTAATTGGCGAAGTACAATCAGCAGATAGCTGGTAAAAAACTTCACCGGGGCCAGGGGTGAAAGGCTGGCAGCAAGATCCATGGCCCGCAGAGGGTAATTGAAATATTTCCCCCGCAGGTAAATCTCAATATGCTGTGCCATTAGTTTAAGGTCGTCTCCACAGAGCTTCTGGACAAGGGAGAGCACTTCCTTTGTATGCGGGGTGAAGCGGTGGGGGCCCAGATCAAGAGACATGTCCTGGTAGTTAAAAGTAGCGGAAACTCCGCCAACCAACTCTTCCTTTTCGATAACCTGAACGGGAATATTGTTTTCTGTCAACCGCCAGGCGCAGCTTAAACCTGTTGGTCCAGCTCCGAGTATGATGACATTCTTCCCCATCTTAAGTCCTTCTTATACAGTAAGTAACCTTTTTGCCGTTAAAGTTATTCGTAAACCGTATTTTTTATCAGAAATACACTCTTTTGGCAAGTAGTAAAATTATTAATTATCCTTTCCACTATGGCAGTCCCGAACGTAGTGAGGGGTTCCATGTCCGTTTCCTCCTAAAAATGTGATTAAAGGTCAATATCCTATTGTGTCTAGCAAACAGAAAAACTGTCTTTTCAATAGTATTACATATTGAGCACCAAGTGCTTATCTGCAAATTGTCCATTTGGCATGATTCTTGCCCATAAAAAGCTTTTACTATGTATATATCACTACACTACTAAATAATTTTTTATCAAACGGAGGGACGAGTATGAATAAAACTTTTATTTCTCTTACAATATCATTAACCGTCTTAATGGCATTATTTTTATTACCCGGAGAAGCGCTGGCCGATACGGCGATAACGCTAGATCCGATAGGCAATAAAACAGTGAGTGTGGGACAGAATTTAGAGTTTTTTGTTACTGCCTCCGCTAATAATACCCTGGCGCTAGCATTAACTGCAGATAATTTGCCTTCCGGGGCAAGTTTTACACATGAACTAACCGGTGATTATAATGCCGCAGGTTTTTTTGCCTGGACGCCAACACAAGCCGGTACTTATACAGGGATAGAATTCAGAGCAAATGCCGCCGGCGGATCTGGAGAAGCAGATAACGAAATAATAACCATAACTGTTATTGATCCTGCAGATGATATCGATCCCGGGAATACGGCAACGTTAAATCCGATAGGAAATAAAACGATAAATGTGGGAGAGAAGTTAGAGTTTATAGTCGTTGGATCAGCTAATTATTTTACTGATAATACGGTAGGATTATATGCCGATAATCTGCCTGCCGGGGCAATTTATGAAGAAAAACTCTACACTGACTATAATTCAGCACGTATTTTAGAGTGGACCCCAACACAGGCAGGTGTATATACAGAAATAGAATTCCGGGCAGTTGAAATGTGCGCAGGTGGAACATCAGCGAGCGAAACTATAACCATAACCGTTGTTGATCCTCTCGCCAATAATGATCCAATTGCCGTTGATGATACTTTTACTATACTTGAAGATAGTGTTACTTATTTATATGTACTTGGTAATGACTCTGATCCTGATGGGGATACATTTGAGATATCAGGCTTTACTCCTCCTGCTCATGGCACTGTTGAGCTTACACCTGACAATACTATTATAATCTATACTCCTTTTCTTGATTATTATAGTGAGCCTGGTTCACCTGATTCCTTTACCTACTCAATAAGTGATGGTAAGGGAGGTAGTGCAACAGGAACAGTTACGGTGACAGTAGGGCCGGTAAATGATGATCCAGTAGCCGCTCCTGATGCAGCAACAACTAATGAAGGTGAAGCAGTGACAATAGATGTCGTATTGAATGATACAGATGTAGATGGAGATAGTATCACGTTGGATTCAGCAACGGCTGGAGCTAAAGGAACCACAGCTGTGGTTGCCGGCAAGGTAGTCTATAGTCCAACTGGTGATGCAAATGGGACGGATACTTTTACGTATTCCATAAGTGACGGAAATGGCGGAGTTGATACAGCCACCGTAATAGTTGATGTAGGCGAAGTAAATGATGCACCCGTAGCGGTAGATGATGGAGCAACCACTCCAGAAGAGACGGCAGTTACTATAGATGTCTTACTCAACGATAGTGATGTAGACGGAGATAGTTTAACTGTAATCGGAGTTACACAGCCTGCAAATGGAACAGTGAATTATACAGCAGAAGATGTGACCTATACACCAGATCCAGGCTTTAGTGATGCTGAGATCTTTACGTATACAGTAAGTGATGGTAATGGCGGTCAAGATATTGCCACTGTCACAGTTGTAGTAACTGCCGCCGCCACGAATAATGATCCCATTGCCAATGATGACTTTCGTAATTGTCTTGCCGGTCAAGGTTTGTATATATATGTACTAAACAATGATCTTGATCCAGATGGCGATGTATTGGAAGTATCAGGGATTACTGTTCAACCTGCACATGGTACTGCTGAAGTTGTCGCGGGTAATATCAAGGTATTATACAACCCCGCTCCTGGTTATAGCGATCCTGATTCACCAGATTCATTCACATATTCTATCTCGGATGGAAATGGCGGTACAAGTACGGCTGTTGTCTATGTTACCGTTAGCCCGATAAATAATTCTCCGGTAGCAGTAGATGATACAGCCACTACAGACGAAGGTATCGCCGTAGAGGTAGATGTGCTGGCGAATGATACGGATGCAGACGGCGATAGTTTATCAATAGTATCAGTAACCAATGGCG
>CAZIXI010000138.1:0-8859 GCA_964543115.1 uncultured bacterium
AGGATGTATAAACCAACAGATTGCCGTTTGGTGACAGGTTAGGGAACAGATTGGGGCATTTGTCCCGGGTAACCTGTTTCTGGCCGGCACCGTCAAAATCGGAAATAATAATCTGTTTATTCTTATCCCGCACTTTTTCAAAAGTAAGCCTGGTCTGGGCGATACCGGCCTCGCCGGTAACGGTGGTGGTAATACTGTCAGTAAGGGCGTGGATGAGTTTACGGTACTGATCTTTGGTGCCGGAAAATCTTTTCCCAAGAATCATCTGCCCCTTACCGGCTTCATAGAGTTTACCTTCAACGGTGAGTTTATTGCCGGAAAGGTTATAAGAGCCGTGTAACACAAGTTCGGCATCGGCAACGGCCCTTAAGGGTTCGAAATAGTCGATCAGGGTAAGGTCATTGGTGATTGTTGTGAGCAGATTTTCGCCCAGGGTGCGTTCGATTTGGCCGCCGGCCTTAAATTCCTTGATGGCGATCTTTATTTTAGTTAATCTTCTTTTGGTGATATCAAAACTTACTTCCTGGGCAGAAAGGGAAAGAGCAAAAAACAAGGCAATAAAAATAAAGATAAGTGTTTTTATTTTCATTCTAATCTGAACTCCACATTGACTGTCAATTTACCGTGTTTATATCCCGGCGGCAAAGGCGGCAGCGGCTGGGCGCTGCGCACGGCGGCCAGGGTTGATTTATCGAATACCGCTACGCCTGAGGCGTTCCTTACCCGCAGGCCGTTTACCGTACCGTCTTTTAGAATGGTAAATGATACCATAGCCCCATAGTCTTTGGCTATGCTCATTTGCGGCTGGCGCCAGCAGGAACTGATTTTTCCCTGGATAAAATCCAGATACCACTGGAAGGGGAAATTGTCACTGCTGGAAACGGTGGCCCGTAACTGCGGGGTGGAGGTGATTTCCGGTTCCTGGAATTTCGGCAGGTCGGCTCTGGCCGTTGGTTCCTGAAACTTGGTTTTTTCCAGCTTGTTAGCGAGTTTTTGTTCCAGGGTAGGCCTTTTCTTGGGCTTAAAGACGGATTTTTTCTTGGGTTTCGGCCGTTTTTTTGGTTTTGGCCGGGTACGCTTTTTCTGCGGTTTTTTAACCGGCGGTTTTTTCTTTTTCTGTTGTTTTTTTATCTGCGGGGTTTTGGGCAGATTAACCAGTTTTACCTGATGCACTGTAGGCAGGCGGTGCCGGTATTTTTTCGGGAAAATACCCGGCAGGATGATAATTGCGAAAAGAACGCTTATATGGACAAAGGCGGATTCCTTGATTTCCCGTTTCATTCTTTAATCATTCTTTAATTTCAGTTGCCATACCCACCTGGGTAATTCCGGCGGAGTTCAGTTCATCCAGTACCTTGATTACCGTACCGTAACGCACCCCCTGGTCGCCTTTAATTACTACTCCCAGCTCAGGTTTGGTCTGCAGCCGGTGCTGGAGCTGTTCCTTAAGTTCGGTGAGGGTAAGTTTATTTTTTTCGATATAGATATCACCGTTTTTCGCTACACTGACAATAATACTTTCTTTGGGCTTTAACTGGTGGGCCTCGGCTTCCGGCAGGTCAACGTTTATTCCCTGTTCAACCAGGGGGGCGATCAGGATATAGATAATAAAAACCACCATGATAACATCAATCAGGTTGGTGAGATTGATGTCACTTATTCCTTGATGGATATTCCTAAGTGACCGTTTCCTTCTCATAAAAAGACGCTCCGTAAGCGGCCTGCACGCGGGCCAGCAGCCGGGAGGAAAAGTTGTCCAGCTCCCGGGTCAGGGTGCGGATCCGGTTGGTGATCCAGTTATAGACAACCAGGGCGGGAATAGCCACAATCAAACCGGCAACCGTGGTGACCAGCGCCTCGGAGATACCCGGCGCCACAACCGAAAGACTGGCACTGCCCAGGGTGGCCATACCGCGAAAAGAGATCAGTACCCCCCAGACCGTTCCCAACAGGCCCAACAGGGGGCTGACACTGGCGGTAGAAGAGAGCACTACCAGGTACCGTTCCAGCCCGATAACCTGTTCCGAGATAGTGCAATCGGCTGTTTCGGCAATGCTGTCTAATTGCAGGTTACTGACCACATTGCCCCGGCCTTCTTTAAGGTTAATATCCAGCAAAGCGGAGAGGTCCTCAGCAATATTTTCATAGAGTACCTGGAAAGGAGAATTGCTGGAGGCCAGGCCCTGCTGGTAAAGAGCGAGAAAATCAGCGCCCCGTTTACGGAACAATTGCTGAAAGCGGGCGGAAGAGCTTTTAATTTCCCGCAACAGGCGCCATTTCATCGCTGCTATTGCCCAGGCATAGATTGATAAAAAGAAAAGGATGATCAGGATCGCCCGGCCAAACCAGCCGGATTCCCAAAAACTGCTAACAAGCGCATTATTCATATCCAACTCCCTCTGTTCTTTATATAATAAGTAAATGCATATTCCCTGTCAATAAATTTATATATGATATTTCCATGAATTTTAACCTAATTTAATGCTCAGATTACAGCCTAACACATCAGCTATTTTCTTTAACGTATCCAGGGATATGTTTTCCTTACCAGTTTCAATCTTAGAAATATATTGTTGAATTACCCCCATTTTTTTTGCCAGATCTCTTTGGGTGTATCCCAGTTTCTTCCGTAATTTCCTGATTTGCCGGGAGATCTTCATTCTCTCCGGCGGGACAGGCTCGGCAGCTATGTCTCTTATATTAACGCCCTGCTTTTTTAAATCTTCATAAATCTGTTCATATATTGTCTGCCAAAAAATTGCTCTATTCTTGAGCCAGCGGTCCCGACTGAGTTTTTTCTTTATTCTTGGCCACTTTTTGCAGAAGGTTACTTTATCAATCACGCTAAACGCTGTTATCGGATCAGCAATCCGGGAAAAGAGTTTTTCTGCGTAGATATAGAATTTTGGATGTCTTTCATCCGCTAAGATATTTCTTACCTCTTTTTCCGTGAGTCTGGTGTCCCAGAGCCAATTTGTTTTCATTAATTCTACCTCAAGGAATCAGTTTCCGGGGAAGTTCCTTTAAAATTTGATCATCCAAGTGCCGCAGGGCTTTTGCTGTATCCACCCCCGGAGCCAAGTCTATAATCTCTAGTTTAAAGGTCATTCTTGGAAAACTGCGGTACCAGGCGATTAAATTTTCAGCTTTTCCAGTCGGGAAGTATTCCAGGAAAAAATCAGAAACCGGTTTATAATGTTGAGATAAATAAAAGATATCGTATAGGTCCCTGGCCGTTTGGCGGCCGGTAGGCATTATTCTTCCTGTAGTAGTCGATTTTTCTTGACCGCCGACAGCAAGAGCAACTTTACGAAGATAAATATCGTTTATGGAGTGTAATCCATGCTGAATCTTTTTTGTATTTTTCATGAAGTCTTGAACAAAATCCACCTTTAAAACAATGCCTTTTTTAAGTTCCAGGGAGTATACCTGCATTGGTACCATGTGAGGATCATTTTGTTCTGCCTCTTTTTTGTAAGGAAAGGATGTTTTTTCTGAAACAAATCTCATAATTTTATTAGGATCCTTCTGATTGTATTTTTGGCTAAAGAAGTCCAAATCCTCAGAAAACCTATGGCCAAAGTAAATGGCCAAGGCTGTTCCTCCAGAAAGGTAATAGGGCCTAAACTTTTTGGTTACCAGCCCGGCTATTTTCTTTTGCTCTTTTTGTATGTAAACAATATCCATTTTCATAGCATTTTTTATAATAACATTATACTACTTATAAGTAGTATTGTCAATAAAAAAATACATATTTAAATACTACTTATAAGTAGTATTTGAAGCGAGTAGATATAGAATATGCTATAAAGATGGTTATTCTTAATTAAGTGTAAAAAAAAGGGTATTCGAGTGTAAATATATGAAAGATAAAGGAAGCGGGAATAATATGGATTGGCTGTTGAATAAGAATTTTATACAATTGTATTAAGAAATTATTCATCTTACAGACCTTAATCTGGGCAGAAGTATTTTAAATGGAGGTATTTACGTGTATAAGAGAAGATTTTTTGTGCTTTTAACTTTAATTTTTTTTATGAATTCAATTATTACTGCTGCGCCGGATTATGAGGCTGTCCGCAAGAAGATGGTGGCGACGACGATTAAGGAGCGCGGGGTAGAGGATGCGCGGGTGCTGGCGGTGATGGAGAAGGTGCCCCGGCACGAGTATGTACCGAAGCGCTGGCGGTTTCTGGCCTATAGTGACCGGCCGCTGCACATTGAAGCGGAGCAAACTATCTCTCAGCCCTATATTGTGGCCTTAATGACTGAGCTAATGGCGCCGAAATCAACGGACAAGGTACTGGAGATCGGTACCGGCTCCGGCTACCAGGCGGCGGTGCTGGCAGAACTGGTGAAAGAGGTTTACACAATTGAGATCATCCCGCAACTGGCCCAATCGGCGGGAAAACGCCTGCAGCGGCTGGGTTACAAGAATATTCACGTTAAATGCGGGGACGGCTACTACGGCTGGCCGGAAAAAGGGCCGTTTGACGGGATCATTGTTACCTGCGGCGCGCCCAAGGTACCCCCGGCCCTGTTTGAACAGCTGAAGGAAGGCGGCCGGATGGTGATTCCGGTGGGGAAGGGTTACCAGAAACTAATGCTCATCCGCAAGAAGAACGGCAAGATGGTGATGAAGTTCGTTACCGATGTGATTTTCGTGCCGCTGGTGGGAGGTCATGAGTAAGACAAATGTCACATTCTGGGTTCAACCCAAAATGTGACATTTGGGGTATTATATAGGGTATTATATAGCTTTCGCTTTCCGCTTTCCCATATTCATATTGGCATTATCCACGGATGCTTGTGCCTGTATAATTTATACCGTTACTGCAAGATTTCATGAATATTTAGTGTAGAGGTGCTGATTATTCTAATCTATTTTGCCAAATCTAACATTTGGGGATTAGACACCGACCGGCTCCGATACCAAAGAGATGTGGACAAATAATGTATCACTTTGATAATCAATAAGTTATCGTAAGTAGGTCGTAGCATAACAAGGCATATTGTAGGCAAAAAGTTGTGTAATGTGAAAGTTGTCCCAGACTTCGCCTGGGACTGCTATTGTAGGAATGGATATAGACTGTACTTGCATATTGCACAAACAAATAATATTAACCTAATATTTTTGATAGTACTACCTGAGATAAAGCTTTTGCGTGTTTTTGCTGTAAATTCACGCTCCATGTGCGTCATTCTACAGTAAAATAACGCATGAAGGGTTGTTAATAAAAAGATTTGAAATATTAGACTGATTGGTCGCTGGCAACTGCTGTAGGGAAAATATGTAATACTCTTTCGTTGGTATGTTCTCCTGCCTCTTCAACAGCAGTTTGGAAAGGAACAGTGAGCGGCAGTGCATCTACAAAAGGGAAAATGAAAGGTGCCGGTTCTGACTCTGTTGGGGGTAAATCAGAAGGGATAAGCATTGGCTGATCAGGGTCTTTTTTCTGATAGGTATGAGCAAATGTGACGTATTTGCTTTCATGACCGAGTATTCTTCTTATATTCGCCAGTTGTAGATTAGATCGGAGATAGGCAGGGCCTTTACGGATATATAAGGATCGCATAATATAAAAACAATCTATGCCTAATTTTTGAAGTTCTTTTACGACTTCTGGTATTAAAGTTGGAAGCACGGCGTCAGTTGAGAGGTTAAGGGATGTACATGCTTCTAATAAGAGAACTCCATTTTCATTCAGGTTGTTGTAGGCATTTACGATTACTTTAATTGGATCATATGTAAATGCATAGACAAAGAGCATGGTAATCAAATCTGCTTTTTCCGGTAACTTGGTTTCCTGGATATCAGAATGTAAAAAAGAGGCACCAGGATGCAAATCCCGGGGGCTAATAATATCCACTCCTGTTAGTTTTATCCCGAGTTGATGTAATTGTTTTGTTTCTAGGTGTCTCGATAACTGATTTAATGCTTCTCCCTCGCCAGATCCCCAATCTGCCCAATGAGGCGTATCAAAGTTCTTCAGCAATTCTAGTATGCTTCCTTGTCTTTTGCCTGTTAGTGTTTGGAGCAAATCACCAAAAAACACTTCATACATACCGAGATAATAATTTCTTATTGCGCCTTGCTTAAATAATTCTGACATAAGAATAAAAAGGCTTGCCGTGCTTTCGTCTAAATAATTTAACTGCTCGGGATGTTTTCTTTTTTCAAAATGCTTTATTATTGGGTTTGAGTTTCCCAGATCACAAAAGACATTTTCAATAAAGTCGCTTTTTTCTGAATAAGAGGCTACCTGACTATACAATGAAAGTAGGGGATGATTCTGCAGAGGACCGGGTAATAAGGCAGTTATTTCTTTTAAAAAATTTGATTTTTCCGGGTGTGAGTGAAGGAAAGATAATTCACCAAAAAAAGCAGCGAACTCCATGTTTATTCGAGACGGATCAGTATCCCGATTCCAGTGGATAGATGTTTCACCCATTAATCTTACTGTCGCATGGATCAATTGAGAAGCCAGAAAACAGGCTTTTAATTTCCTATCTTTTGCTCGTTGATCTGGTTCTAAAAACGCAACTTTTTCTTTAGAATCCGGAAAGAAGTCTTTAAGGTTTTCATCAAGCAGGAAGAATATTTCACCTGATTGCGGGTGGCGAAAGACTTCTGCTAGAGAGTCAAGGCCCTTGGCATAACGGATACGTTTAAATGGTAGATCATCTATAGAGGCGTCTGTGAGGGATACTTTTATTAATAAATCAGCTATTCTCTGAGTGCCCGGGAAATCGCTTGTATCTATTTCTCCCAGGGCGGCCTCCAACCAGAATTGGGGGATTTCATCGCCCAGGGATATTTCCTTTGCTTTCGAAGCAGATCCAGGAGAAGGTGTATCTTGTTCCAGCGATGAGCTGGGAGCTAAAGTATTATTGCTTACCTTCGTGATATCTGCGAATAGAATATTTGTATTGCCAAAAGATAACGGGAGGAAAAGCGCTAGTAAGGCAATGTTAATTGCCTTAGACAAGGTACGACAATCTGTTAATTTATAAATTTTCATTATTCCCGGAAAGAAGTCAACTAAAGTTGGATTTAACTAATTAATTACATTATATAAGGTAAACGGTATCATATCAATATAACATAAAAATAGGCACTTGTCAATGGGGGGTGAGGTTTTGTCTTCTCTGGCAGTAGCTTAGGCGGCGGTGCTGATGTATAAGCGGCTGTTCTGGAAGGCTTTGAGTGTGTCGGCAATGCGGATAAATTCCAATGTGAAAAAGCCGTATTGCTGAAGATTGGTGATAACATCATTAATCATATCGTCAGTATAATCCATGGTCGCCAGGAATCGCCAGATGAGGGTGTTTACCTGAGGATTGACCTTGCCGTCTTCAGTTACCGGCTGGTCCTTAATCCTGGCGTATAAGACGGCAAAGAGCAGGGAGGCATGAAAGGCGGATCCTTCAGTAAAGCTGACTATTTTCTGTATGTTCAGTTTTTTAGCGGTTTCTACCCCAGCAGTATCAGGGGCGGCGTAGGCGATATTCGTCTGTGCTATTGTCTCATCTGCCGCCAGCAGTGTTAGTGCGTCTTCTACACTGTCCTGTTGAAAGATGCTGCGTTCATATCTGCCGGTGGCCTTTAAGGCCTTAATGTATTCAGCCTTTTGTTCCGCGGTTGCCTCAGCCGGCATAACAAATACTACTTTGGTGTTTTCTCCCAGTTTACTCAGTACCGCTTCCAATCCGGGGCGGTAGGTGAATGTCCAGGGCTGGCCCGCTGCCGTGGGCCGCTTAAGAGTTATGAAGTCTTCAAGATGATAAATAACCGCAGCGTTGGTATCCGGGCTAAGTGTTTCTTCTGCCGGTGTGTCGCGTAGTTTATCAATAGTTGCCTTGGTGTCTTTACTGACCGCATCCAGGCCCGAGAGGTAATTGGTGCGCTGTGTTTCTCCCGCCTGAGTTTGCAGCCTGGCGGTATAGATGTCTTTTGTGTCTTCACCTTCGGTGAAATCGGAATCCCAGAGTCCCTCCCGCTCACCTTCTTTTAACTCGCTGAGATTGCTGTGGTCAAGTTCGTCTTTCCGGTATTCCTGCAGTTTTTGGGCTTCTTTCCAGAGGAGACTGCCTTCTATTATTTTGCCCTTACTCTTGTCAGCGTCAAACTCCTCACCGAATTCCGCTTGGAAGGCGGCGACAATTTTGCCTTGACTGTCACCCACAATCCGGGCCAGTTCCTGAACGATAGTGAAGTAACTGGCATCAATTTCGCCGATGTCCAGATCCGGATCCAGGGAAAGCATTTCCAGGCCCTGGCGGAAGAGGTTAAACAATCCTTCC
Source organism: uncultured bacterium (assembly GCA_964543115.1). Lineage (GTDB taxonomy): Bacteria > Auribacterota > CAZIXI01 > CAZIXI01 > CAZIXI01 > CAZIXI01. The sequence continues at coordinate 8,305 of CAZIXI010000138.1, forward strand.
AGGGTGTCGGCGGAGATGCCCTGTTGGGCAGCTTGTATTTTGAGCAGATTAATCAATTTCTCTTCGGCGGAGAGTTTTTCACTGGTTACTTCTTCTTCCTGTTTCAGTTCTGGGAATTCTTCTATCAGGGCCAGCAGGATGGAGTTCATTAAATTACTGCTGCGGATGGCGGTTGTTGAGCCTAAAAGCTGCTGTAACGGTTTACTGACTGCCGCGGCCAATTCAAAGAACTGGCTTTCGTCAATGTTAAGTTCTTTAATTTTCTGCCAAACCTGGCTAAAAGTAGTGCGGATATCCGTTTCCTGGGCATGTTCAATAGCCTCCAGCAGTGCCTGGAAAGTCTCATCATTATGGAAATTACTGCCGGTATCTACATCCAGCCCGAAATTTTTGAGGATAGTGAGGATTTTGTAGGCGACAATCTCACTGATATCCATGGGCGCGCGGTGTATTTGACGAATTGGTTTCTGCTGGGTGTTAATGTCGCTGATAACGCCCGCATCAAGGCTGGCCAGGTCAGTGGAATCTGTAGTGATGGTAAAGCCGATAGGTTTA
>CAZIXI010000139.1:0-8854 GCA_964543115.1 uncultured bacterium
CCGGCAGCTGGGTTAAATATTGTTGCCGGCAGGTGGGTGAAAAGGGATTGGTAGTGGGTATAGATAAAGGGGCCTCCCAGCCCGGGTTGGGGAAAAATGTTGTTATTATTCAGGAAGATATTTTTGAAATAGACAGGACTAAATTAAAACAGATTGTTACGCAATTTGATTTGGTACTCAGCGATCTGGCTCCCGCTACTACCGGCACTAAATGGCTGGATCAGGTGCGTTCACTGGAACTGGCCCGGCAGGCCTTCAATATCTCCCTGGAATTCCTTGTCTCCGGCGGTAATTTTCTGGTTAAGCTTTTTCAGGGACCGGATCTGCGCGAATTGCAGAGGGAATTAAAAAGAGTTTTTCAGGATGTAAGAATCGTTAAACCGAAGGGATCACGGAAAGAGAGTTTCGAGATATATTTGTTGGGTTTATGCCGGAAGGGTGAATCTACTTTTTCTTAATGGCCTTTCTAATTACCAGATAGCCGTTATTCGGGCCGGGAACAGCGCCTTCAATCAGCAGGAGATTCTTTTCCTTATCCAATTTTACCAGCTTTAAATTCAGCACGGTTACCTGGGCATTTCCGTGCTGGCCGGCCATTTTCTTGCCTTTGATTACCCTGCCCGGGAAAGAGGACATCCCGATTGAGCCGCCGTGACGGTGGTATTCATGTACGCCGTGTGAGGCCTTACCACCCTGAAATCCATGCCGTTTCATTACTCCGGTAAAACCGCGGCCCTTGCTGGTACCGGTGACATCCAGAAAATCACCTTCATTAAACACTGTATCCAGCGTGACACTTTCACCCTGCTTATAAGGTTCCAATTCCTTTTCTGTCAGCCGGAATTCGTGCAAAACCTTTTTGGGTGTGGTTTTGGCCTTTTTAAAATGGCCCTGCAGCGGTTTAGTGGTTCTTTTGGCGCGCTTTTCATCAAAGCCCAGCTGTACGGCGGTATATTTATCTGTTTTCTCGGTTTTTAACTGGGTAATGGTACAAGGCCCTGCCTGAACGGCAGTTACCGGTATCAAAGTGCCATTTTCAGTAAAAATCTGCGTCATTCCTAATTTTTTTCCAATCATCCCAAGCATGAAACTACCTCCTTAATCCGCCTTCGCATTCGCTACGGCGGACTTGAAAGCTTCAGGTCAATTCCTCGTAGCTTGCTGTGAAACAGAGCAGTCTATAGCCATTCCAATAATGGCAGCCCCAAGCGGAGCTTGGGGTCCAGGGTTTGCCCTGAGGATTATCCCTTTGAGTAATCAAGTCTGGTTATATTATCCATTTTGTCTTCCCCTGTCAATATAAAAGATAAATTTTCTTGGCTACTTGACAAACTGCTAGTTGTAAGGCATATTTATATATATTACTACATAAGTCTTTAATCATTAATATCTTTGCTTTGTAAAGCAAAGATTGGGGGGTATTTGTGTGCTTGACCATAGGGGCATACCTACAGCAAAAAGCTTCCAGATGGATCAAATCTATTATTCATACTGTAGTATTTTCTCTTCTTATTTCTTCAACTAATGTTCTGGCGCTGGCCCCCTGGCGGGAGGCTGGAGATATGAGTAAAATGGCTGAATACAGGGAGGAGAGTGGCCGGCTTGAGAGTGATTGCCGGGATGGATTTATCCAATCGCGGGGTGGGCAGGCGTCACTGGATTTGCAAAGGATCCGGGAAGAAGAACGGGAGAAATTAACACCGGTGGAATTGGAGAATTTTGCGGAAATAAGGGACTATATTCAAGAAAGAATCTCTGCTTTCGAAGAACAGATAGCGGAGATGGCTGCAGATAAACGGGAATGGCCGGAGAAACGTTTGCAAGTGGCCAGGGAAGGTTTAGAACGCCTGCAGCGAATATATGAGAGCGGCGGTTTCTATTCATTTGCCGGCTTTATTTATCATACAGAGGATTATGCCTTAGCCTATGGCAGTGAGGGTGAAATAGGGATAGCGGAAGAATTATTAAGTTTGCCGTTGCCGTTATTAGCGGAATTATTATTTCATGAAGCAGTCTGTTTTAAAGAGAAACATTGGGAAGCAAAGATGATCCAGCAGGGAATATTCAGGGAAAATTATCTTGATGCGCAGGGGAGGAAAATAAATAAGTTGGGACAGGTAATCCGGGAATTAATTGATAACACTGCCCGGCAGCAGGATGGGGTGGATCCATTTGCTTTGTTTGCGGATATTCTTGGTTCTCCGGCTGGTATTCAGCCGGTTTTTATTGATGAGGGGCAATACGGCAGTGATAATTTAAAGAAAACATTAGAAAAAGCCCTGCCGGGAGCGGAAACCCTGCTTTTTGCCGGCTCGCTTGATTTTATCAGTTTATACAGGCAGTGTGTTAGCCTTCCGCAAGACGGAGAGTGGATGAAAAGCCTGATTCCCAAGATCAAGGTATTGGTTACTAAAGAAAATGGTATAGTGGGGGTAAGTGGTGTGAGCGCGGAAACAAATGAAAAAATCAAGGCGATGTTAACTACGAATGAGCCGCAATTAGTGGAATTGTGGTCCTTATTTTGTGTCTTGCAACTGGCGGACTCCGGATATGAAGGGCTGGAAGATATGTTGGATAATTTCTTTCAGCAGCGGGAACCGTTATTTTCTTTTGCGGAATTGCGGGGGATGATCCGGGTTTTACAGAGACATAAGCAAGAATATGAGCAATGGGAGGAAGATAATGAACATCGGGTGTCACACAGGAGTGTAAGTAAGCAGACAACTGAGGAACGGGAGGAGAGACAACATTACGAAAATGAAAGATATACAATAAGAGAGCAGCTGGAAGATGAAGAAAGGAGCCTAAAAGCATTACTGGAGCTGTTGCCGGAAGAATTATTAACTAGTTATATTAAAAAACTAATTTTAACTGCGGAGATGAAAAGTAGGGATTTGTTGAGAATATTGGAGAATTTAATCAAGGATGAGGATGGTTATCACGATGGAGAACGGTTGCTGGATCTGCTTTGGCGGATTTATCTGCAAAGTGAAAATACCAGCAGTGAAAATGAATGTTTGCGGGAGTTTTTACTCTTGGCTTGCAGTGATATTTATAAGGGTGTGAAATCAGCGTTTAGAAGTATTAGTGATGTTTTTACCCAGGGAAATTTGAATCAAGTATATTTGGCAATGGATGTTTTATTGCGTCTGCCGGCGGATAAAGACAAATTGGATCATTTATTTTCCCTTTTAGGAAGTGTACGCTACAAAAAAGAGGTGTTGGCCGCTTATTGTTTATTAAATATTACCCTGTTTGGGATTAAGGATGAATATCTTAGTACTAGTGCTAGCACTTTTGTCAGTTCACTGCCCAATCCGTTATTTGAACTGCTTAATTCGGAATCACGCTTTATTTACTATTATTTGCGCAAAATGCAGGAGGCGCGTAAACGCGGAGGGTCACTGAAATATGACGCGGATAGAAGGATTTATGCGATGACCAAGGCGCTGGATGGCGATGCCTTTGCTCCGGGTCAAAAAGGAGATACCTGGTTTAGCAGTTTGCGCCGCCGGGTACATAATTATTCCAGTGCGCGGGATTTGCGGTTAATTAGCGGAGTGCTCTACTACTGGAAGGAACTGCAGGAAGAGATTATTGCGGATCCTGATAATGGTTTATTGTCAGCTGTGAAGGAGAGTATAGGGGAGGATACTAGCCAGCGTTACTCGAATTTGCTTAACCGCGCCTTAGCGCAATTGCAGGCCCAGGGCAAGATTTCTTCTCTCGTTGGAGATGATTTTCTCTCTGAAATTACTGATGTTGCGGAAGATGAGGTGCTGGCAGTAGTGGAACAGGTGAGCAAAGATATTTTAGAAGAGGAGTTAGCCAAGGCGGAAAAAGAATGGGAAAAAAGGAATATTCGTTTTCAGCAGCAAGATGATTTAGAAAAGATTCAGCAAATGATTATTCTTTTTTATGCCTTAACGGAACGTTACGGAGTGATTGGCGCAGCAATTGTTCCCAAGATTAGGGGAGAAGTAGGTGCAGAGTATGCGGGTGAACGCGCCTGGAATATAAAGAAAATGCGGATAATTACCGGTTTCATGAGTGAAGATTATCAGGCGTTGTTGTCAGCCATTGAAGGAAATGATCAGCGGGAACTGCTGCGCTGCATTTCTCAGTGCCGCCTGCAGCTCCGCAATCATCTGCTCTTTGATAAGATAGAGCAAATGGAACATATCCAAGAGGAAGAAATCAAAGATACCCTGCTGGAATTAGATTTTAATCTTTATCTTCTGGGTAAGGAATTACTAGTAGAGTTATTGGGAGAGATCAACCGCTGTGAAACAATGGCGGATTTAAGGGAAGAGATAGGCACGCTTGTTTCTATGGGTAAATTTATTCTGGCTTCTGGTTTGGGCGGGGTGGAATTTGAGCAGTTTGTTTATGAGCTGGAGCATGGCCGGCTGAAATATTCCCAACTTCATGACCTGGTGCGCGCCCTGGGCACAGAGGTGCATAAAATCAGCCGCCAGCTTAATGAACAGATGCGTTTTGCCAGCCGGCATATCTGGGATAATTTGGAATTCTATAAGTTATCAGAGGAATGGCAGGAAAGATTGGATACGGAGTTAGTGAAAAATAAATACGGACATGATGAGCCGGTAGTAACGCCAAAGGGTAGAATAGAGGCGGAACAGGGAATAATAGACGGACTGCTTACCGATATCCGCATCCTGGTTTTTGATGATGTGCTGGCCAAATTTAACGAGATACTGGAAGTGGAATTGGCAGCGGAGAATGATGAGTTGGTTAGCGAGCAGAAACCGGAGGATTCATTTGTGCTGGCGGATCAGTTTTTCCGTTTTGGCCAGCCGGAAGTCGAGCTCGGCTCGCCGCGGCAGCGGCTGCTTTCCCGCTGGAGTAAGAAGGGGCTTAATCTGGTTAAGATGACGGAAGAAGAGGTAGCGGTGCCGCCGGGTGTGGTTATCAGCGCGGAACTGGTTACTGATCCGGAGATTTTTCATTCTCCGCCGTTTCAAGAGCAGGTAGAAGCGGAGATTGAGGAGATCCGTAAGCATTCACTCTATCCGGACCTGAAATTTCTGCTTTATGTGCGCAGTGGTTCGGCTTTCTCTTTACCGGGATTATTAACCACAATTCCTAATATGGGGATGAACGATGAGGAAGCGCGGAAACTGGCGGAACAGACGGGGGACGAATGGTTTGCCTATGATACCTACGCAGAGTTTATCCGGGCCTTTGCTATTTATATCCTGGGTATTCCGGAGGAATATTTTCAGGAGGCCTTTAATGTTTATGATAAGGACAGCCTGAGCGGGGAAGAAATGAAACAGGTAGTGGAGCGGTACAAAAGGGTTGTTCAGGAACACGGCCATGGGCGGCAGATTCCGGAACAAATGATTGATCAAGTGATGATGGCAATTGACGCGGTTTATGCCTCCTGGGATTCAGCGGAGGCGCAGGAATACCGTTTGCGGCACCGCATTTCCCCAGAATGGGGTACAGTGGTTATTCTACAAAAGGGAGTATTTGGCAACCTAACGGAAAAAGACGGCCGTATTTCCGGATCGGGCCACGCGGCCCTGCGGGTATTGCCGGACGGCCGGGAAGTGGTGCAGGGAAGATTTCGTATCCGCGGTATGGGTCATGATCTGATGAGTAGGTCGCTAAATTATATTTATTTAAGTAATACGGAACGTGATCCGGATGCTGAGGTAAAGGAACGCACACTGGAAGATGAATATCCAGAAACTTATCAGGCGCTGTTGGAACAGGGGCATAGATTAAAAGAGATTTTTGGTAATAACCAGAAATTTGAGTTTACCATAGAACTAGGTAAAGTTTGGGTTACGCAGTGCAGTGATGATTTTATTAAGGATGATTATCCGGAATTTATGGATTTAGTGGAAAATACTGTTATTGGCCGCGGACGCGGGGTTAGCGGCGGTGCTTTTCGCGGCTGGGTGGCTAATTCCGTTTCTCAGGCGGAGGAATTGTTGGCGCGTTTTGAGATTGAAAAACCCGCGGATGTGGATGGTGTGATCCTCTTTCTGGACCGGGTAAATCCGGAAATGATCAATATGCTGCCGCCGGACGTGGCGATTTGCGCGAAAAATATCTCTGTGCATGCGGAAACCCTAGCGCAGAAATACGGGATCAGCGCTGTTTACGGGATTGTGCAGATGAAATATGAACAAGAAGAAGATAATTGGTATGTGGGTGAGCAAAAAATGACTACCGGGATGATAATCAGTATTGACGGTCATGAGAATCAACTGGTCTATCATAATAGCGGCCGCATTTTTCTGGGTAGTGTATCGCTGGCGGCGGAAGAAGATGAAAAGACAGAGGTGGAACGGCGCAGTCCGCGTGCCCTGGACCGGATCAGGGAACTTAAAGAACGTGAACAGCGGGAAGCGGCTCTGCGCAAGGAACGGCTGGTTCTGACCAGATTTGACCGGGAGATTATTGCCCAGTTTGAGAAGTTTATAGCCGGTGATATCAAGTGGGGTCTGCTTACCCGTTATCGGATCCGTTATCAGCTGCTGATGGATAAGTTTGCCCGGTTTTGTGAACCGCTTGATTTTGAGCTTTATGGCGAAGGGTTTAGCTGGCAGTTAACGGAAAGACTGGCTTTGTGGAATATTTCGTTAGAGTTGTTTCTGCAGTTAGATAAACATTTTCAGCCGCGTGGTGCGGGGCATAAAGAGATATTGCGTAATGTTCTTTATCGCCTTAATTATCAGCCGCCAGTGCAAACACGCCCAGATACGATAACGGTTTATGACGGCGCAGGGGAGGAAGAGACACTGGTTATTGCCGATCTCCTGGGAGATCGTTTTCAGGGAAGAAAATATTTTATCCTTAATCCCTTACCGCCGGGCATTAAACTGGTTTCTTTTGATCTGGATTGTCTGTTGTATGAGGGGATGCGCACGATTGAAGAAGTAGTAGAGATTTTCGGCCGGGTAAAGGCACTTGGGTACCAGACCGCGCTTACTACCACAAATCCTGATATAACCAGATGGAGTTATTTGCATAAACAACTGCGCGGGGTGGTTGATTATATCCATTATGCTCCGCGTACTATTGATCTTACGCATTATGTTGCCGAACTGGGTCTTAAACCCAATGAAATCATCCATTTTGGTGAATTTGATCTGTCAAGATTTTTCAGCGCTGGTGAGTCGTTACATGAACAGGGATTTCTTACAGCTTATGTCAGAACAAGGATCCTTACGCTGCCGTTTGAGGAGATTATTGCTAAGCAAATCGACGCGGTCATTTCCGGCAGGTTTACGGTTGAAGATATTTTAACTATCCTGCAGTCAGCGGATGAATGCGGGAAGCTAGAAGTTAGTGAAGAAAGGCCGGCGGAAGAAAGCCTATGAGCGAGGTCTGACCTCGCTCATATTGTTGGGGGGTATAGTTTTGTTGAGGAAGATTGTTGTAATTATTATAGTGTTGTTTATGGTGTTTCCGGGAGATGTTCTGGCCCTGGCGCCCTGGCGCGGGGCGGGGGATATGGCGGAACTGAGCGGAGAGGCGGTAGATGAGCCGATTGAAGAAATAGTAGCAGATTTTTTTGCCAGTCATTCAGGAAGGGGAGGGGAACCGCAAATGGAAGATATATTCCGCACTATTGCTGAATTAACACTAGGGGAACAAATGCGGCCGGAGCAGTTATTCAGTGTTGATAGGAGAAATTCGGGAGAAAAATACACTTTTGTTATTGCTTCGCCAAATGCTGCTCATCACCGGGACGATACAATGCGTGATACGCTTATGTATAGAGAATTTCTGGATTCTCCTGCTGGGCAGGTGTTAATGAGTATTCGTGAGATGCCGGAAATGTTTCAAGGACCGGCTTTACTAAGCTGGCAGGAGGATTTTGGGGAAGATATCATAAAGTATCAATCTCTCTGGCAGCGTGTGCGCGGAACCCCGGCAGAATTGATTAGTGAGTTTCGTGTGGAGATGTTAAGAAACTATCAATCTGCAAAAGTAAAATATCCGGATTTAAATATAATTCCTGATCATGCCATGAGCTGGCTCAGTTTGCTGGGTCTGCAGCCGCTGGCAGAGGGATTCGTTCCTGCTGATATCAGGGACATTGTTAAAAAATTAAAAAAGAAAGGGATTGAGGTTGAAATTGTCCAGCTTAGCACCAGTAAATTCAAATGGCCGCGAGATCTGATTGCCTGGCTAGATGAAAATCGTTATGTGAAGAGTAAATTGTGGCAGGCCGGGCACACGATTAGTAATGGAGGAATGTTTGTGCCGGGAGCGGGTAAGCAGGGGAAATTTTTGTTTGTTTCCGATGAAGTGCCGCCCGAACAATTGGAGTGGTTACGTCAGCAGTCTCTGAATTTACGAATTGAGGTAATTCATTCTGGTTTTGTTACGATTAAGCATAAAGGAGAATTGTATCATAATGCTACTCCCCATATAGATTCTGTTATTGCCTTTATTCCGGGAGAACTCAGCAGAAATGGCCGGGGCAAATTGTTAGTTGATCCTCAGTATCTGAACTTTGCCGGAGATAGGCTGCGGCTTTTTGCTGAGCAAGAAGACTTAGAGATTGTTACCGTGGCTGAAAATGAGTTACATCTGCAAATGACTAATTGTGTAGTAATAAATGGGCAGTTGATAATTAACAATGGCCCGGAGACAATAAAAAAATTGAAACTGAAAGAGGGAGTGGCGATTTACCCGGATATTCCCAATACGGAATTGGTCTGGGCCGGTGGTCTTTATCGTTGTTTGAGTAATGTTCTGCCGGAATCTTTGTTGGCTAATTTAATGACGCAGGACCTGGATGTTTCTCTGGACCCGGAAGAGCTGGTGCGTTCCCTGCATCTGCAAGCCTTTTGCGGTCAGGAACCGG
>CAZIXI010000140.1:0-8844 GCA_964543115.1 uncultured bacterium
AGGACATCCGTTCGATGCCGGTTTTTTTGGCCAGGCCCTTTACTGATTCATCGTTAAGACCAAGATTGAGCACGGTATTCATCATTCCCGGCATAGAAACCGCCGCGCCGCTGCGCACTGAAACCAGCAAAGGATTATTGGAATCTCCCAACTTGGCACCCATCGCTTCTTCCAGCTTGGCAATCCCGCAATCGATCTGGGCCTGCAAATCCTGCGGATATTTTTGCCCGTGTGAATAGTAATAATCACAGACATCGGCAGAAATCGTAAAACCCGGAGGAACCGGCACCCCGATACTGGTCATCTCAGCCAGATTGGCACCTTTACCGCCCAATAATGCCTTCATCTCTTTCTTGCCGTCCGCCTTACCCTTACCAAAAGAATAAACAAACTTTTTCGTTTTTGTCGCACATGTGGCCATTTTTGTTTCCTCCTTTTTTCTTCTAGTTTTCAATTCTTTTCCTTAGTTCATTCACCAGATTATCTATATTAATCCTTACCTGCTCCATACTATCCCGCTCACGAATAGTCACTGATTGATTTTTCAGGGTATCGGAATCTACAGTAATACAGTAGGGAGTACCAATCTCATCCTGCCGGCGGTACCGGCGGCCAACGGAGCCGCCGCTGTCATAAAAAACTTTATAGTGCGGCCGCAATAATGCCGCCACTTTTTTCGCCAGCTCCGGCATCCCGTCACGATTAACCAACGGAAAGATCCCGGCTTTGATCGGGGCAATTTTCGGGGAAAGCCCCAGCACCACCCGCTCTTCCTCTTCGCGGTAGGCATCTATGAGACAAACCAGCAGGCCGCGATCAACCCCGGCGGAAGTTTCGATAATATAAGGGAGATACCGTTTGCCGGCCTGGTCATCAAAGTACTGCAGGTCTTTACCGGAATGTTCGGTATGTTTGCCTAAATCATAATCAGTACGATTATGAATTCCTTCTATTTCCTGCCAGCCGAACGGAAACTGGTACTGAATATCAAAGGCCTTCTTGGCGTAATGGGCCAGTTCCTTATGATCATGCTGATAGAGTTTCAGTTTATCCTTTTTTATGCCCAGATCATAATACCACTGCAGCCGCTGGTCCTTCCAGTATTCCATCCACTTATCATCTGTTGCCGGATCAATAAAAAACTGCATCTCCATCTGCTCAAACTCTCTGGTGCGGAAAATAAAATTACCGGGAGTAATTTCATTGCGGAAGGCCTTACCGATCTGGGCAATGCCAAAAGGGACCTTGCGCCGGGAAGAATTCACCACATTGAGAAAATTCACATAGATCCCCTGGGCTGTTTCCGGCCGCAAATAAACAACACTGGCCTGCTCCTCAACCGGTCCCATATGGGTTTTAAACATCAGGTTAAACATCCGCGCCTTGGTCAACTCACCGCCGCAGGCCGGACAATTTTCTTCCGTAATATCAGTTGCTTTAAACCGTTGTTTACATCCTTTACAATCTACTAACGGGTCAGTAAACCCTTCCACATGACCGGAAGCCACCCACACCTGCGGGTGCATCAAAATACTGGCATCCAGCCCCTCAACATCATCACGGCGGTAGACCATTGAACGCCACCAGCACTGTTTAATATTATTCTTTAACTCTACCCCTACCGGACCATAATCCCAACAACTGCCGATTCCGCCATAAACCTCACTGGAAGGGAAAATAATCCCCCGCCGTTTACAAAGAGAGACCAGCTTGTCCATTACCGTGTTCGTGTTTTTATTCTTAGTTTTAGCCATGATTTATCTCCTCGAAAAAATCTAAAGATTTTAACCTTTTACCTATACTATAGTCAATCATTAATCTTAATATATTATTAAGCTCCTTTTGCTGACCGGGAAACATCTTCCAGGATTTCAACCGGGATGACCTGGCTATATCTGCTAACAAGGCAAACACCCCCTTAGAACTAAGTTTCTTCCCGCGTGCGCAGCGTGGACAAAACCAGCCGGCACCAGGCTGCAGAAAACCGGTCTCTTTCAGAGCAGCGCGGCAAGTAACACAAAGCTTCATCTGTGGCAACAGGCCCAATAGCTTAAACAACCTAATTTCAAAAATAAGCTTACACCAAATGTAATCAACCCCTTGATCGATCATTCTAAGTATTTCAATCATATGGTTATACAAAGATCGATGACTATCATCAAAACCCACGGTTGCCGCTAATAATTCCGTAAGATAAGTAACCGCAGCCATCTTATTAAGATCGCCCCGAATGACGGTAAACGATTCCAAGACAGTATATTCTGTGAGAAGATGCAATTCCCCGCGGGCACTGCGATAAAAAACCAGTTCATAGCGATTAAGCAAATCCAGCTTACCCTTGAATTTACCCGTTCGGCCCCGGCTTCCTTTGGCAATCATACTCAATTTACCAAAATGTTTGGTAAAAAAAGAAACCAGTTGGCTGCTTTCCGTATAGTCCCGGCACTTAATTATTATTGCTTCAGTTTTCTGGATTGTTGGCATGCGCTATTTCCTCTGCCAGACGGCAGAATTCCGCTAAAGACAAGGTTTCCGGCCGGCGGGATAAATCAATACTAACCCGGGAGAGGTCCCCAAAACCCGCCAAGGTATTCTTGAGCATCTTTCGTCTGTTACCAAAACTCCGGCGCACCACCTGAAACAAAAATGCCTCGGGTACTGTTAGGGGCGGCGGCGGCCGTCTGCTGAATTTGACGATACAGGAATCAACGTTTGGCTGCGGCGAAAAAGAGCGGGGATAAACAACACTGACTATCTCCACATCACAATAAAATTGAACAAATACCGTAATCGAGCCGTAAATCTTGTTGCCGGGCACTGCGGCAATCCGCTGGGCCACCTCCTGCTGCATCGTCAGCACCATCTGGGTAAAATTTATTTGAGCTTCGATAATTTTCGTAATAATCGGTGTAGTTATGTAGTAAGGCAGATTCGATACTATTTTAAGCTGGTGGGGCAGCTCGGATAAATCCTGGCGCAAAAAATCCTGCTGAATTATTTCCACATTAGCCAATTCCGCCATCCGCAGTTCCTGCCGGAGAACTTCGCATAAGCGCTTGTCTAGTTCTACCGCTATAACCTTGCCCGCGAGACGGGCAATGGGCACAGTTAACACACCTGTACCCGGACCGATCTCCAGAACGGAATCCTGAGAAGTTAACTCTAGGGCGGAAACAATCTTATTAAGGACAGCTCTATCTCTTAAGAAATACTGGCCGAGACGTTGCTTAGGATTTTTTTTCATGCGCCATCTGCACGGCCAATTCTATTGCCCGGATCATACTGGCAGGATTGGCTATTCCTTTACCAACAAGATCATAGGCCGTCCCATGATCAGGCGAGGTCCTGATAATCGGCAGCCCGACGGTAATATTCACTCCCTCTTCAAATCCCAGCATCTTTAACGGGATCAGGCCCTGATCGTGATACATGGCGACAACCACATCGAACTGCTTATGCAATACTTTGTAAAACAGGGTATCTGCCGGGAAGGGTCCCTGAACATTTATTTTTCTGCGCCGGGCCTGTTTGAGGGCCGGCTCGATAAATTTCTTTTCTTCATCACCGATTTCCGCCCCATGCGGATTAAGCGCGCTCACTGCCACCCGCGGCCGTTTTACCCCCAGCAACCGGCAACCTAAATCGGCGTGTTCTATCGCCCGCAGAACCCCCGCTTTACTGATTTTTCTGGCTACATCACGCAACCTTGTATGAATCGTAACCAGCACTACCCGGATCTGCGAACTGACCAGCATCATCGAGTAGGCCCTTGTTTTGGTAAGATAGGCAAGATAATCTGTATGTCCTTCAAATTTATATCCTGCCCGGTGAATACCTTCCTTAGATATTGGCGCGGTAACCACTGCCTGGACTTCCCCCTGCTCAGCCAGTGTGACTGCTGCCCGCACACAACACAGCGCATACTCCCCAGCCGCCTTACTGACCCGGCCCGGCTTCACCCTTAGCGCCCGGGGATCACCAATCACCACCGGCTGACAGATTCTCCTCACCTGGCGACTGGCCAAGGCCTTGCGTACCACCTCCGGCCCCACCCCCGCCACATCCCCAATCGTCACCCCAATCTTCATGCAGGAGGTCTGACCTCCTACATAGCGATTATGTCTATTTATCTTACGTTTTTTCACAATTTTGAAGCTCCAGAAGCTTAACGTAGAATCTTCATGTAGGAGGTCAGACCTCCTACATGAATAATATGTCTATTTTGGCTGCTTTTTTTGTCCAAATAATACTTCTTTATCCCTAAGTACCTCAAAATCATCACTTATCCAGCTCTGTATATATTCTTTATAATCCCCGGACGTCTTGAAGTAGCAGGATAATTGATCTTTATTAATCACGGAAGGAAAATTATGTATTTCAATGTAATCCAAATAACTTGACCATTTGTAAAATTCTAAAAAGTTGTTCACTCTATCCTTATCTCTTATCCCCCTTTCCCGCCAACCTGAATCTATTAAATCAACGGGATTAAGATGAATATATCTTGAAAGATACTTCAAATATTCATCACTATCTATGTGCTTACATTTATATTTGCTGGCAAAAAGTCTCCCTGTCCTCTCGTTTTTCACATTAAAATACATCGTATAGCCGGTACCTAATTTTTGCATGAATTTTGATATGCCATTATCGTTTGTTTGTTTTAAAATTAAATGAAAATGGTTCGGCATCAAACTAAAAGAAATAATTTCAACGAGAATTTTTCGAGGACGAATAACAATAGAAGTTAAGTTTTTATCTATTTCACCGTTTCTAATCCGATATTTAAGATCACGCCCAAAACTTGTAATAGCATTTTTGTCGTTACATTCATATAAGTATTGAATAAACCGGCAATAATCCTGTTTATCCATAAAAATATCTCTTTTGTCAACACCCCTATTATAAATGTGGTAGTAATAACCATTAACTAATTTCACTTTTTCCATAGACAAAACCTCCTCCATGTAGGAGGTCAGACCTCCGACATATTATTGTGATTCAACAATCTGGATGTGGGCTTTAGCCTTGAGGGAGGCGGTCCAGGCATCATGTTCTTTCTCCAGGCGTTCGCGAAACAGTTTATCTTCCAGGCTATCCCATATTTCAGAGAGTTTCTGCTGCTGGGATTCCTTGCGCTGTTTAAGCATAATGATATGATAACCATTTTTTGTTTCTATAATCTTACTATATTCACCATCCTTAAGTGATTCAATCACCTCGACCAGCTCCGGTTTAAGTTGACCGATAGGGATGAATCCCAGATCACCGCCTTCTTCCGCTCGGGGACCGTCAGAATATTTTTTTGTTATCTCTGTAAAATCACTGCCCGCCTGCAATTGGCTGTAGGCCGCCTCAGCCTTCTTCCGGGCCTCTTGGGGATTTTCTTTGGCCTTAATCAACAAATGGGCAATTCGTACTTCTTCCGGCTGAAGAAATTCATCCGGCTGATTATTGAAATAGGTAACTACTTCCTGCGGCCTCACCTTGACCTTGGAAACAACCTCCCGTTCAATCATCGCCCGAATAGTCAGCTGTTTATTAAATTCCTCTTTATACTGCTCTAAATCAATACCTTCACTCTTCAGCGCTTCTTCGAACTCTTCAATAGAACCAAATTTCTCTTTTACTTCTGCTAATTGTTCTTCTAAAAGCGCTTCTTTGATTTCTATTCCAATTTCCTTTGCCCGTTGAAGTATCAATTTATTTTGGATTAATTGTTCCAGAAGCTGTTTGCGGGCAAAGCGTTTTCTCCTTTCCAACTCCTCTCCTTTATATACCTGCTCATATTGCCTGTAAACAGGCTGCAACAGCTGTTCAAGTTCAGAAAACATAATCGGCTCACCATTAACAGTCGCCACTAATCTATTAATCATCTCAGCAAACAGGGGTACTGTTAATACTATTAATAAAGTGATTGCTAATATAGTAATAATCTTATTTTTGCTCATTTTAACGACCCTCCTTTTTCTTTGGCAGTGAGTATAGCATAAACTTTGTCCCTTAACCACTTTAGTTTGTCTTTTTTCCCCGTATACTCCAACACTTCTCTTTTTCCATCCAAACCGGTAAGATAAAATTTGCCTTTAAATCCCTTGATCTCTTTTAGCCGGGCCTGGGACGCTAACAGCTTCAAGTCAACCATGGCCAATAATGTTTTACTCTCTTCCGGTAGAGGACCAAAACGATCAATCAGTTCCAGGCGGATATCAGTTAACTCCTGCTGATTAAGAAGACCCGCTATTCTTTTATAGAAATCAATGCGAATCCGATCACTGGGGATATACTCCAGCGGCAGGTGACCGTAAATACCCAGATCTAACCGCACATCATATACCTCTTCTACAGATTCCCCCTGTAATTTCGCTACATTCTTGCGCAGCAATTTACAATACATGTCAAAACCAACGGCTTGGATATATCCATGCTGCTGGGACCCCAGAATATTACCCGCACCCCTGATTTCTAGATCCTGCATGGCAATCTTAAAACCAGCGCCCAAATGACTGAAATCCTGAATTGCCTTTAGGCGTTTCTTAGCTGTCCCGACCAAAACCGTATGTTGAGGTAATAATAAATAAGCATAGGCCTGATGTTTGAACCGGCCGACCCGCCCCCGCAATTGATAGAGATCAGCCAAACCAAATCGATGGGCATCATCAATAATAATTGTATTAACGTTAGGAATATCCAAACCGGACTGAATGATAGTTGTACAAACCAACACGTCAACCTTTCCCCTGACAAATTCATCCATTACCAGGGCGAGAAGATCTTCATCCATCTGTCCATGACCGGTTATAAATCTGGCTTCGGGAACCAACTGCTGTAATTTTCTGGCCACCTTATCTATTGTCTCTACGCGATTATGCAAAAAATAAACCTGCCCTTCGCGGTTTATCTCACGTAAAATTGCTTTTCTGATTAACCCTTCATTATATTCGGCAACAATCGTCTTCACCGCCAACCTGTCCTGGGGCGGAGTGTTGATGACACTCATATCCCGCACTCCCACCAGCGACATGTATAAGGTACGCGGGATTGGCGTTGCCGTTAAGGTAAGCACATCAACAACGGCGCGCAGCCTCTTCAACCGTTCTTTATGGCGTACACCGAATCTCTGCTCTTCATCAACTACTACTAATCCCAAATCCTTAAATTTTACATCAGTCTGGACAAGACGATGAGTACCAATCACTATATCAATTTTACCTACAGCTAAATCAGTAATTATCTCCCGTTGTTCCCTGTCCGTACGAAAGCGGCTGAGCATTTCCACTCTAACCGGATAATCAGCCAAACGATCTTGGAAGGTACGATAATGCTGTTGCGCCAGGATGGTTGTGGGTACTAATACCGCTACTTGTTTCTCCGCCATGACAGCCTTAAAAGCAGCGCGCACCGCAACCTCTGTTTTACCGTAACCAACATCACCGCACAAGAGGCGGTCCATCGGCCGTGACAATTCCATATCATTCTTAACCTCGCCTACTGCCTGCAGCTGATCCGGTGTCTCTTCATAAATAAAGGCCTCTTCCATCTCCCGCTGCCAAAGGGTATCCCGGCCATAATCAATTCCCGCCTGGGCCTGGCGGCGGGCCTGCAAATCTAACAATTCCGCCGCCATATCTTTCAGGGCTTTTTCCACTTTCAGTTTGGTTGACAACCAGCGCCGGCCGCCTAACTGACTCAGCCGCGGTGGTCGCGCACTCAACCCCAGGTAACGCTCTACCAGACAGGATTGATCAATCGGAACATAAAGTTTTGCCTTATCGGCGTATTGAATAACTAATGACTCACCATCTTTTTCTTTTTTAATTCCTAAATATTTACCAATCCCTTGGTCTAAGTGAACAACATAATCTCCCGGCTGCAATTCCGTAAATTCTTTCAGCGGCACACCATAACCCCGGAACTTCCGCCGTGGTAGACGCACCTTATAGCGGCCAAATATCTCCTCATCACTAATAACAACTAATTTTTCTTCCTGATATATAAATCCACTGCTAATCCGGCCGATTTCGATCTGCAGTTCATTCTTAATCTTCTTTTCCCGCAACAATTCCCGCAATCGGTCTTTTTCCCCGGCATTATTACACCAGATACATACCTCGTATTTATCCTCTAACCATCTGGACAACTGCCGGAATACTCCCTCCCGGGCAACTGCCGCCATGTCCGGAGTTTTCTTCTCTGCCGTCAGATAATCGAGTGACTTGAAGGACACGGTAATTGCGTCTTCTTCCTGGGTAAACAAGGAAAAAACCATCTTCTGCTGCTTCGCTAATCCCGTCCACCAATTCTGCCAATTGATAAACAACGGCATAAACTGTTCCACTTCCGTTGCCCGCTGCTGCAATTCTAATGGCTCATCTAGAACCACCAGAGCATTATTAAAAAATTCTGCAACATTCATTAACGCACTGGTCTTCCCTTGGTATATTGCCGGTTCATCTACTGGGTAAAGATAGGGAGGAACTTCAGCCTCAGCGAGACTGCGCTGTGTCTGGGGATGAAATAACCTTAGCGATTCAATTTTATCACCGAGCAATTCGATTCTCACGGGCCCCTCGGCTTGCGGAGGAAAAATATCAATTATCCCACCCCGATGGGCAAATTCACCCTTTAGCTCTACACAATCGACCCGGTCATAACCATTAGCTAAGAGCCACTTGAATAATAATTCCCGTGAAATAGATTTTCCCGCGCTTATTTCCCATCTGATTCTAGGAAGTTCATCCACGGCTAACAATCCATGCAAAACAGCACCAATTGTGGTTACTAAAACAAAAGGCTGTGTAAGCTTGTTCAATTGCTCCAGCACCTGCCAGCGTTCCCCGATTA
>CAZIXI010000141.1:0-8833 GCA_964543115.1 uncultured bacterium
AGCAGCGGCGCCAATCATTCCCTGCATAAACGGGACGGGCAAAAAGGCGTCATTAATAAGCGGCAGGGCAACGGCAATAATAAACAGGTCAAAGCCATCGAGAAAAACCCCCATTGCCGATAAGGACCAGACCCGCCAGTGAACGCCTCGCAGCTTCATCTCCGCTAAGGCCTGATTCATTGATGATTGCTTCATTTTGCCTTTTTCCTTTTCTTACACAAACATTATTTCTTCTCTAAAACAGTAAGCGTTTCCACATGCGGGGTATGGGAAAAAAAATCATAAGCAACAACGGACCGCAGGCGGTAAACAGATAATAACATTTTCAGGTCCCTGATCAAAGTTGACGGTTTACAGGAAACGTAAAGTAAGAGCGTCGGCAACCGGCTGATTATTTTTTCACACAACCGTTTCTCAAGCCCCTTTCTCGGCGGATCAAGGATAAGAACATCGATCTCTTTCTTAAGCACGGCATCTATCCATTTTTCACACTGCCCCTGAAAAATGGTAACATTTTCAATGCTGTTATCGTAAATATTTTTCTTCAAATAACGGATATTTTCCGGCAGTGATTCCACGGCGTAAACATGCCGCGCGGAAGCAGCCAGGGCAAGCCCAAAAGTGCCTACTCCACAATAGAGGTCGGCGATTGTTTCTTTACCGGTTAACCGCAGCTGCCGCCTGATATCCTCTAACAGCAGTTCCAGCATAGGAGTATTTACCTGAAAAAAACACCGGGCACCGTGAGAACAACCTATTTCACCTATCTTCTGCCGGATATTATCCTTGCCCCAGATAATGGTTTCTTCCGCTTTATATCTACCTTTGAGCACAGCGGTAATCCCTGCTAAGGGGCTAAGGTCAGTTAACGGTAATAGTTTTTTCGTTAATCCGGAAACTGCGCCTTTCCCCTCGATATACACTACAAGCAATAATTCCCCGTTTGCCGTATTACTCTGCCGAATCACAAACTCCCGCAGACAGCGCAAATTCTCCCGGGCAACTATCTTCAGCAATTCTCCAATCAGAGAGTTCATCTGCGGGGAAATGAGCCGGCATTCTTTTACTTTCGCGTATTGATTGTGCGTTTCAGGCAGGTGATAAGCGGGATACGGCACATCGTTTTCCCAGATTATATGCAGCTGCACCTTGTTGCGGTAGGCCCATTGACACGAAGAAGGAACTATCCGGCAATCTTCCAGCTCCAGCTTCAGATCATGGGCAAACATTTCCCTGATCTGGGTGCTTTTTATTTCCAGCTGGGCGGGATAATCTATATACTGATAAGGAGAACAAATCCGATAATGATCGCAACTCGGTGTTACCCGGCTGACTGAAGGTTCGAGCACCGCGGTGGCTTCTGCCTGCAGATAACTCTTTTTATCTTTCCTGACCCTTACTTCCAGCAGTTCCCCTGGCAGGCCTTGATCGGCAAAAACAACCTTCCCCTCAGCTCGGGCAAGGCTTTTTCCCGGATAAACGATTTTTTCTATTCTAATTTGCATATAAGAGAATAAAGGGGACAATACCCTTCATTTAAAGACCGGAAACGTTGTTAACGTTAATTGTATACCTGCTGGCGGCATTAACGGTAACATTTTCGCTTACCGTTGTGCCGTCTGTTTTCATAAAGGTTACCGTACAAACTGCCGCTGTATTATTAGGGTTTTGGATCAAAACCCATTCGTCAAAACCATTTGTACACCCTTCCGCCAGATACCAGGTAGCTGCCGGCGCTGTTACTCCCCGACTGCAGTGCCCGCCGGCCCAGGCAATACCGCCAGCATCCCAATACATTGCCCGCTCAGCAATCACTCCGGTATCTGAAACTACTTTTGTGGACACATTGTTGTCTGCCAGATAGTCGACAACATTGTACGTACTCCGGCTGGTAGCGGCAATCACATCGTTCACTATTTCCGTATTGCCGTTTTCATCCATAAACGTTATCTCCACCGCGGCCGCGGTGGTATTGGGATTCTGCACCAACACCCAGGTGGCAAAACTTCCATTTGTACTCCCTTCGGCCAGATACCAGGTCGTATTGGTACTGGTTACCCCAACCGAAGCATGGCCGCCGGCCCAATTGCTGCCGCCGGCGTCCCAGTATATTGCCCGTTCAGCAATCACTCCGATACCTGAGGTAACCTTTGTCGATACATCTCTATCTGTAAAATAACTGCCAACATTATACGAACTGCGGCTGGTTGCATTAATTGTATCATTAACCACCACTGTATTGCCATCTTCATCCATAAAGGTTATCTCCACCGCAGCCGCGGTGGTATTGGGATTCTGAACCAGCACCCAGGTGGCAAAACTTCCCTTTGTACACCCTTCGGCTAAATACCAGGTCGTAGCCGTACCGGTCACCCCGACAGAATCATGGCCACCGGCCCATTCGACGCCGCCGGCATCCCAGTACATTGCCCGTTCAACAATAACTCCGATATCTGAGGTAACCTTTGTGGATACATCTTTATCTTCCAGGTAACTACCGACATTATACGAACTGCGGCTGGTAGCGGCAATAGTATCATTGACTACTTCCGTATTACCTTCTTCATCCATAAAGGTTATTTCTACTGTTGCCGCGGCCGCATTGGGATTCTGTACCAGCACCCAGGTAGAGAAACTCCCTTTTGTACACCCTTCGGCTAAATACCAGGTAGCGGCTGTACCGGTCACCCCCGTAGAATCATGCCCATCTACCCAAGTAGCACTGCCCCGGCTCCAATACATGGCTCGTTCCACGATTACCGGCACATCGTTGGTCACCATAACAGTTGTTGAATGTGAGAAACCCGGATCATAATTACGCACACAGCGGGCATAGTTATAAATCCGTACCACATCTCCCTGCGGACCGTGGCCATAAGGATAATCAGCAGGATCCCCGCTCTTGGGATCGCTGCGCTGCGCGCCTGCTCCATGCACATCCTGAAACTGATAGTTTCCGGCGGGATCCTGCATCCAGCCGGAGGCCCGGCCAAAGGCAATATAAACGGCAAAATTCGCCATACCCTGTTCATTCACATGACTGCTTCCCGTCCAGTAAAATGGATAATCTGTTATACCCGCTTCATTAGTAATGGTTGTCGTAGTAAAAAGCGGATCAATAGCAGCGGAACTGGTTGTGTCAGGCGACCGGGTATAATCAACTAGAGTTTGCAGTTCCTTGGCATCAGGCAGGCGCCAATCAGTTTGACCGGCATATTCCAGTCCTTCCGCCCAGGCCAGCGCCTGCTCCCAGGTCAGCGCGCCATCACTATTATCACCCACGCTAAAACTACCACTATCGGTCGTTAACCACATCAGGCCGGTGCCTAAATCAGTAACCGTCCCATCACCATTATCCACTAAATCATTATTGCCATAACTTGCAGCGCCGCGCACATAGAGCACAAACTGCGATCCGCTCTGGGGATAGCCCTTAATCCGGCCGTCGGCAAAATTAACCCCAAAGGTTGTGGGTGTACCGTCCATTGTTGTGCTGACATACTCGGTGCTTGACCAATACTGAGCATCAATTATCCGTTCGCCGGCACTGGTATCACCATATTCAAAATAAAAATTGTCCGTATCAATAAACGGCACCAAATTAGAAGTATCGTCACCCTGATAACCACTGGGATCCATACCACTGAAAAGAATGAGTGAATATAATTCCTTAATTGTGGGCAGGCGCCAATCAGTGTAGCCGGCAAGATTGCCGCCCCAGAAACCGCGTTCGCGTAACTCATTTTGCTGCCGGGATCCTGCTGCCACATAAGCCCGGTCACCAAATCAGTAACCGTACCATCACCATTATCCTGATAGGAGGGCTGATTACCGGAGTATTGGGCATCCTGGCCGTAAAATGATTCTCCGGAGCCGGGCGCGGATATTGAACCGGAGGTGTTATAACAGGTAACCTGATTGGTATCAACTACAGTATAGTCACCGGCCCTGGCCGCGGGCGGGCTTACAACCAGTAAAACCGTCAACCTGCCTAAAACACAAAACAGCTTAAATACTTTTTTCATACTCCACCCTCTTTCGAATATTTATTTTTTTCAGTACCTTTGCTGTTGTTGTTGTGAATACTGACCGGAGCGTTGCCGGTCAGGCGGCGGACCCTGTGGGGCTTCACTGCTGTCTATATACCCGTCATTATTGGTATCGCAACGACTGAAATGTTCTTCGTGCCCGTCAAATTCTTCCTGAGAAACATTGCCGTCACCATCCTGGTCAAATCTATTGATAAAACCCCCTCCATGATTCCCCATCGACCGCTGCTGCCCTGCGCCGCCGGGAGATCTTCCCTGAGAAAAATGTTGCTGCGGCTGCTCCGGCTGGTAACGATTAAATCCCCCTTGCCGCTGCCCATTCCCGCCGGGCTGCCGGCGATAATCACGCCCGCTAAATCCGCCTGGTTGTCCCGGCCGCTGGCCTCCGCCAGGAGGGCCGGCATGACTATGGGCCTCCTTCAGCACACTGGCCAGTTCTTTTCTCTGCCCGGGATCGCATTGGGCCTGCATTTTAAGAAAATGCTGGTAGCGTGAGCGTTCGAGCATTTCCTGCTCTTTACCTATTTCCTTGGCCAACTCCTCCAGCTTACCGGCATCCGGCGATTCGGACGTCGCCTCTTCCACAATCTGCCCCTTCAGCTCATGCAGTTTATCCTGCATTGTTCTGGATTCTGTAAAATGCTGCTGGCGCAATTCCGTAAACTGATCTTTCTGCTGTTGGGAAAGACGCAATTGCCGCTGTAATAAACCTTCGGCATGTTCAGGCTTCTGCCCCTGCTTGTGCAATCTGCCCGCACCCCGTAACCCACCGAAGTAACCGTACCACAGGGTACAAAGAGATAAGGCATTTAAAACAACCAGGAGAACTATAAGTAAAACCGTCATTCGGGATTTCGTGAAAATATCCATTACACTCACCTCCCTTTTAGGAAAAATAATTGTAACCATTAACGGTCAATGAATATTCATCCGCTATGACCTGCAGCGCGGCCTCGCGGGAAGCGGCAGCAGACTCCCGATAAACAATAACCGCCGTCAACAAATTAACCGCAACAAGTAAAGACAATAAAAGCGGGCGAAGAACAGGAAACGCAAAGATATTGCGCAGAAAAGCGGAACCCCCGATTTCTTCCAACTCGCGGATCTTTGCCCCTAACCGCGTAAAGAAAAAAGGGCTTTCACCAATCTCTTCCGGCCGCTCCAAATAAGCAATCGTTTCTTCCACCTCTTTTTCGATCCTGTCTTTCTGGTTCATGTTTTTGCCTCCACTAGTTTAGACGCCGTTAGGGAGAATAACCAGCGGCTGTTAATAGTGTTTTTTGTAATACTTAAACAATTTCTTGCGTAAGTTATTTATCCCGCGATAGATAAGGGACTCGACAGCCGGCACTGAAATTTGCATAATCTCTGCTGTTTCCCGATTGCTGAAACCCTCCATTTTTGTCAATAGAATGGCTATTTGCTGATTTTCCGGTAAAGTAGAGATCGTCTGGCGCAATGTCTCCCGCCGCTCTTTTTCCGCTAACGAGCGAGAGGGAGAAGTTTTATCTTTTGCCGGCAACTCTTTGCCTTTTTCTTTAAGGAGAGAGAGAGACAATAGTACAGCAAACCTTTTCTTACGCAGTTTTCTCCGGACAAAGTCCAGGGATTTAGAAACAGTAATGCGATAGATCCATGTTGCCAGACTGCTCTTATGCCTAAACCCCGGCAGGGCGCGGTAGGCGGCCAGAAATACCTCTTGGGCCACATCCCGGGCGTCTTCCAGGTTATTGGTAAACCGGTAACAGGTGCTGATCACCCGCTGCTGATAGCCGGTAACCAGCTCACGAAAGTCTGCCGGAGAAATATTAGCTGATGTTTTATCATGTTTATTTTTATTATTCATTGAGCACCTGTCCTGACCCCACTACTTACTTTAGACGCCAACGGTAAAAACAACATGCGCAAAAAATGATTATACCCTATCTCCAATCAGCTAAGCAAATCATTTAAGCCCTCAGCTCTTCGGACAAAATAACTCTTAGCGATAAAATATATTGCTGGCATAGTCTTTTTATAATAAAATTTATACTCCTACGGCAAAAACTTCATAAGGAGAGTTGAAAAATGGAACATATTATTCACGAAGAACGCAGATTAACTATATTTGAGAAGTACTTAACGCTATGGGTAATCGCCTGCATTGGGCTGGGTATTTTACTTGGCAAATCTTTTCCGCAAGCAGCTTTGACCTTAGATAAAATCTCAATCTATCAGGTCTCCGTCCCCATCGCCATCTGCCTTTTCTTCATGATGTACCCGATCATGGTTAAGATTGACTTTGCTGAAGTCATTAAAGCGGGAAAAACCCCTAAACCCGTAGTGCTGACATTATTTGTAAACTGGTGCGTAAAACCATTCTCTATGCTGGTGATCTCCACTTTGTTTCTGGGAGTCTTATTTAAGAAATTCCTCCCGGGACTGGAGATCATTAAGGGAGGGAGCGAGGTTGAACTCTACCGTTCATATATCTCCGGTTGTATCCTGCTGGGTATCGCTCCCTGTACGGCCATGGTACTTGTCTGGGGACACCTGGCCAGGGGAAATGACGGCCATACCCTGGTGATGGTGGCCATAAACTCACTAACAATGTTATTCCTCTATGCCCCTCTGGGCGGCTGGCTGCTGAATATAAACAAGATGCCCATACCCTGGCAGACTATTGTTTTATCTGTTTTGATCTATGTTGGCCTGCCACTGCTGCTAGGCTACCATTCCCGAAAATTCATCATCACCAGAAAAGGATTTAACTGGTTTGAGGAAAAATTCCTTCACCGGTTAACGCCCGTATCTATCAGCGCGCTGCTCTTTACACTTGTACTCTTATTCTCCTTTAAAGGAGAACTGATCATTAAGCAGCCGCAGATAATTTTCCTAATCGCCATCCCCCTGATTATCCAAACCTGTTTCATCTTTGGCTTAACCTATTTACTGGCCAGATGGCTGAAACTATCGCACCGGGACGCCGCCCCATCGGCGCTTATCGGGGCCAGTAACCATTTTGAGGTGGCTATTGCCACCTCGGCAATGCTTTTCGGCCTGTCTTCCGGCGCTTCACTGGCCACGGTAGTCGGGGTATTGATCGAAGTTCCGCTTATGCTGATACTAGTCAGGATATGCCTGCGGACCAAACACCTGTTCAAAACATCTAATTAAACCCGGAAAACAGCTGGTATTTTGATGTTTATGGGAAATCGCTAAACAATGAAAGATAAAACAGCATTATGGCTGATCGTTGCGGGATTTCTGGTTTGTTTTTACCTGCCGGTGGAATCACTGCCTTTTTTCGGGCCGGTGTTTGAGGCACTGGCACTGTTTAATTGGTATGCCCGGAAACATATATTGCTTTGTCTGGTACCGGCATTTTTCATCGCCGGGGCGATCTCGGTATTTATCAGCAAGGCGTCGGTTATTAAATATTTCGGGGCAAAGGCGAATAAATTCCTGGCTTATAGCATTGCCTCTGTTTCCGGCACCATCCTGGCGGTATGCTCCTGCACCGTACTGCCGCTTTTTTCCGGCATCTACAAAAGAGGAGCGGGTATCGGTCCGGCAACCGCCTTCCTCTATTCAGGTCCGGCAATAAATGTGCTGGCCATCATCATGACCGCCAGGATCCTGGGCTGGCAATTGGGGCTGGCCCGAGCACTGGGAGCTGTCTTATTCAGCATCATCCTCGGGCTTTTAATGCACTGCCTCTTCTTGAAAGAGGAAAGACAACGGCAGGCCGGCGGAGAATTCAATTCCGCCGACGAAGAGGAAACACGACCTTTATGGAAAACCGTCCTTTATTTTGCCGCGATGATCTGTATACTGGTATTTGCCAACTGGGGCAAACCACAGGCCGGAGAGACAGGAATCTGGTCAGCTGTTTTTAAATACAAGTGGCCGATTACCGCTGTTTTTTCTCTTGCCCTGGCGTTCATGCTCAGCAAATGGTTCCGAAAAAACGAACTGAAAGACTGGAGTAAAAACTCCTTCAACTTTGCCAAACAGATCATGCCGGTTTTATTTTTGGGCGTATTAGCCGCCGGCCTGTTACTGGGCCGTCCCGGCGGCCAGGGCCTGATCCCGGCAGGTTTTATCCAAAAACTGGTTGGCGGTAATTCCTTAGCGGCTAACTTTTTCGCTTCCTTTGCCGGAGCACTTATGTATTTTGCCACCTTAACGGAAATCCCCATCCTGCAGGGCCTTATTGGCGCGGGCATGGGTAAGGGACCGGCGCTGGCCCTGCTTCTTGCCGGACCAGCGCTTAGCCTGCCGAATATGCTGGTTATCAGAAGCGTTATCGGAACAAAAAAGACCCTGACCTATATCTGCCTCGTAGTTGTTATGGCAACAATAAGTGGTGTATTATTCGGGAGGATCATTAACTAAATCGGGAGGATAAGCAATGAAAATTGAAATCCTGGGAATGGGCTGCGCGAAATGCCGGCAGCTTTATGAAAACACGAAAAAGGCCGTCAGCGAAAAAGGTGTACAGGCGGAAATCATCAAGGTAGAAGACATAGAAAAGATCACGGATTACGGCATAATGATGCCGCCGGCCCTGGTAATCGACGGTAAAGTCAAAACCGCCGGCAAACTGCCTTCCACAGAGGATATAAAAAAATGGCTATGACAAAAATTACCCTGCTTAAAACATTTGCTGCTTTTTGCGCCTTCGTAATTCTGGGCATCACCTTAACGGCAGCTTCAGCTTTTACCGCCGAAGAAAAAATCATCGCCTACTACTTCCACGGCAACTACCGCTGCCCCACCTGCCGCAAGCTGGAGCAGTATTC
>CAZIXI010000142.1:0-8823 GCA_964543115.1 uncultured bacterium
TGGAAATAGATATCCGGGATACCGGCTGTGGTATTCCGAAAGAAAATTTAGATAAGATATTCAAAGCATTTTTTAGTACTAAGTTAGGTGAGAAAGAAAAGGGTTCCGGCCTGGGTCTCTATGCCACCAATGAGATCATCAGGCGTTATGGTGGCACGATCAAAGTAACTAGTCAGGTAGATCAGGGTACCACATTCAAGATTTTCCTTCCTGTCAAGCCCATGGGCTAAGGTGTAACACTATGCAGCAGAATGTGATAATCTGCGTTCTGCCCTAATCATTTAGTAAATGTCATCTTTCCTTCCAAAAAATGTGATGATAGGTCAACATTTTTTTCCTGAAAATCTCTAGCAAAAGACCCCCTTTGCCAGCGTTAGTCACTCTTGTTTAAAGCATTACATCGATTCTGCCTGCTTGGCATAGGGCTTGCAATGTAACCATACATCAGCTGGCGAGGGGGCCGGTTGAGTTAAACAGGGGAGGAAACGATGAAAAAAACATTTCTTATCAAAACACTTTTGTTGGTCTTGACAACCAGTTTCATATCTTCATTCAGCTTTGCTGATGGCATTAACAGTGCTAATTATGCGATTCCATTAAATGTGGTTAATGCCGGTGGTTCAGTTGGCAAGGGTTCATCTCACTATACTATTAGTGAGGTAATTTCCTGTTTTGCCCACAGCAACAAAACGAACTCATTAGAAAGTGCTGGTTCCCTGGAAGAAAGCAAGTACCAGTTGAAAGGCGGTTATTATGACAATACAGAATCCAGTGTTTGGTATTTGGCGGAAGGAAATACCGTAATTTTTGATACTTATGTTCTGGTGCAGAACCCCAACAAAAGCGCGGCGGAAGTGAAGTTTACCTTTATGGATGGTGACGGTAATATTAAGCAATTAACGGAAACCATCGAAGGAACAAAAAGATACACTGTTCATGTAAATAAAGTTATGCCGGATGTGGATGTTTCCACTAAGGTAGAGTCATTAAATGAGGTGCCGGTACGGGTAGAGCGGGCGATGTATTGGAACAGTGGTGGCCTGTCCTGGTGCGGCGGGCACAATAGTATTGGTATTACGGAAGCGGCTACTGCCTGGTATCTGGCGGAAGGAAACACTACAATATTTGATACTTATGTCTTAATCCAGAATCCTGATACCTCGGCTGCCCAGGTGCAGATCATTTTTATGGATCAGTTTGGCAATACTGTGGTGCAGGAAAAGACAATTAAGGCTCAGAGCCGGAACACAATTCACGTAAATAAGGTAGCGGGAATGGAGGAACGGGATGTCTCTACCACAGTGAACGTGACAAATGGTGTGGGTGTGATTGTGGAACGGGCGATGTATTGGAATAGCGGTAACTATACCTGGATCGGTGGTCACGACAGTATCGCGGTGACGGCGCCGGCCAAAAACTGGTATTTAGCTGAAGGTAACACTGGTATGTTTGATATGTATGTAATGTTAATGAATCCCGGTGCGGCCGTGGCGGAAGTGACGGTAACCTTTATGGATCCGGCGGGAAATATTGCGGTGGAGAAACGTATACTGGCCAGCCAGCAGCGGGATACAATTCATGTCAATCTGGTTTCCGGGATGGATAACCGTGATGTTTCTACCAGTGTGAAAGCTGACCAGCCGATTATTGTGGAGCGTTCAATGTACTGGGACAGCGCGGAATTGAAATGGGCCGGCGGCCATGCCAGTGTGGGAGTAACCGCGCCGGCGAAGAACTGGTATTTAGCGGAGGGAAACACAACTATATTCGATATGTATGTTTTATTACAGAATCCCGGTCAGGAAACCGCCACGATCAGCGTGACCTTTATGGATGCTGATGGGAACAATGTGATGGTAGAGAAGGTGCTTGCCGGGCAGCAGCGCGATACGATTCATGTAAATAAGGTCTCCGGTATGGAAAGTCGCGATGTTTCTACCAAGGTAGAGGCCGATCAGCCGATCAATGTGGAGCGGGCTATGTACTGGGATAGCGGAGATTATAGCTGGGTTGGCGGCCACGACAGTCGAGGAATAAAGTAGGGGAGGGCCTTGTGCCCTCCCGAACCGGGAGGTAAAAGATGAAGAAGTTAGTGTTAGGAATTGCGATAGTAGTTAGTGTTTTTACTTTGGTTTTTGCGGGTAGTGTTCAGGCAGCCAATATTCCTGCCAAGATTAATTACCACGGGTATTTGAAAACTGAAGGAGCGCAGTTCAACGGTACGGGATATTTCAAGTTTGCCATTACCAATGACGCGGATAATCCTACAATAAGCTATTGGACCAATGACGGGTCCAGTTCCGCAGCCGGAGCTGAACCAAGTGAGGCGGTAAGTATAGAGGTAAGGAACGGGGTTTTTAATGTTGCCCTTGGCGATAACGGTCTTACCAATATGGCAGCGATTGATCCTGCGGTATTTCAAGATGCTGCCAGAACTTATCTCCGGGTCTGGTTCAGCGATGGAACGGGCTTTGAGTGGCTTGGTCCGGATACCCAGTTAGTGTCTGTGCCCTACGCCTACCAGGCTTATGAAGCGGAAACAGTACAGGGGCTGGATACGGCAAGCCTGGTGGATGTGAATAATACCCAGACTATTACCAATAAGACACTTTCAGATTCCAAAATTGATGGCAGTAAGAATACAATTGAAAATATATCCGGTAAGGCGATAAAGCTTGATGGGGCTTCTCTGGAGGCGACAGATACAGGCCTAAGGACAAAAATTGACTCTGCCGGAGGCCTGGATAGTAATGCTGCCGGTCTGAAAGTGAAATTAGCCGCGGATAGTGGTCTGGAAGTTACTGCACAGGGAATAAAGGTCCTAAACAAATCTTATGATCTGGTTGTGGCCACGCCTCAAGAAGGAGACACTGGTTTAATTGCCGCTGCCTGTAACAGTGCGGGAGAAGATCAGGCGATATTTATTCCTAACGGGATCTATACGGAAACTTCAGATATTGTGCTTAAAAGTGGCCAGAAACTTATTGGCGCCAGCCGGCAAGGGGTAATAATTAATTTTGCCGATGGAGATTATCAGTTAAAAGCGGCAGGTAGTGACAGTTTTCAAGATGGAACGATATTGGTAACTAAAGGTAGTGTCGATGCGCAGTATACCGGCGCCGGGACCTTACCGGCACTAGCGAAAGCCTTTGTGGTGATTGAAGGATTTCCTTATCCTATTAACTCAATAGACAGCGGTAATAATACTATTGAGTTGGAAACTAAATATCAGGGTAAAGATCTCGCAACCATGGATTGGATGCTGGCCGCGTTTGTTAGCGGGATTGAACTGAGGAATTTAACAGTAATGGGGCAGAAGCCCAGTCTGGCCAAAGGCGTTATTCAGCTCAACCTAGCGATAAATTGTATAATGGATAATATTATGATTACCGGAAACAGTGCTAACAATAGTGTTGCGATTAAATTGGAAAACTGCTTTAATTGTAAGGTGAGCAATGCTGATTTATGCTCGAATTTTTACGGTATATTATTTATGTCCGGTGGAAAGCATTGTGTCGATGGGGTATCAATCTACAATAACCGTTTTGGTTTGTATCTCTATGAGGCTAACGCGAATGATATTAATGACGTTAAGGTTAATTATCATTCCAGCAACGGCATATCTTTGGAGCGGAGTAGAGGGAATAAGTTCAGTAATGTTACAGCCAGTTCCAATCATCTTGCTGCTATTAAGCTTGATGGTTGTTTCGAAAACCAGTTTAGTAATGTGGAACTAGTTAATAATGGAACCGGTGTTTTATTCCAGACGGCAGAAAGCAGTTATAATTATTTTAGCAATATTATAATAATGCCCAACGGTAACGCTGGCATTACTGATCTTGCCGGGAACACGAATAATAATTACGTTAATGTCTATTGCGACAGCGATTTCAACATCATGGGGTCTCAGACTACGGTTTCCGCAAGCAGCTTCAGGGAGATAAAGATTACTAACGTTGGTAACCGCATTTCTGTCACCAAGGCGGAACAGGTTGTTGAGCAAGATGCCGCCGATTACAATATAGTTGTTGGTTGTTATTTAAACACGTCACCCTGGATAACTTTGATTGGAGGAAACTCCAAAGAAGATTGTAATGTTAAATTCTCATTAATGCTATAATTGTTTAAAATCTTACATAGGGGGAGGTAGCTGTTATGAAAAATATTGTGTTGAGAGTGGTGGTTGCGGTTGTTTTTCTGGGTGTAGTTCTTGGCGGGAGCAGACTGGCGTTTTCTGCCAATATTCCCACTAAAATCAATTACCATGGTTATCTGAAAAGCGAAGGGGCGCAGTTCAGCGGGGCGGGACATTTTAAGTTTGCGATTACCAATGATCCAGATAGTCCCACGGTAAATTACTGGATCAGTGATGGTTCAGCTCCCGCTGCCGGAGCCCAGCCTAGTAAGGCTGTTACTGTGGATGTTAAGAATGGTGTTTTTAATGTGGTTTTAGGCGATACCAGAATTACTAATATGACGGCCATTCCCACTTCCGCCTTTAGTGAAAAACCAGCTGCCTATTTAAGGGTATGGTTTAGCGATGGGTCCGGTTTTGAGCAGTTAAGTCCGGATACCCAGCTGGTTGCGGTTCCCTATGCCTATTACGCGGTGGAGGCGGAAAGTGTTGGCGGCCTGAAACGTGCGGACATAGAGAGTATGACTGAAAAGAAAGATAGTGAAGTTACGCTTACGGAACATAATGTGACGGAACTAAAAGATGTAAGTAGTGCGGGAAGCGGCCAGATCATTAGCGCGGATGAACGGAGTAAATTAACCGAGGCGCATGGCTGGGGTAATCATGCCAATGGCGGATATTTAAAGAGCGGAATAGCTGGTATCCAGACGTTAACGGCTCATAGCGTGACAGAGCTTAATGACGTGAGCAGTGCGGGAAGCGGCCAGATCATTGCCGCAGATGAACGAAGTAAATTAACTGAGGTTTATGGCTGGGGCGATCACGCGGATGCCGGTTATTTGAAGAGTGAGGATCCTCTGTTTATCAAAGATGGCAAGGTGGGTATCGGAACGGATTCTCCGGCGGCGAAACTTAATGTTGAGGGAACTCTTCAAGTAGGGTCACAAGGATCTCCTCATAATGTTCTTTTTTATGGTAAGGCAATGAGTTCAAACTTTAAGGGGAAATTGGACTGGAATACGGACAAAAATGCTTTTCGCGCTGGTATGGAAAGAGATGATTACTGGTCCGGAGATAATGTTGGTGAGGCATCAGTAGCCTTTGGACATGGAACAAAGGCCAGTGGTAGCTGGTCCCTGGCCGCGGGTAACACTAACACGGCCAGCGGTGATTATTCGGTTGCCCTAGGTTTACAAACAACTGCCAGCGGTACTTATGCGATGGCTGTAGGGCGCGAGACAGTGGCAGAAGGAACATTTGCCTTTGCCAGTGGTGTAAATTCTCAGGCAACTGGGTATAGTTCTATTGCAATGGGTTTTTCAGCGGTTGCCAGTGGGTCCAATGCCATTGCTTTAGGGCAGGCACAAGCCACCGGTGATAAGTCTCTTGCCGTTGGGATGAATTCAGTGGCCAGCGGGATTTATAGTACGGCGATTGGCGGATCTTGCCAGGCTACCGAGCAATTTGCTGTTGCTCTGGGCGCGGCCACTATTGCCAGTGGCCAGGCAGCCATGGCCATGGGGAATACTTTTGAGAACAATGTGGATTATTCTCTTGGTATCGGGGATAGTTCACTGGATATTTTATTAGCAGCAAATGATAATAGTTATATCAATAATGACAAAAATTTTGGTATCGGCACCAATGATCCGCAATATAAGCTGGATGTGCACGGAGATATCAATACCACTGGTGATATTCTTAAAAGCGGTGTGGCCTATAATCATCCGGATTATGTTTTTGAGCCGGGGTATCAGCTGCTGAGTTTAGCGGGTTTAAGGACCTTCATTGATGAGAATAAGCATCTGCCTGGTGTGCCTTCGGCAAAAGAAGTGCAGGATAAAGGGGTGAAGATGTTTGAGCAGGGAAGGCTAACCCTGGAGAAACTGGAAGAGGCCTACCTCTATATTTTTCAGTTAGAGAAAAGAATTGCTGAATTAGAGAAGAAATTAGCTGAATAAGAAAAAGTCGGATTTCCTCATAAAAATGTGATGTTTAGTCAACATAGGTGGAAGAGAATTAGATCAGCTTGTGCGATAATGCATTGTGCATAAGCAACATATGTAAGTTTTGGTTTTGGCATTATAGTTGCATTATAGATAATTGCCTTAACAAAGGTGCTGCCAGCCGGAAGGCCCCCCAACGGCTGGCAGCTTTTTTATGTACGCAAATATTCATTAAGATTAATCTTATTATGAGTAAAACTAAAATAGTTGTTTTACTATTAGGTATTTCTCTGCTTATCCATAATATAACAATGGGTCAGCCTTTTTATGAGAATAGTACTCTTGCTAGTCAAAGCTCGCTGCTGGATCAGGAGTTTGTCGGTGATTTGCGTCGTTTTACTTCTAGAAGAGTTTCTTCGGCTAAGGAGACCAGTAGGACGAATTATGTAGAAGAGGAAGTTGGCAGTTATTATAGAGATAAAATAATTGTCGGCAGTCGGGGGATTAAAATAAAGGATGGGTATGATTTCCTTGCTGATATCAGGAAGTTAAACAGGAAACTGAAAGACGAGGGAAACAGGCGGGTAAGGTTGCATATCCTGGATAGCAGTAAACGGATATTTCAAGAAATCTATTTTTCTGTTGCCGGGAAGAGGCAGTACGCGCTGGCAATTCCTGATAATGAGTTAGGCTGTGTTGATGTTTATGTTACCGAGCCGATGTTCAGGATATTAAAAAGTGATTGGGGTATGTGCCGGGCGTTGTTGATGCACGAGACACTGGATACTGGAGAAGAAAGCTTAGGTTATCGTCTGCGGCAGCGAATGAGGCAGAAGGGTCCGAGCTGGCTGCGCTGGTTAATTGCTCCGCTGGAGAACGGATCCCATGCCCGGGCTTGGCAGGCGGTGAAGGTTTATGACGATGAGTGCCGTTGGGGTATGGAAAGATTAATTAAATTAATGATTGATAATATGAACTATAAACAGTTAACCGCTTTAATCAGCGAATATGAGTATTTAGGAACAGCCGGGCGGGCAGTAAGGGGCTGGGATCAGTTTGAAGAAGGGATTTATCGTTATTTGCTGGCCAGGCAGCAGGTATTAAGCGAGACAATAGCGGTGGAAGAGGCGATTGCCAGGTTAACGCCGGCAAAGTTATTACAGGTAACGGAAATGATTGTTAAACGTGGAGTGCCTGACCAGGAAGGAAATATGGTGGGGATGTCTCCCCGCAAGGCACTTGTGGAAGACTTGAAAGAGAGGTGCATCAAAGTGATAGAGGATCGTTTACATCCTGCCGATATTGCGTGTTTACGGAGAATCCTCTTTATTAAGGAATATAGCCATAAAATGGGTGAGTTGCAATATGATGGCTGGTATTTAGCTGTTAGAGATGATTTTATTACGGAGGTAGAAAATTCCGCCAGCGCTGTTTTTGACAGGTTTGCCTGGGCCAAGGCGCAGGAGGTTGAAGATTATTTCCGGAAGCGGGGTCTGAAATACCAGGCTAGAGAAGCGACAAAAGCAAATCGCTATCTAGCGGAGGCCTTAAGGGCGATAGGGATAAAGAAAAAAGCTGAGCAAAAAAGGATTAAGGAATATTTGACTCATAGGTGTTTTTCTCAAAGTATCTGGGACCAGTTTAACGCCTATACCAGAAGGCGTAAACGGCTAGGTGAAATTGTTCAAGAAAGGCCAATAACTGACCAGTTTCTGCCGGCAGTAACTGCGGCTTTATTCAGTTGCGAAGCAGGGAGAGGAGAGCACTTAATCACTATGGGCAGGCGAGAAGATACGGAGGAAATAGCAAGAGCGCTATAATTGAGGCTGTTGCCCTCCCAAGTGCAGCTTGGGAAAGAGTGCTATTTTTATCACAAAAATATGAGTTTTTGTCAACACGCGAGAGCTGCGGATTGATGAAATGACAGGCTAATACAATTATAAGATATTATAGCTAATGTAGTTACGAATTTTATAGGCTTTGGCATAGTGCTTGCGGTTACATAACTGCCCTTAGCTTATTCAAGGGTGCTGCCGGTCAGCTGGCCCCCCACTGGCTGGCAGCTTGAATTAATTTTAAGATTTCTTAATTGTCTGCAGGAATTAACCCTCCAGGATAATGCTCTCCTTTGTTATCAGATTTAATAATTATAAATTTATATTTGTTATATAACAGCTCAATTGAAAAAATACGAGTTATGAAAAAGAAAAAGTTCAATAAATTTCTGGTTTTTTTTATTTTGCTCACTTTCTTGCTGCAGGATATCGGAGGAATTTGGGCGGATGAGCAGTGTCTGCAGCCGCGGTCAATTTGTCAGGAACAGGATCAGCGGGTAGCTTTTCTGAGGGAAATAAAAACTAAAATAGAAAATGGTAATCTTCCTGATATTATTATGTTCGGCGATAAACACGGTGATAATGCTGATTTGGAAAGAATCCTGAAAGCGGCCCGGGAGGCGGCGGCAAGCGGCAGGCGGCTAAGTATTATTGGCCACGGGGATTATTTTGACCGGGGCGAGCGGAATAGAAGAGTCTGGGAGATCTTGCGGGAATTAAAGGAAATCGCTGACTCATTTCCGCATATTTCGACAACGCTGCTCCTGGGAAATCATGATGTGTTATTAATAAGAACAGTACTTTTAAATGATGTAGAGGCACGCAAGAGCTGGTATCGGGAACCGAATGGCGGGGACAAAACGGTATTAGAATTTACTAGTCAGGAGTTGATGGAGCTGGCCGGCTG
>CAZIXI010000143.1:0-8818 GCA_964543115.1 uncultured bacterium
GGATGAAATTAACCGGGCGCCGGCCAAGGTGCAGAGCGCGCTGCTTGAGGCGATGCAGGAAAGACAGGTAACGATTGGGGAAGAGACCTTTAAACTGGATCAACCGTTTCTGGTATTAGCCACCCAGAATCCGATTGAGCAGGAAGGCACGTATCCGCTGCCGGAGGCGCAGGTAGACAGGTTTATGCTTAAACTGAATGTTACCTATCCGACCAAAGAAGAAGAGCGCGAGATAATGGAACGGATGGCGGTAGTGGGCAAACAGCCTTCGGTGGAGGCGGTGATTACCCCGGAAGAGATTATTAAGGTGCGTGAGGTAATTAATGAGATCTATATAGATGATAAGATAAAGGATTATATTATTAATATTATTTTTGCTACCCGTGATCCTAAGGCCTATAACCTGGATCTGGCCCAGTTTATTCAATACGGGGCCTCTCCCCGGGCCACTATTTATCTGGATATTGCCGCTAAGGCCCACGCCTTTGTACAGGGCCGCGGTTATATTACCCCGCAGGATGTGAAATCTGTCGGGCTGGATGTTTTGCGGCACCGGGTGATTGTTTCTTATGAAGCAGAAGCGGAAGGACTGAGTTCAGAGGATATCCTGAAGCAGATATTTGATAATGTGGAAGTACCCTAAACTGGTGAAGTGTGAAGCGTGAAGCCTAACATGAGATCATTATGATTCCCAAGGAAATACTCGAGAAAGTCCGTCGGATCCAGATATATACCAGCCACATGGTTAATAACGTGTTTGCCGGTGAATACCAGAGTGTGTTTAAGGGCCGCGGAATGGAATTTGATGAGGTGCGTGAGTACCAGCCCGGTGATGAGGTGCGCAGTATTGACTGGAATGTTACCGCCCGGATGGGGCATCCTTATGTTAAGCGGTTTGTGGAAGAGCGTGAGTTGACGGTGATGCTGCTTGTGGATATGAGCGCCTCGGGAAGTTTTGGTACGGTGAACCGGACGAAGAATGAGTTGGCCGCTGAGCTAGGCGCGGTTCTGGCTTTTTCAGCAATTAAGAATAAGGATAAAGTGGGTTTGATTCTGTTTACCGACCAGGTGGAAAAGTTTATTCCGCCCCGCAAAGGTAACCGGCACGTGCTGCGGGTCATTCGCGAGCTGCTCTATTTTCAGCCCCAGGGGAAAGGGACAGATATTACTTGTGGCCTGGAATACTTGAGTAAGGTAACAAGAAGGAAGGCTGTTACCTTTCTTGTTTCTGATTTTCTGACCGCTGATTTTCAGAAGGCCCTGCAGATTGCCAACAAAAGGCATGATGTCATTGCCGTCCGGGTAGCGGATCCGCGCGAGCGGCAGCTGGCGCCGGTTGGCATGGTAGAGCTCGAAGACGCGGAAAACGGAGAGCGGATCCTTGTTGACACAAGGAACGCGCATTCCCGGCGGGAATATGCCTTGTTGAAAAAGCGGGAAGAAGAAGAAACGGATAATATTTTTAAACAGGCGAATGTGGATTGTATTAAGGTGTCTACAGATAAGCCGTATATTGAATCCTTAATGAAATTTTTTCGTTTGCGGGCGCGGCGATTCCGTTAACTGCGGGTATTGAGGGAGGAAAGATGGCTAAGATATTTGATAAAAGAAGCGTTTTCTTTTCAGTTATAATCCTTGCTATGTTCGGCATACTGCTTTATTTTCAGCTTGTGCCTGAAATAGGACAGCGGGCGCCTGTTCGGGATTCAGAGAAACAGCGGGAATATGCCAATAAGCTGAAGGCGGAGGGTTTAGTGGAAGAGTCTATCGAGGCCTATAAGGGTTATCTGGCAAGCGCGGATATTGAGCCCCGGGTGCAGGCGAACATTTATTATCTCATGGGGCAAATGAGTGAAGAGGCGGGAAAATATGAAAAGGCCCTGGCTTATTTTTATAAAGCCGAGATTGTTGATCCCCGGGCCGGAGAGCGGCAGGAACTGGGTGAGCATGTTGTCGCTTGTCTGGAGAAGTTAAATCGGGGGCTGGATGCGCAGAGGGCCCTGGATAAGCATACAGCGGTAGAGGAAAAAGAGGTACAGGGCAAGGTGCTGGCCCGGATTGGCAATGAAAAAATAACGGAGGTCCAGTTAAATAAGGAATTGCAGCGGCTGCCTGTCTGGCTGCAGGAAGAATATGCTAAGCCGGAAAAGAAAATGGAATTGTTAAAACAATACCTGGTGCAGGAACTGTTGGCCAGAAAGGCCAAACGGTTGGGTTTTGATAAGGATCCGGAGGTGAGAAAGCAGCTGGAAGAAGTAAAAAAACAGATTCTGGTGGCTAAGGTAGTGGAGCAGGAATTGGAGAAGAAAGGAAAGATCTCAGATAAGGATCTGGAGCTGTATTACCGGGCGAATAAAGAAAAATATAAAGAGCCCAAAAAACGTAAGATAGCTTTTGCGGTTTTCGGCACCGAAGACGAGGTGCAGGTGGTTATAAAAGATCTTGGGACGGAGGGGTCAGAGGAAAAAGAACTTCCCGGCCAGGTAGAAGAATTAGTTACCGAGGGCCAGGCAGATATTAACGGTATTGGCGAGGCCGGGGCCCTGGTGGCGGAAAGTTTTAGTGTTGATCCCGGCAAGCTGACCAAGCCGGTTAAATTGGAGAAAGGGTATTATCTGGCCCGTGTGCTGGAGGAAATTCCGGAGAAGGAATTCACTTTTGCCCAGGTAAAAGAAGAGGTAAAAGTGAGTTATCAAAAAGAGCGGGAACAGGAAGTTTTTGCGGAGTTGCTGACTGATACCTTAGAGGCGGAAGATGTGGAAATATATGAAGAAGAATTGAAGGCCGCAAAATAAGATGAAAACCACCAAATATGTATTAATTGCCATTATCATTAATTTATTTTTTTCTTGTTACCTCGGAGCGCAGGAAGAGATAGAGCCGGTGCAGGCGGAGGCCTCTTTCAATAAAGAGGCGATTACCATTGGCGAAAAGGTCAGGTACGCTATCCGGATAGAGCTGGAGGAGGAAACGGAGTTAAAGTTGCCGACTGTAGAAGCGGTGCTCAATGAAGCGGGTTTTGCCGTTCGGGATTTTGGCGAAGAGAAACAGAAGAAAATCAGTAAGGGCCGTTTTCGCGAAGAGTACTGGTATTCACTGGATACCTATGTTACCGGTTCCTATGTCGTTCCGCCGATCGTAATTGAATATATCCTGGCAGACGGTATACCGGGGGAGGTAGAGACGCCGGAGGTGTTTTTAGAAGTTAAAAGCGTGATTAAAGAGGGAGAGGCGGCGGAGGATATCAAGGATATTAAGCAGCCGGTAGAGATAAAATTTAGTTATAAAAAGTTTATCATTTTGGCTGTTGCAATTATTATTTTTATTGTTTTCTTAGTGATAATAGTTAGTTGGCTAGTTAAGCGGAGGCATAAAGTTAAAGCGCAGGCGGTGATCCCGCCGTATGTAATTGCCCTGAGGGAACTGGAAAAAGCTCGGGCAATGCCGCTGGAGGATGGAGAAGAGATAAAAGAGTATTATATTTTTATTTCGGGGATTATCCGGCATTATATTGAAAATCGTTTGGGGATCAGTGCCCCGGAGCAGACCACGGAAGAATTTCTAAAGGAATTGACTACTGCTGCTAATCTGAGTGAACCGCATAAGGCTTTGTTAAGACAGTTCCTCAAACATTGCGATATGGTTAAGTTCGCTAAGTACGGACCAAACCGGGAAGAAATTGAAGGTGTCTGGGCAACGGCCAGGAAATTTGTGGAAGAGACAATCCCTGATACAGTTCAAAGTTCAGAGTAAGGAATTAGGATTAGCGACTAGCGACTAGAGACTAGAGACGAGCGACCCGCCTGCGCCAAGGCTTCGGCGGGCAGGCGAGCGACTAAATTATGAGTTTAAACGATCCATTACTTTTATTATTGTTGTTGATTCTCCCGCTTTATATCTGGTGGTCTATCCGCCGGTCGGGCAAGGGAGGAATGAAATATTCTTCCGTCAGTGAACTGAAGAAGTTAAAACCGGCGCGTACTGTGCGGCTGCGATTTATTCCGTTGTTTTTACGGACGGCGGCCTTGTTTTTGATCGTTGTTTCTTTGGCCCGGCCACAGAAGGGTATTGAGCATACCAAAATGCCGACGGAGGGGATTGATATGGAATTGATTATTGATGTCTCTACCAGTATGTTGGCCGAGGATTTCACCCTCAAAGGGAAACGGCAGAACCGCCTGGAAGCGGTAAAAAGCGTTGTGCAGGATTTCATTAGGGGACGTTACAATGACCGGATCGGTATGGTGATTTTTGCCGGCCGCGCCTATACTCAATGTCCGTTAACAATGGATTATGGGATTCTGCTGCAGTTCCTGGAGCAGGCCAAGATCGGTTCGGTTGAGGATGGGACGGCGATTGGTTCGGCGATTGCCGTTGGATTGAACCGGATTAAGGATGTGCCGGGAAAAACCAAAATAATGATTCTACTTACCGACGGGCGCAATAACGCCGGCAAGGTTGATCCCCTGACGGCGGCGGAAATGGCCCGGACCCTGGGGGTAAAGATATACACTATTGGCGCCGGGACGAAAGGACTGGCTCCTTATCCCACACAGGATTTTTTCGGCAACAAAGTCTATCAGCGGATTCGGGTGGATATAGATGAGGCCACCCTGAAAAAAATTGCGCAGATTACCGGCGGTAAATATTTTCGGGCGACGGATACAAAGAGCCTGAAAGAGGTGTACCAGGAGATAGATGAGCTGGAAAAAACCGAGGTAGAGGTGAAGATATATATGGAGTATTCCGAACTTTTTCCTTATTTTCTTCTGCCGGGGCTGTTTTTGCTTATTGCGGGAGTCATTATCAGTAATACCTGGTTGCGGAGGCTGCCTTGAGTGAGTGATTGACTAAGAAAGCATATTATACTTTAAGAAAGAGAAATTAGTATTGAAAGAATGTCATAAACGCAGAGTTCGCAGAGGGCGCAAAGAAAAGATAATTTAAAAAACTCTGCGAAACTCTGCGTACTTTGCGACCTCTGCGTTAAGAAAGATATTTGAGTTTATAACTTAAAGCGTAGAGAATTATTCTAGTCTGGCGGAGACTATTTATGAAGTTTGCTAATATCAACTATTTCTATTTATTGTGGATATTGCTGTTATTGGCGGCGTTTTATATTTATGTTTTCAAGCGGCAGAGGGATTTTCTTTCCCGCTGGGGTCAGCTGCCGCTGGTTGCTAAATTGGTAACCAATCTTAGTTTGACCAGAAGAAAGATAAAAATCGGTTTATTGCTGGGGAGTGTGTTCTTTATCATGATTGCGCTGGCTCAACCGCAATGGGGCTATCATTGGGAAGAGATGAGGCGCAAGGGGATTGATATTGTCATTGTTTTGGATACCTCCAGGAGTATGCTGACCGATGATGTTAAACCAAATCGTCTGAGTTTAGCCAAACGGCAGATAGAGGACCTGCTGAGAATGCTTCCCGGGGACCGGGTGGGGCTGGTTACTTTTGCCGGCAGCAGTTTCGTGCAGTGTCCGTTGACGCTTGATTACGGCGCGTTTCGGTTATTCTTGGATCATGTGGATACCCAAAATATTCCTTTACGGGGAACTGATGTGGGCGGCGCGATAAAAAAGGCCTTAGCTGTGTTTGAAAAGGAAAGTAAGAACTTTCGGGCAATTATTCTTATTTCTGACGGTGAAGATCATCGCGGATTAATAGAAGGGGTTTTAAAGAAGGCCAAAACCATGGGAGTGCCGATTTATGTAGTGGGTGTGGGCACCAAAGAGGGGGCACCCATCCCCATTGTTGATGAAGAGGGTAATCGTACCTATCTTAAGGACAGAAAAGGCAATATTGTGCTATCCAAACTTGAGGATGTTAATCTGAAGAAGATCGCCCTGAAGACAGGCGGGGCCTATGCCAGCGGGGCGATTGCCCTGGATGAGATTTATACAGAAAAGATTTCTAAAATGGAAAAACGTGAGTTAGAAAGCGCCCGGCGGAAGATATTTGAAGATCGTTATCAAATTCCTTTGGGATTGGCGTTGTTTCTGCTTGTCCTGGAAGGTATAATAAGTGAGAGAAAGAAATGATACTTCGTATTATTGTTATATTTTTGGTGTTGTTTAATCTGGCGTTTGCGCCAGCAGTGGTCAGTAAGATCAGGGAAGGTAACAAGCTGTTTACGGAACAAAAGTATGATGAGGCGCTTAGTAAATATACCGATGCCCAGATAGAAAGGCCGGAATCACCGGAATTGTTCTTTAATATTGCCGATACGCTTTATCAGCAGAGGAAATATGCGGATGCCGAACAGATGCTGGTTAAGGCCATTCCCCACGCTGAGCCGCAGCTGGAGGCAAAGATATATTATAATATTGGTAATTGTAAGTACCGTCAGGGGCAGCTGCGGGAATCCTTAGATTATTACAAGCAGGCCCTGGAGCTTAATCCGGATGATGAAGATGCCAAATATAATATAGAGTTTGTCGAGCGTAAGATTAAGGAGATGTTGAGTCAGGCCCAAAAAAGACAGGAAGAACAACAGCAAGATCAACAACAGGAACAGGAAGGACAACAGCAACAAGAACAGCAGCAACAAGAAAAACAGCAGCAAGAACAACAGCAGCAAGGACAGCAGCAACAAGGTGAAGAGGGAGAGCAAAAGGAAGAAGAAAAACCTGCCGCCAGAGCGGAAGAGGGAAAAGAAGAAGATCGGCCGGAGGAGAAAGAACAAGAGCAGAAAGCTGCCGGCGAGCAGGAAAAAGAACATGAAAAACCTCAGGCAGAGCAGCAAGAAGAGTCTGCGGACGAAGAACAACCTCTGCCCTCACCGGAAGAATTAACTAAGGAAGAGGCCGAAGCGCTTCTGCGGATGATTGCCGATGAGGAACGCAGCGGGGAAAGACCAGAAGAGAAAAAGCGCCGGCCGGCAAGGTATCGGGAGACGGAAAAATTATGGTGAAGTATTTATTCATCACTGTTTTATTATTGGCTCTTAGTGGTGCTGCCTGTGCTCAGGATATTGATTTTATTGCGGCGGTGAATAAAGATAAACTGCCCATTAATGACCGGTTGGAGTTAACCCTGACCGTTGTGGGCAGTCAAAATGTGGGTTCGCCGGAAATGCCCGTCCTGAATGGCTTCGAGATTCTCTCTTCCGGCAGTTCCAGTCAGTTTAGTTTTGTTAATGGGGTGATGAGTGCCAGTAAAACCTTTACCTATCTTTTGTTGCCCACCCAGGAAGGCAGTTTAACAATTGATCCGGCAAGGATCGAAATTGACGGTGAAGTATATGAAACTCAACCGATAATCATAGAGGTGCTGCCCGCGGGGAAGGCTGCTCCGCCAGCAAAGCAGCGCCGGGCTGCGCCGGGAACAACAAAGCCCGCACCTTCTGCTCCGACAACCATAGCGGAGGTTGGTGACCGTATTTTTATTGAGCTTACGACTGATAAAGAGGATGTTTACGTCGGAGAGCAGATAACAATGACATTCCGGCTCTATTTCCGGGAAGTGCGGATAGATAATTTGCAGTATGAGGCGCCGGTCACTAAAGGATTTGTTACGGAATCGATGGGGCAGCAGCGGGAATTACGCGAGGTGCGCGATGGATTGGCCTATAGTGTGATTGAGTTAAAGACAGCCTTGTTTCCGATTGCCGATGGACTGCAGACAGTTGCTCCCGCCCGGCTGCAATGTGATCTTCTGGTCAGGCGCCAGCGTCAGCGCCGCCGGAGCAATGATCCGTTTTTTGATGATTTTTTTGATGATTCGTTTTTCTTTTCTTCCTATGCCCGCCAGCCGGTATCCCTGGAATCAAATTCTCTTGCCATTTATGTTAAGCCGTTACCGGTAGAAGGAAAACCGGATACGTTTAAGGGAGCGGTGGGTACCTATGACTTGACGGTTAGCGCTGATCCGAAAACCTTAAAGGCAGGGGAGCCGATTAATTTGGTAATGAAGGTTTCCGGCGCCGGTAATGTTGGGGCTGTATCCGAACCGGTAATTAAGAATCTGACGGGCTTTAAGGCCTACGATTCAGAGGT
The DNA here is from genome assembly GCA_964543115.1 of uncultured bacterium. GTDB lineage: Bacteria > Auribacterota > CAZIXI01 > CAZIXI01 > CAZIXI01 > CAZIXI01. The sequence continues at coordinate 8,000 of CAZIXI010000143.1, forward strand.
GAAAACAGAAATTACCGGGAGGGAACGGGAGATTGCCGGGGTAAAAACATTCCAGAAGATGCTTATTCCGAAAAACGACCGGTTAAAAGAAATCCCGGTTATTTATTTTTCCTATTTTGATCCTGACCGGGCCGAATACAAGACGGTTACCCGGGGACCGCTGGCGATTTCCGTGGCTCCGGCACCCGAGAAAGATACGGAGATACTGGAATTAATTAGAGATACCGTGCCGGAGGAAGAGGCTCAACAGGCAATAAAATTGTTGGCCCGCGACATTCATTATATCAAAACTTCTCCTGGAAGGTTTATCCGGCAGGGGAAGAGATGGTATCAGCAGCTTTTATTATGGTTGGTTATTATTCTTATTCCTCTTATTCTGGTTGTGTTCAGTCTTTTCTATCAGTCCCATCGGTTGAGATTAAAAGAAGACACGGCCTATGCTAAGGCCCGGGGAGCTTATGGGATGGCCCAGTCATTGCTGGCGGAGGCCAGAAAATATGAAAAAGAGGGTAAGGCAAAAGACTTCTATGCTATGCTGGCCCGGATAATTCAAAAATATGTCAGTGACCGTTTGAATCTGCCGCCGGCCGTGGTGACCAGTCAGGCAATTGCCGAATTGCTTACACCTAAAGGTATTCCGGCGGAAATTATTACGAGAACGAAAACGCTGCTGGATGCCTGCGACCTGGTTCGTTTTGGCGCGGCCCAGGGAAGTAAAGCGGAGATGAAAGGCGCGCTTAAGGAACTTAATGTTATCATGGCGATTTTGGGGATAAGATTATGAAGAAACTGGGTTTATTTTTTGTTGCGTTTAGCTGG
>CAZIXI010000144.1:0-8781 GCA_964543115.1 uncultured bacterium
TTACTTTAGTCAAAGTACCCAAATACGAAAGTGCCCAATTTGCTTGACACTACTCAAATGAAGACATTATTGACTTTTATTGTTTTCTACCGCATAATATCTGAGTTAAATTAAGGTGAAATATCGCAATGAAGAAAATACATATTGTACTATTGGCTGCCGGGATCGTCTTTATCTTCAGATTTATCTGGCTGCGCTGCTGTCCCTACGCCCTGCTGGATCTCGATACGGGCACTATCGGCCTTATGGCCCGGCATATTCTTGCGGGTCATTTCCCCATGTTCTTCTACGGGCAGGATTATCTCGCGCCAGTGGAATCGTATATTATTGCCCCGTTCTTTTTCGTTTTCGGGGATAACCATATTGTGCTCCAGCTTGTTCCCGTGGGCCTGACGCTAGTTTGCGGTGTTGTTGTTTTCTTTCTGGGTAAGGCCATAAAGGATGAGGCAATGGGGTTGTGGTCGGCGCTCCTGTTCCTTTTCCCGCCGGTGGTGTTTTTCCTCAAAGGATTTAAATCGCAGGGGTATATGCCGGAGTATCTTTTGTGCGGTACGCTTATCTTTCTTTTATCTTTTAAGATAGTCGAACGCGCTGCTGATAAATCCGCGAGAAAAATGATAATGATTTATTATTTGCTGCTTGGCGTTGTGTCCGGCATTGGTTTTTGGATAGTTTATTCGACAGTTCAATTTATTGTTATCGCGGGGCTTTTTTTAGTTTTTCATTTTAGGCGGTCTAAAATATTTACTTGGGGCCTCATCTGGCCGGTGACCTTTGTTCTCGCCGGGCTGCCGTATTGGATCTTTAGTTATCAGAATAATTGGGATACGTTTTATTTTGGTAAGGTGACCAGGTATAGTCTGCGGGCGATAACCAACAAGTTATTTACCGTGGATTTGAGGAATTTGTTGACAGCCGGGTTGAGTGAGCCGCTGCGGGTGCTGCTGGTAGCGGCCTATGCGGTGATTTTTATTTTTTATCTAGTCTATGGCATTAAAACGAGGCGGAGTAAGATGCTGCCGGTCTGGCTGCTGGCGGTGTTGATATTCCTTTTCTATATTAATCCCAGTCTTTACCGGTTTGCGATCAGGGCGGATACGCGCTACGTTATCGGGATCTATTTGGCGCTGGCGCTAATGGCGGGTTTTACTCTTTCCCGGCTCAATGAAAAGAAAAGGGGCCTCGGGACAATATGCGGGCTTCTGTTAATAGGGATAAATTCATATACCTGTATCGAAGCGGTTCCGCGGTACCGGCAGCAATCGCTGGAAAATAAACAGCGGTTTGACCGGTTAACAGGACTACTCAAAGAAAACAGTATTGATAAGGTGCTGGTGCGCGGGCGGGAGTTTCGGGATCTGGCATTTGTCAGCGATGAAAAAATTATTTGTGCTAAATATGACGGTGATGATTACCCCAAACATCAGGAGGCGTTTGAACAGGCTTTGGCTATGGCTTATTATATGCCTAAACGTGATTCGAGTCTGGCGGGTGTATGTGCCGGTTTCAATAAGGTAGAGGATTTTTATTTCGATTTCAAACGCTATCCTTACCGCTACCGGGAAATCCCGCCGGATAATTGGCTGGTTATCAGTAATTATCAGGGTGATAAGTGCTGGCAGGCCGTGGATAGGGACCTTTCTACAATGTGGTCGTCAGCCGAGGCGCAAAAACCCGGGATGTTTTTTTGTCTGGATCTGGGGAAGAGCTATTTAATTAGTAAAATTCAGCTGTTTTATGCCGACCGCTATTACAGTCTGCCGGAACAAACGATGATTCAGGTGTCGGCTGACGGTGTTTCCTGGCAGGAAGTGCTGACGGTTGAGGGTACGGAAAATTTTTTCTGGTCGGGTCCGAGATTGTGTTATTTAATCGTAAACGGACGCTATGAATTTAATTTTGAGCCGGTTGAGGCGCGTTTTGTGAAGATTTCACAGCTGGGGAAAAATTCTCCCTATAGCTGGGATATCGCAGAATTATTTATCTATGAATATGCCGGAGAGGATCCTTCAGGCTGGGATGAAGAAAAATTGCGGCAGGCTTACGAATATCTTAAGGGAAAGGGGATAGATCGTGTCTACGCGGATTTCTGGGAGTCGGCAATGTTGAAGAAATGGGGCGGGGTGTGGACGGTAAATATTTTTGATAATATAACGGAATCCAGTAAAAAAAGATATATAAAATTGTCTGCAGATACGGGTTTTATTGTTCCGGCGGCAAATAAGGATGGTTGGGAAAGCCTGCTGGCAGAGCTTGGCGTAGAATTAGCAAGCAAGAGGTTTGGGCCTTATTGGTGCTATTTTTTCGGCGGGTTGAGTGAAGAGGAGAAGCGTTTCTATGATAAGCTGAGAAGTGTTTATTGGCTGGGAACGACCGGAGTAAAGATCGATCTGTATCGTTATAGCGATTTGCTCTACGAAAGAGGTTTAGCCGCCGAGGCAAAGGGTGAAAAGATGGCCGCAGAGAGTTTTTACCGGCGGGCGCTGGAGAGATGCCCCCGCTATATGCCGTATAAACGACTTAAAACCATGGGGGCGGATGTAACGCCCTGGCGGCAATATTTTGAACCTGAGAAGGCAAAACATATATCATTTGCTAATGGATTGGTGTTTCTGGGGATAACAAGCGAAAAACAAACTGTCAGGCCGGGTGAGGAAATTAACCTGGATTATTTCTGGGGGGTGAGCGCCCGGGCCGATAAGGATGCGGCTGTTTTTGTGCATTTCAAAAAAGACGGCAGGGTTGCTTTTCAGGGAGATTATTTTCTGAGGACGCAGCATTTGTATCTTCAGGCGGAACCCTACGATGTTGTGCGTTTCCGCTACCGGTTAACGGTTCCGCCGGATGTTCCGCCGGGGGACTATAGTATTGTGCTGGGACTCTGGCTGCCGGAAAAAGAGAAACGGGTACGGGAGAGGGGCTCTAACAGAACGAAGTTTGATGTAGGCAGTATTGTGATTGAGTGATAACGGGGGTGGAATTTTGTTTACCGGAGAAATTCCGCTGCTGCTTTGATGAATGCCGCGGGTGCTTCAAGGTGCAGGGCGTGCGCGGCATTTTCTATTAGGAGTAATGAGCTTTCTGGGATGTTGTCAACTAGTGTCCTGGCCTCTTTCGGCAGAATAAGAATATCTTCTTTGCCTTCCACAACCAGTGTTTTAGCTGTGATCTTTCCTAGCCGGCCGCGGGCATCAAACCCGGTAATGGCCTCTACCTGCCCCTTAAAACCGTTTGGAGATTGAATGTGGGGGTTTTTTAAGCATTCTGAGGTAAAGGTGTCCATAAAATCCTTGTCCGTAAAGCGTTCGGGGGTGAACAACCAAAACTGCCAGAGCTTGAACCAGGATTCTAAATCGGTATTTTGCCGGCGCCGGTTGAGGAAATACTTAAAAAGAACATTGTTCCTTTCTGAAGATACAGGAGCGGTGCTTTCGAGCACCAGCTTGTTTACGCGTTCCGGATAATTAATGGCCAGTTCCTGGGCAATGTATCCGCCCATGGAGTGGCCGGCAAGATGGGCTTTTTTGATGCTAAGATAATCAAGCAGCGCTGCGGCATCATCTGCTAAATCAGCTATGCTGTAGGTTAGTTCGCGTACGTCGCTTTGCCCCGCTCCCCGGTTATCATAAACAATGACTTGAAAAGATTTGGCCAGTTCACCGAGCACAGTCAGCCAGCTCTGGTGATCACTGCCCAGGCCGCCAATAAGCAACAGGGGAGCACCCTTACCGTGAACCTCATAATATAGCTGATTGCCGTTTATTTCTGTTTTGGGCATTTATCTCTTTTTAAGCTTTTATCGAAGAGTGTAATCTTTAATCCCACTCATATTCTTCGTCATTTGTTGCCGATTCTTAGTCTGCTTGATCTTCAATGATCTGATCTTCCACGTCACCGGCACTCTCTTGGGAAAGCGAATCTTCGTCGGCCTCAATGCTGCCGATTTTGTCTTCAAAGCTATCGACATCACTGTCTTCTACCGCCATGTCGTTTTCCAGATCGTCTTTTTCTTCGATTTCAGATTCGTTTATCGGTACGCTGGGTTGAAGCAGAGGATCATCCGGAACACCCACGTCTTCGGGCTCGTAATCGGCCTCCATGCCGTCTTCGGGAACCATATCATCGTCAGTTATATCTTCCCAGCACAGGCCCGAACTGACAATCAGGCTTGAGCAAACAACTAAAATTACGCCGACAAACATCTTTTTCATGCCGCCCTCCTATTGTAGGATTGTAATTTGTATTTTTTATTATACTAAAAATTAGTAATTAATTAAATATAAATGTTACTATCTTATTATATACTATATACTTGTAATACAATTATAGATAGAGTAAAATATTATTCTCTTTATAAAGGGAGGTGTGTATGAACGATAAAGCTTCGCCTTCTCGCCGCTGCATAAGCGTTTTTGTGCTGGCGATGATGAATGTTGCCTGCGTGATGAGTCTCCGCGGCCTGCCGATGATGGCCAAAGAGGGCCTGCCGATGATCTTCTTCCTGTTATTTGCCTCATTATTGTTTTTGGTGCCGGTATCGCTGGTTTCAGCGGAATTGGCTACCGGCTGGCCCAAGAACGGCGGTGTCTATAGATGGGTAAAAGAGGCCTTTGGTTCCCGCTGCGGTTTTACGGCGATCTGGCTGCAATGGATACAAAATACTATCTGGTATCCAACGGTGCTGGCTTTTGCCGCGGGAGCGTTAGCATATGTGTTTCTTAGTCCGGCGCTTGATAAAAGTAAAATATTTAATATCGCGGTGATCCTTATCATCTATTGGGGCGCGACTTTCGCTAATTTCCGCGGGATGAAAACAGCCGGCTGGCTGACTACTGCCGGGGTTATTGGCGGTACGATAGTGCCGGCGGCCTTGATTATCGTGTTAGGTGTTTTGTGGATCATTACCGGAAATCCGATTGAAATGGCTACTGCATCACGTAGTATCTTTCCGGATTTAACTAATTTCAGTAATGTGGCTTTTCTGGCTGGTATTGTTTTATTGTTTGCCGGTATGGAAGTGGGCGCGGTTCATGTAAGAGAATTAAAGAATCCTAAGGCGCAGTTTCCCAAAGCTGTTTTTATGGCGATGATCGTTATTATCGCGGTATTTACTCTTGGTTCATTGTCTATTGCTGTTGTAATTCCTCAGAAGGATATTAGTCTTACCGTGGGGATTATGCAGGCGTTTAAGGATCTGCTTGATAAATTTGATATCGGCTGGCTGCTGCCGGTTATCGGGTTTCTGGCGGCGTTCGGGGCGATAGGCGGGGTTACCGCCTGGATCGCCGGGCCCAGTAAAGGACTGTTGGCCACCGCCAAAGACGGAGAACTTCCGCCGTTTCTGCAGTATACTAATAAGAACGGTGTGCAAACCCATATATTATGGGTGCAGGGGTTAATCGTAACGGGGATTTCTCTTGTCTATCTTTTAATGCCCACGATCAGCAGCGCGTTCTTCCTGCTGACGGCGTTAACGGCAATATTGTATCTTATTATGTATGTGATGTTGTATACCGCCGCTATCAGATTGCGTTACTCACAGCCCGATGTTCCCCGGGCATATAAGGTACCGGGGGGGAATCCGGGGATGTGGTTAATAGCGGGTATCGGTCTTTTGGCTGTTATTTTTGCCATGATCGTAGGATTTTTCCCGCCGACACAGTTAAAAACGGGCAGTCCTAGGTTTTATGTTGTTTTTCTGATTGTGGGAACGATAGTTTTTGTGGCGGCGCCGATGATTATTAATGCCTTAAAAAAACCCAGCTGGCTGCCCAGGGAAGCTGACCGGCAAACAGGCGAGTGAAAAAGGAGGAGATTATGTCCAAAACAAAGGTAAAACATAATAACACACCGACCACCAGTAGAGTTCTTACGCCTACATACGCGCGGGAGGCGCTTAATGAGGACATTTCAAAGTATCTAATGCCAGAGAAAGAAATGCTGCCCAGGACCGCCTATAATTTGGTGCATGATGAGCTGATGCTGGACGGTAATTCCAGATTAAATCTGGCTACCTTTGTAACTACCTGGATGGAGCCGGAGGCGCGGCAGTTAATGTCGGAAACTTTTGACAAGAACATGATCGATAAAGACGAATATCCGCAGACCGCGGAACTGGAAATGCGTTGCGTAAATATCTTGAGTAATTTATATCATTCCGAAAATGAGGGAAATGCCGCCGGCTGTTCAACGGTCGGTTCCAGTGAAGCGGTTATGCTCGGCGGGATGGCGCTTAAATGGAAGTGGCGTGAACGAATGAAGGCAAAGGGCAAGCCCACGGATAAACCGAATCTGGTCATGGGAGTAGATGTGCAGATCTGCTGGGAAAAATTCTGCCGCTATTGGGATGTTGAAGCCCGGTTAGTGCCTATGGAACAGGGCCGTTATACAATTAACGCTAAAGAGGTCTTGAAACGCGTTGATGAAAATACAATCGGGGTGGCTGTTATTATGGGAACCACTTTTACGGGTCAGTATGAACCGGTAAAAGAAATAAATGACGCTTTGGATAAATTAAATAAAAAAACCGGCTGGGAGGTGCCCATCCATGTTGACGGCGCCAGCGGCGGGTTTATCGCGCCTTTTATCCAGCCCGACCTGGAGTGGGATTTCCGGCTTAAATGGGTAAAATCCATTAATACCTCGGGCCATAAATACGGTCTGGTGTACCCGGGTGTGGGGTGGGTTGTCTGGCGCGATTGGAGCGAGCTGCCGAAAGATCTTATTTTCTATGTTAATTATCTTGGCGGCGATATGCCGACCTTTGCCCTGAATTTTTCGCGCGGCGGCAACCAGATCGTTGCCCAGTATTATAATTTTTTACGCTTAGGTAAGGAAGGATATACGCGTATTATGCGGTCTCTGCATGATACGGCTCTATATCTTTCGGGGGAAATTGCTAAACTAGGGCCGTTTGAACTTGTTTCAGACGGCAGTGATATTCCGGTTTTTGCTTTTAAACTGAAAGAAGAGACCAACTTCAGCGTGTTTGATGTTTCGGAGATGCTGCGGCACAGGGGTTGGCTGGTGCCGGCATATACAATGCCTGAAGACATTACGGATCTTGCCGTGTTACGGGTAGTGGTCAAAGAGGGATTTAGCCGTGATATGGCGGATATGTTGATTGAGGATCTAAGACGTATAATTAAGCATTATGCGGGTCAGCCGGGTAACAAACCCACAAGGCCGGAGAAGAAGGATAAGTACAGAAAACACTGTTAGTTCATTTTACTCATATGCCCCATGGTCCGCTTTCATTGGTGGGCCATGGGTTTTTGCTGTCTAAGGAACTATATCGTAAAATATTCTAAACGCAGAGATCGCAGAGGCCGCAAAGAGTTAATTATATAATTTTTTTGCGTTCTTTGCGAGTACTCTGCGGGCTCTGCGTTAAGGAAAAATAGTGAAACGAGTTATTTTACTTGGGGGTGAGAATGAGAAGGATGATATTTGTGTGTGTTATTTTGATATTGTTTATGTTTGCGGCAGTAGCTGAAGTGACTGACGGTACGCCGGAGTATAGAAAAAGTGTAGAGGATAGTTATCGGGAACTGCAGTATAAGGTTTCTATCTATGGGGATGTGCCGGTAAGCGGTTCCGGTATCAGGCTGGGAATATATCAGGTGCAGGCGGCCTGCGGGAAAGGAGCGACAGCGAAAAACCTTACCCGGCTGGAAGAAGCGGTTAAATTGGCCAAAGCCTATAATGTTCAGCTTCTTTCTTTTCCGGAGTTATATATACCGGGTTATACGCTCAGCCCGGAAGAAGCGAAACAGGTAGCGGAAACTAAAAACGGTCCCAGTATCACGAAAGCGCGGGAAATGGCCAAGCAGTACAATATGGCGCTTATTGTTCCCTACGCGGAAAAGGTTACTGAATCCGACGGGAGCCAAAAATATTATGATAGTATTGCGGTGATTAACGAAAAAGGGGAATTGCTGGACAGCTACCGTAAAACGCATTTATACGGTCAGCAGGAACGTGATAACTGGAGTTTCGGCGAAAGTGATTATCCTGTTTTTAGTTTTTTCGGGTTTCCGGTGGGTGTGCTTAATTGTTATGAATGTGAGTTTCCCGAGCTTTCCCGCATCCTGGCGCTTAACGGAGCGAAACTGATTGTCGGGCCCACGGCGGCGGATAATTATTACCGGCTTCCCGACGGGGACCGCAGTAAGGTGCCCTATCCGGATGTTTCCAGGATATTGTTTCCGGCGCATGCCTATGCCAATAATATTTTCTTTGCCTACTCTAACCGCTGCGGTTATGAAAAAAGGGAAGACGACGAGTGGCACTACCGGGGAAACAGTATAGTTTACGGACCCGACGGGGAGATTGTTGTGGCCGCCAATCACGAGCAGGATACAATGTTAATCGCCGATTGTGTTCCTGCTTATTATGGAATGACGCATCCGGCGCCGAAATATTATTACCTGAAGGACAGGCGGCCGGAACTCTATAAGGAGCTAGTGTCTGAAAAGGCTTCTTTTGTTGATACTACCGGCCACCCCATTGATTTGAAAACGGATTTTTTAGAGGGCGGGTTTAGGTATCCGGCATACAAGGACGGAGAGGAACAGCCGGTAGCTGCTGAGAAGTAGGGGTAAAAGTGTTCCAGTTTTTATTTTGCTGTTTTGTTATTCTGTTTTTTTGCCGGTAAGTTCAGTTATCTGTACCTTGATTACCGTAATATGCTGCAACATGGGGGCGGGAAATTCGTAGGCCTTATCTGAATATTGTTTCATTAATACGTTGAGGGCATCCTTTTTTTCGTCTATATCTTCA
>CAZIXI010000145.1:0-2057 GCA_964543115.1 uncultured bacterium
GATCTTTCGTCATTTGACAGCTAATTTTACCCAACTCTATCCCTCAGCCCAGCCGCTGACAACTATCTACTATCCCAATAGCCTGCCGGCATTGCGGATTTACCGGGTAAACCAGCCAGAAAAATAACTTCCCCAAGCTTCCAGCTTGGGGCTGCTATAGGGGAATGGTTATAAACTGTTCTGCTGCTCTTGACATTAGTGCTTCCTCATGCTAGTTTTTTATGGGGACCTAAAAAGCGACATATTCAAAGTAGCGTAATTAGACATTCCATGTTTCTTCCTTCCTAATATAATTAATAAGTACTTACAAAATAATAGCATACGTCATTATTGGTATATTTGGCATTATTTATGCATACTATAATATTAATTATCTATAATACATTTCTAAAATGAAAATATTTAACTTTATTTTAACAATTTTATTGTCTTTTCAATTCATTACTGGCTATGCCCAGCCCTTGGGTACTATTTCTCCTGCAATCCCTAAGATCCACATTCCTGAAGATTACGGTGCTATCCTGAAAAAATGGGATTCCGGCCAGAATGACAAATTAATCATTCATATTCAGGATGCCCACTGTAATTATGAGGCCCAGACGAATATTGCCCGGATACTGGAAGGCTTGATCAATGATTATGGTGTGGACCTGGTTTGTGTGGAGGGTGCGGAAGGGCCGGTGGATACCGCTCCTTTCAGCAGGCAGGCGGACCGGAAGGTGAGAGAAAAGGTGGTGAATAAGTATCTGCGCCGGGGGTATCTGAGCGCTTCGGAGGCGCTGGCCATTACTAAGGGAGAGGAATTAGAATTTTCTATCTATGGCCTGGAGGATCTGGGATTATATTTGGAGAATTTTCAGGAGTTACGGGGAGTGTTGGGAAATCAGCAGATCTCGAAGAAGTATCTGGCGGCGTTGCGGGGTGCCTGTCAACGGTTGAAAAAGAAAATTTATAATAAAGAGTTGTGGGAATTTGACCGGCAGGCGGTTACTTATCATGAGCAGGGGATGGGATTAGTGGAATGGATAAGTTTTCTTAAACGAAGGATGAAAGACGACGTGCAAGGCTCACGATGGACGAATTTCAATTTTGTTGTAGAGTCGATTGATTTGGAGAAAAAGATAGATTTTAAGGAAGTAGAGCGGGAGAGGGAAGGGCTGGTTAAGGAACTGGAAAAGAGGCTGGTTGCCGAAGAGTTGAAGAAGGTTGTTGAACAGGGAGTTCTTTTTAAGGCGGGTAAGATTCCCGCACTGGAATTCTACCAGGATCTGGAAGCAGTCTATACCCATTCCTCTAAGGCAGTCCCGCAAAGCGGGGCAGTCTATACCCATTCCTCTAAGGCAGTCTCCAAGCGGAGCTTGGGGGCAACGTTACAGGTCGAAGATCAGGATGAGTATTCAGAACTTCTGCAATATATTGAACTCCTGCGGCTGCAAAATCAGATCGATGGTGACCTGTTATTTAAGGAATTGGCGGAGATTGAAGCGGCGTTGCGGGAAAAGCTCTATCAAAATGAAAAAGAAAGGGATTTGGACCGGACAGCTTATAATCTCCGGGTATTATCCAGGTTATTGAATCTGATTTTAGAAAGAGAACAGTGGCAGTATTATCAGGTGCACCGCGCGGAATTCGTCCCCGCCCGTATTCAGTCCTTTATCTTTGCACTCGCGCGAGAGAATAATATTTCTCTACCGCCAATATTCGAAGATAAATCTTTGTTGTTGGAGATTAATCCTTTGCTGAAAACAGCGGAGGACTTCTACCGGCAGGCACTGGCCCGGGATGAGGTGTTGACGGATAATCTTTTGAGCCGGATGACGGAACTGAACGAACAGGTAGCAGTGGTGGTGACCGGCGGGTTTCATTCCGCCGGGATCTTGGAGAGATTACGGGAAAGGGGGCTTTCTTATCTGGTTATTGCTCCAAAAATAACCAAATTACAGGATCAAGATCTCTACCTCAGTATTATGCTGGATCAACAGATTGATCTGGACCGGGTGATTGTGGAGTTGGGGGCAGTCTATACCCATTCCTCTAAGGCAGTCCCCAAGCGAAGC
>CAZIXI010000145.1:2094-8744 GCA_964543115.1 uncultured bacterium
GGGGGGCAGAAGCTTTGGCTCCGCCGTTAGCTTTAACCAGGCCGGGGCAGTTGATGTATGGCGCGCGGATTAGGGAGTTGTTGCAGCTGGCAGAATTGGATGTTGAGGGTGTTGATAGACTAAGCCCGGCGGAATTATTCAGCGGCCGGCTGGCGCCAGGCAATTTACAGGAGAAGATATTCCTGGAAAAAAGCGCTAGCAGGGCTGCTTACCTGATAGAGCTATATGAACTGGCGCTGAGGGAACTCGGGGATAATGAGGCCGCAGAAAAGGCAGAGGAGGTTAAACGGGCGAAAATCGTTCTTAGCCTGTATCAGGAATCGGAATTTTCTGATGAGGATGCAGTTAGAAAAATTTTTACGCAAGGCAGGTACCGCCCGGCGGGAATAGTTGCCGCTTTGTTCAGGGCAATAATTGATAAGAGGGATAATATTCTTAAGCTCCATAATATGGGTATGGGGCTTCCGACGGATTTGGCTGAAATAGAGGAGTTTAAAGAGAAGTTAGTCGCGGTTTTGGCGATAGACAGGAACAAGCCGCCGCCGGCTATGGTCGGGCTGGTTCCGCTAGCGGATGTGGAAGAGATTATTGTGGAACAGATTGTTGCTCAGCCGAAGAATCTCTATATTGTCAGTGCTCCTCCGGGGGCGGGAAAGTCAAGCTTTACCGCTGAATTGGCACAAAAGATTGCTGCCCGGGGGTTAAAGGTGAGGGTAATCGATAGGGATGATTACCAGCAGGATGGGCGTATTGAGTGGATGGGCAGGAAAAGGCCTGAGCCATACGAGCCGGGGACGGTTTATATTGTTGAAGGGTACGAGTCTAAAGAAAAACTTTATGATGTTTATAAAACAGCAACAATTGGAGCTGTTTTAAAACCAATCGCGCAGATTGGGTTCTTCGTGCCCTATGAGGAGTGTTACTGGAGGCTGACGGGGAGGAAGCGTGAGGGGGATGAATCTTTAATAGGCGATTATGACTCTTATTTTGATTGGTGGTTTCTGGGTGAGGATTTTTCTCTGTACGATTTTGTTGTTGATGGGCGGTCCAGTACGGAGCCAGTTGGGGCGCGTGCGCCGCCGGCGGTGATGCCGATGTGGGAAGAGCTGCTGCCGGAGGCCGATCAGCTAGATCGGGATCTTGGTATTGTTCCCCTGCTGGAAGAAACTGGTGTCGGCGGCGCTTACTTGATCTTTAAAAACAGCAAGGAATCACTGCCCTGGAAAATCTTGAAGGCCTTAGGGGTTGTTCTGGGCAGCCGGCTGGTGGTCAGTTTGTTAATGTTTACCGGCAATCCCTTTATTATTGTGCCGGCGATGGTGGTCAATGTATTTATCTTTGCGTTGATGCATGGGGTGTTTACGCAAACGAGTAAACAATTCTGGCTGCGGGCCCTGGCGGGACTGTTATTTAATATAGTGGCCATTGCATTTTTTGTGACTGGATTTGGGCCGCTCTGGTCGGTTGTCTGTAGCCTGGGCTTTGCTGTTTTTGCCCATGTGCTGTGGAATTTTGTTGCTTTAGCGCCCTGGACAGAGGAAGGCAGTCCCTGGGCGCAGTATGCGGCAAGTTATGGTAGCGTCTCCGGGGAGGAGGAGGAAATAGTCACGCTGGAATTAATAAGCGGAGTAGAGGAAGCAGTGGAATTGGCTGAGCTTAAATATTTGAATAATCAAGAGAGAGTGGCTGATTTTGTTGCTGAGAAAAGGATGGTTGATTACCGGGATGATAATTTGCGGGAGCTTTATGATGAGGTGAATGAAGTACTGCAGAATATTATTCGGGCGAATCCCCGGCTGCCGGGATATCTGAAGCTATATATTGATGATACAACGGAGGTCAATGCCGGTTATTATGCGGGGACCAATGTAGTGGTGGTTAGTTATGGCTATCTTAAGCTCTTAAGAGATAAGGGTGTGCCCAAGGATGCCCTGGCCCTGGTTATCGGGCATGAGCTGGCCCATGTCATTCAGTACCGGCAGGATGTTGATGAGGGCAAGGAAAAAGCAGGGATGAGAACTTATGATGAGATTACCAGGGGCCGGCAACATGGATATACAATGGAATATGACGCGGATTTTCTGGGCATGGAGCTGGCGGCGACGGCCGGCTATAATGTTTTTGCCGCTTCCCGGGAGTGGGAAGCGCTGATGGAGTATATGAAAGATAACGAATTGCGGGAACTACCCTGCGGCAGCCATCCCCAGCTGGAAGAACGAAAGCGGAGGATGGAAGATCTTTATCCGCTATATGCCGCCGCTGTTTTTAATGAGTATACATATTTAGAGACCTCCCTGGACCGGCGGGGAAGGGTGCAGGATACCTTGCGCAGGGCGCTGGAGGCAAGATCAATTGAAGAATTTATTCGGTTGATTGATGGGGCGCGGTTTTTTGAAGAATTGCTGGTGTATCTTGCGGTAGTGCAGTTTGATCAGTTTGGTGGTGCGGCAGCGGAAGCTGAAGATGATGCATTGCGTCATAGTTTGCAAACGATTTTTCAGGCGGTAGAAGATAAAGTTGCAGAGTTTTATCCGCAAAATCGGCTTATTGTGGACTTGATGACGGCATTTGCCTTGCAAAAGTTTTTAACATCCGTAAGGAAATATTATGGCTGGGGAATGCTGCAGGATATATTTCTTGATGTGCGCTTTCCCTTGCAAAAGATAGTTGACGTGCTGCCGGCAGAGCCACCCCCGGGCTATGCTCGTTCTACCGGTTACGTTTCCACGGAGAAGATGTATTTCCATGAGGATATGGAAGATTGCCTTTCCCGATTCTCTGTAGAAGAATTGGCGGAGGCATTGGTTCATTTTGATATCAATTGCCTGCGTTTTCGCTTGTTCCCGGAAGAAGAAGCGCTCTATAAAGAGGGCGACAAAAGGCATGGAGGCTACTCCGGGGAATTTGGTTGGCGCCATCGGGGCTTGATTAACCAGCTTCGCTGGCATGTGTATCTGCGCGCCGGCCGGGATTGGTTTGGTTGGAATTCATTTAAAGAAGGAGGTGAGACATGGGAAAACGGAGAAGTTGTTCAAGGTGATCGGGGGCTGAGAATGGGAATTGATATGCTAAAAAAAGGCCAGCCGCTTACCGCAGAAGAATTCAATCGCTGGCTGCGGGCCTTAGGGCATATGAAAAAGCAGATGAAACAGGGTGAGGATTTTGGCCGGCGGGATTTTTATTTGTATACGCGGATCCTGCTCTATCTTATTGCGCGGGCCCCGGAGATGACCGCGGAACAGATGCGGACGATCCTGGACCTGGCGGATTATACGGGATATTACAAACGGGTGAATAACTATAACAAAAATGAGCGAAAAATGTGGCCGCTGGAGGAATTACTATTTGAGGAGTTACGCTTACTGGTTAAAAGCAGGGGATTTGCTGGTGAACTGAAGAAATTTCTGGTTGATGGATCTCCGGGCCGGGTGAGAGAAGAGTTTATGGTTAAGGAATATGAAGGAGAATCTCCAGTGCTTTTGGCTGATTGTAATAGTTATGAAGAAGCTTTTAAAGAGTTAAGTGAATTGCCGTTTCCTAATGTGGGCTTTCATAATGTGCCGGAAATGATGATGAAGGTTTATGGGGTAAGCAAAGCGGCGGAGCAGCTTGATTTCTGTGAAACGATGTTTCGCTACTTTCCGCGGGATAAAGCTGATCGGGTACCCATACGCTGGGCAGCGGAATTGTATGGGGAATTGCTGAATAATAGCTCACCGCAGATACGGGAGGCGGTGCTAGCCAGATTAAGAGAAAGGGGGGTGCTGGCCGCTGATCAGGAGCCGGGGCATTTTGTGGCGGTAACTTTGTATTTTTTTGAGATAGATGCCCCATTAGAGATTGGAATAGTGAAAAGAAAATTGACGGCAAAGATTCTTACGGATTTATCAGTTGAGGATTTGGAATTATTAAATGATTATCTTTTGCAAAAGCAGGAGCAAAGGCGTTTGCCTAACTATAATCGGCAACAATGGAACAAGGGGCTTGTGTTTATATCGGAAGTGGCGGCTTACTGCCGTAGAGGACAAAAGGAGAGTGCACTGTTTTTGGTTAAAGAAAGAGAATTAAGTAAACTTGATGAGCCGTATTCTGAAATGCAGTGGGATTATGCTACTGAAAGGGTGTGGGGCCGAAATTGGCTTAATGATGCCTTCCGGGATCCGCGCGCACCTCGTTATGTAACGCCATTGACTGTCTGGCGAGGGGCAATGAGGCATTTTGACTGGGTGCGGAAAAGTGAGGCTGATTATCAGGCTTTGGCAGCGGAGGCGCTTGCTAACTTTCCGCCAAGTGTTTATCGCAATTATTTGTTGCTGGTTATTTTTGTGGAAAAATATTTGAATGTCGAATTGGGGTTGCAGCTAACTGCAGAGGCGGTATGTGATCATTTTTTTGTACTTGATCCGTTTCGCCGGCAGGATTTATTGGTTGATCTTATGGCCAGACAGCGGAAGGAGGCAGTTTGGCGACTGCGAATGTTGACGTCGCATTTTGTTGTTGACCGGCGCGGTATGTTGCTGGGTGGGGAACAGGATGGAAGTTCCGTGGGGATTGCCGGGCGGGGGATGTTTATGCGGAGAGAGGAAGGAGACCAATGGAAGGCGGTATATGAGCAGGAACATGCTGAATATACTGATTATCAATTTTTTACGGAAAATGGACTGAGTGCTCAGGTAGGACTGGTGGCAGCAAGTTTAAATCAGCAGTATCTAGCGGATTTACTAGACTCGAATGCATCTCTCACTGATAAACTTAATGAGATCCTGGCCTTTTTCCCGCAGAAATCACCGCACAGGGATTACTGGCTGAATGAATTAATGTCTACAGCAGGAGATAATCTTGAGCAGATAAAAGCAGTTATTAATCCGGAAAAGAAAGATAAGGCTTTTCATAAAAATTCTTTATTTGCCGGTAGGTATTTGCACGAGAAATATGCCTTAAGAGCCTTGGAACTGGAATTGTCCGGCCGGGAAGCAGAGTTTGGTTATGAGCTGGGGGTTATTCTCCATTACTTTGCCGATTATAGCCTAACGCGTGACGATTTGTTGATTGATCTTACTAATCGTTTGGCAAAAAACAAACAAGAATATCAATTGGCACATGAACATATTTTGCGCCGAGCAGGTAAGCTGCGGGAAGAAGATAAGCAGAAGCTGATTGTTCGGGCAGATACGTTAAAGCAGCTGCTACAGCTTATGGCCAAACCAGAGCAAAAGTCGGCGTTTCTGATCTGGTTTAATAGCGAGCATGCGCCCAAGCCGGCATTCCTACAGGAAATCGAATACCAACTGAAAATTAATCTGGATGGTTTAAAGGAACAATATAGTACCTATCCATCTTCCCATTATCAGCATGTGGGCCGCAGTATGCGGCAGGAGTTTTTTCGCAGTTTCTTTTACGGTGAAAAGGGGATTTTTAGCAGTGAGGAGTCGTTGGAGGAGTTTCTGCTCAGTGTTTTTAATGAGTATGTTGATAAGCAATCGGTTAATGAACAAACCAGGAAGTTAATATTAAAGATTTATTTGAATATTTTTAGAGAAGCGGATCCTGGCCGCCGGGAGACGGTATTGCTGGCGTTAATGGATAATATGGCGGAGACGGAACGTGCCGCGGATGGTGGAGGGGTGCATTATGCTGATGGAGTGGCCATCTTTCTGGAGTCGCTGGGGTTTGTCGGAGTAAAACTGGGGCAGTACCTGGCTACATCACCTTTAACTAAGGATAATCCGGAGTTGCGGGCGAGGTTACAGAAACTAAAGGATAAGGCTGAACCCATGGATAAACGGGTGGCGTTTGAGATGTTGGAGGAACTATTTGGGGATTTTGACCGGAAGTTTCTGGAATTGGGCAAGGTTATAGGAAGCGCTTCCCTGAAGGTTGTATATAAGGCGAGGTTGGTTAGCGGAAAAGAGGTGGTGGCAAAATTATTACGGCCGGAGATCAGGTGGCGCAAGGAAAAAGATCTGGCGCTGTTGCGGCAGGTGGCGGAGGGTATGGCCGGTGAGATTGATATTCCGCCGGATATGATTGATACGATTGAACGGATGATTGAAGAAGAGCTGGACCTGGAGCTGGAGGGACAAACTCAGCGGGAGATTAAAACTAATATTGAAAGTGAGCCCCAGAGGCGGGTGTATGAGGTTGCCGGGATCAAATATATTTTAAATGTTCCCTTGGCCAAGGCGGATGATACAAAACGCAATCTGGTGATGATTGAGGAATTTGCCGATGGTGTGTTGTTGAGTGATGAAGAGGGGTTGGCCCAGCGGGGAATTGACTCCGCGGCGGTGAAGGATTTTTTGGCGCGGGAATTGATTATGCGACAGCTGGCTCTTGATGGTACTTATCACGCAGATTTACACGAGGGGAACGTGATTGTGACTAAAAAAGGGAATGAGGTTACCATCCACATTATTGATTTCGGTGCCGCCGGCCGGATTTCGCCGGCTGGTCGCATGCAGTTGTTTGGCATTATTACGGCAATCTATAATCAGGATCTTACGGCCTTAAAAGAGGTTTTGCCCGCTATTGGGCAGCTGGCTATGAATGAGCAGTGGCGGATAGAGGATATCCTGGCAGAAGAGGTTCATCAGGGAAAGAAACTTTTGCGGATCCTGACTATGCGTAACGATGCCGGGATCAAGATCAGG
>CAZIXI010000146.1:0-2680 GCA_964543115.1 uncultured bacterium
ATTCATCGCCTCCAATAAAGACAGAACAGTTTTTAAGTAGGCAATGGCCTCCCGGGGCCAAACATTGTGCAAGCCGGCAATATATCTAGCTTCCATCTCCCATAAATCGTCCGAATCAGCAGTAGATATAAAATTGCGCCAGAGGGGCAATCCATATTGCACTGCTCCGCCGTATTGCCGGAATTGCAGCGGCAGCATGGCCGCCTGTAATTTTCGATTACCTGAAGCAGTAATCAATTTATGGACTAATTTCTCGCTGTATACCTTGAGCGAATTCCCCACCAACATTTCCCGCATACCCCGCGCCTCTTCTCCAAGCTTTACTGCCTCCGCGTCTAATTCCACTACCCGCTGCAATTCTATCAGGCTGGCAAATATCCTCTGCCCCCAGCCATGGGCAACCATTCCATTGGACATCCCCACCTCAAATGCGTAGAGCCTATCCGGATCTATTGTACCCGGCACTTCCCGCTGATTTTGCCGGCGATAGAGATTAAGGTAGTTATAACGGTTAGCGGGATTACGCAGCAGCAGATATTTCATTAACTGATTAAATACCGGCAGGGCCTCTTCTTCGCTCCGTGCCTGATAGAGCCGGTCCCACAAGCTGGTGATTATCTCTTTCTCTTCCGCGGTTATCCTGAATATTTCTCTTTTCTCCAATTCCCTGACCGCCAGGATAAACTCTTCCTGATTGTCATCAATAACCTGAAAATCATCCGCCAGAGTCATTTCACCGCCAGTAAATTTGTCAAAACCGGGGATTGTTTCCAGGTCGACGTCCACCGGATCCTGATAGGGAAACCAAGCCGGCTCAGCACAAAATTCCTCCAGCTTTGCTGTTATTGCCGTTTCCTCTATTTTCCCAAGCACCGGATGAGCAATAAAGAATTCATTCTGCCGCACCCTTTCCTGGAGGACAGCCAATTCCGGCAATTCTTCTCCCTCCGCTACACACTTACCAATTACACAGGCCAAATCAGCGGTCAATGTTTCAGTCAGTTTATAATATTCCTCTCTAGCAGCCCCAAGCGAAGCTTGGGGCCAGGGATCAACAGATTCTTCCGCCGCTTCTTTCCTGGCCCGCTCTGCTGCTTCCTGCCTGGCCTTCTCCGCCTCTTCCTGCCTGGCCTTCTCCACCGCGGCCTGCCTGGCCTTCTCCGCCGCGGCCTGCCTGGCCTTCTCCGCCGCGGCCTCCTTAGGAAAAAGAATCTCCAAAATTGTTCCCGCGGGAGATTCCTGGGCAGCCCGGTCAAAGAGCGTGGTATATTCCTCCTTGATTTCCGCCAGCCTGTCCCAAAGCGGCTGGGGATCATCAAGGCTTTCTTCAATCAATTCCCGCATCTCCCGCAGAATTCCCTCTTTCGCCTCCGCCGGATAGAACTTGGCCAGATGCTCAATAATCTCATAGAGAAAATCCGGAAACCCGTCCCTTAGATATTCCGGAGAAATTTCTGCTGCCAGCAGTAAATCCCTATACCGACTGAGAATACTTTTAAGCTTATTAACATCAGCAAAATCAATTACACCCACACCCAACTCCTCTTCCAGGATCTCCCATAAACTGGTAATATTCTCTAAAACCTTGATAATATCATCCAGGCGGCCGGCACTAAGCAGCAAGTAATCCAACAGATGCACTACTAATTCCGCCGCGGCGTCCTTACCGCCAACCAGCATATGATGATGTTCGTGATTCAGTAAAAAGAGGTAGAATTCCCGGGCCTCCTCAACCGTAAACGCGTTATACCTTTCACACATGCCGATAACCGCGGCCAACCGTTCATTAACTTCCACCGCTCCCTCAGCCAAATTTACATCTATCGCCGCGCTATTGTTTAGATACTTGATCCCCTCTGCCTTTAACGCCTGAAAATCAGCAAATCTATATGTCTCTTCCAGCAATGGTTTCCCAGCCGGCTCCTGGCAATATTTAACAATGTTAGCCGCTGCTTCCCCTTCTAGAGCAGCCAACGGAAAAGCCGCCTGCTGCATTCTTATCTGCCAATCACCCAACTCTTGCATTGCCAGTTCATCTACCGGACGCTTTCCGGCCGTGGCCTTCTCTTTAACAAAAACCAATATTTTTGTTTCTCCCATCCAGACCGGAATAACAACTTCCTCTTCCCGAAAGCGCAGCCCGGCAAAATCAATCCTTAAACCGGCGGCGTAGCTGGCCAGCCAGGTGCCTATTTCACTTTCCACGCTTCTCTGGATGAGATTTCGTAATTTCTTAATTTGTCCCCGGCTGCGCCTGGGAGACTGCCCGTTTCTTTTTAACCTCCTTAATCTGGCCAGTAAAGGATGATTCACTATCTCTAGAGTCAACTGACAAACTCCTGTTTCCCATTTCAACGCCTCTACCTGCCCGCGAATATTCATCTTATGCGGCAGACGCAGTACCGGGGAGAGCCGCCGGCCCTGATGCTGAAACAACCGGTCCAGCTTATCCTCACCCAGCAGCAGCTTAATATATTTATCCCGCGGCTCCGCCCGCAGCCAGGGAGAAACCACCAGATAGGCAATCTGCTTCTTCTCCAACAAATCACAGATCCCCGTAGTATGAAAACCTCCAGTAACCAGCACCTTCAGACTGGGACGCGCGCTCCTCAAAGAAAGAAAATTATCCGCTAATATCCTATCGCGGGAAATAGCGGTCTGATAGAATTTCCTGGCCGTT
>CAZIXI010000146.1:2690-8735 GCA_964543115.1 uncultured bacterium
AAAGCTATCTCCCCGGTCCCCGGGGAAAGCCGGTCCAACATCGCCAATTCACTTCCTCTCAATTCCAGGTTCAACAGCTTTTCCAATAAATAAAATTTTCGATAATCCGCCAAGACAGCAGCAGCTAAAGGATCGGCAAAAAGCCTCTCCGCCGCCGTCTCTTCCATATCCGCCAATTCCGCGAATAAATCCTCCATCTTGATCCCGGCCTGCCGATTGATCAACCTCAGATAACGCGAAAACTGCCGGTACTCGCTTTTATACCGGCTCAAGTACGAGGACAAGTCCGAGAATAAATACGAGGACAAGTTCTCGTAGTAGGCTTGAGTAGAAATCCTGCCCAGTTTATAAAGAACAGATTTTTTTAACAGGACATTTTTTTCTTCCTCAGGCAATTGCTTCTCCAACTCCCGCAAGAATGACTGCTGCTCCTTTTCTACCTGAGTAAAATCAACCTTTTCCTGCATCTTCTGACACTGCCGGTAAATACTTAGATTAAGGTAATCACCTATCCTCCGTAAACTGCCAAGATAATTAATATAATCCGGCAAAGAGAGTGTGGTATTTTGATAGGCCCGGAGGTTATTCAGAAATATGTTTTGGCTGGAACTCAGTTTTTTTCTCTTTTCCGCCAATTGCTCTCTGCGCTTATCCAGATAAGGCTGCCATTGCTTCTTTTCGCGGATGACTTTCTGGAACTCTTCTAGGTTAGAAAAATACGTTTGGGGATCCTCTACGCCAGCCAGGATTGTATCTTTATCCTCTATGCCGGCATAATATTCCGCCGCGCTCAAATGAGAGTTTTTAAGCAGATATTGGCCGATGGCCTGTTGCCGATCTGGTTTGGGTATAGCCGATAATAGGCTTTTATCCACCCGGCCGCTGGCCCCTTCCACTCCGATAAGCAAGGGCAACCCGCCGCTAAAGGACTTTATCTGCTTTAAAATATTAACGATATTTTTTTGGGCGGAATAATTGGCATGGGCATCCTGAATTATGATTAGCGGATTTTCAGCCTGAGTTCCTTCAGGAGACCATTGTTTGTTAATAACTCCCAGATGATGAGGAATGACCAAATCAGCGAAATGACCCGCCGGCACCTCGGCCTGCGGCTGAAAAGAAAGGTTGGCGCCGACAGCACGCGCAACCCCTAAAGGCTGTGCCTGAAGAGACAGCTGCGATAACAGACAGCAAATTAGAATCAGACAGTGAACTTAAACCAGAATAAGTGCTTCTTTGTATATATATTAATATGGCCCCCCAAATATTATATATTGCCATCTAAAAGTAATAAGCCACGGAAAGCAGTATCTGTCAATGGGGAGACTTATTTTTTTCCAGGCAGTTGCAAACGACTATTGCTCCATTTCGGAACTATTAGCTGGAAATTACTTATTGATCTGCTCTGTAAGTACCTTATTACCATATGCTTATAAAACACAAAAGACTTGGCATTGAATATGCTCTTCTATTGAGAGAAACCCGACAAAGGAAGGTAACAATGAGGGGGAACAAACGGCATCTTTCAGGAAAAAAATGCTGTTTTTGTTATTCAACCGTATCCACTGCGGAAATAAAACAAAAATACGGGCTTTGCTCAGCCTGTTACCAAACATATGTAAACTGGTACAAAAAAGCTTACTATCGAAGCACAATATTTGAGATGTTAAAAACCAATAGCTGCCTGCTCTGCCAGCTTAGCGGCAGCTGCCAATTACACTAATAATGATCTCAGGGAAAATAAATTAATATGAAAAACAACGTGAATTTAATTACGGAATGCGGCTACTGCGCAAAAAAAGTCAGTTTCTGGCAGGCCCTTAAACAATTCGGGTTATGTAAAAGCTGTTACCATAGTTACGAGGAATGGTTCCGCTGCACCTACTGTCAGGGCTCCGGCATCGACCGCCTGACAAAAAACAAGTGCCCTTTATGCAACGATTAGATTATATTTACAGCTCCGCGAACATCACCTGTAAGAGCAGCTTCAGGCTGATGTTGCGGGAAAGGCCGGTTCTGATCTTATCCACCGTAGCCAGCCGCAAGCAAAGCTCTTCTGTGTCCAGTTTCCCGGCCCAGTATTCTATTTTATCTTGAAAGTCTGCGTTAAGTAATAGTTCCGGTTTCTTGCTGTGATGATAAATCAAGATATCACGGTACCAGCTGGTCACAAGCCCCAGCACCTGCTCCACCTCATTCTTATACTCACCGGCGATAAAGGCCTCCTCTTCTTGCTTGGTTACCCCTTCCCGGCCCTCCTCACGCAGCTTTTTGGTAAGATCTTCTTTGAATTCATTAAGCCCGGCAATAATCTCGTCCACTCTCCCCAGCATTTCCCCGGCCTCAGCAAAAGAACCTTTAGCCAGCAGCTGTAATAGTAACTGTCTGCGGCCGGCCATTTTTTCATCCCTCAACTTAAGCGCCCTTTCCATACTGCCCAGACCCAAACGGCTAAACAGCCTGGCCTCCTTAGGCGCAAGTCCTATTTTCTGCTCCAGTAAACAGATCATGTCTTCGGGCAGTAAATGAAAAAATTGTATTTCCTGCGCCCGGCTCCTGATTGTGGGCAGCAGGGCCTCCGGCTGCTGGGTTACTAAGATTAAAACCGAATTCGCCGGCGGCTCCTCCAGCGTCTTTAATAAGGCATTACCAGCGGGCGGGGTCAGGGTATGGGCATCAACAATAATCGCCGCCTTCATCCTGCCGCTGTAGGCCTTCCAGGAAAGAGCCTGCTGCATCCGCCGTACCTGATCGATTTTGATGCGCCGGCTGCGGGCAACGGGAAAGACCCAGGTAACATCCGGATGACGAAACTCCGCTATCTGCCGGCAGGCGGAACACTGCCCGCAGGCATCAGCTTTTTTATCCAGACAATTAAGTGCCTGGGCGAAATTAAGCGCGGTTAACTGTTTACCAACTCCGGCCGGACCGTAGAATAGATAGGTATGGGCAATCCTCTCCAAACTGATTGCCTGCTGCAACAACTTAACGGCGCGTGATTGACCTTTAATCTCTTGAAAAGACATAATATTTGGCTAAAAAACTTATAAAAAAACTCTTATTTAAAATCAACAACTTGAGGTTATAGATGAAACTTTTAAACCACAGAGGACACAGAGATCACAGAGAACAACCATTACTTGAACTCTGTGTCCTCCGTGAACTCCGTGGTTTAATATCACTTTCTATTATGTTTCAACTAACTTAAAATACTTATTACTTAATTTTTTCTTTATAATCTCTCTCTCAGCATCTTCTGCACCAGCTGCGGGTTGGCCTTACCGCGGGTGATCTTCATTACCTGCCCCACCAAGAACATCAATGCGGCCTGTTTCCCGGCCTTAAAATCAGCCGCGGATTTAGGATTATCGCCGATTACCTTATCAATAATCCCATCCAGTTCATGCTCATCGGATATCTGCACCAATCCCTTTTCTTTAATAATCTGTTCCGGTTCTTTACCCGTCTGATACATTTCGCTAAATACATTTTTAGCAATCTTCCCGGAGATAGTTCCTTTTTCAATCAGAGCGACTAATTTTCCTAAATTAACGGCAGATATCGGTGACTGGCCGGCAGTTATTCCCTGATTATTTAATTCCCGCAGTAACTCACTCATTATCCAATTACTCACCAGTTTAGCGCTGGCCCCGGTTTTTACCGCTCCTTCAAAATAATCCGCTAATTGCCGTTCACTGGTCAATACCCCGGCATCATAAGGCGGCAGACCATACTCGCCAACGAATCTCTGCCTGCGTTCAGCCGGCATTTCCGGTAGAGATTTTTTTATCTCCGCCACAAATTCTGCTGAAAGAACCAGCGGCACAAGATCCGGTTCCGGAAAATAACGATAATCATGCGCCTCTTCCTTACTGCGCATGGACTTGGTTATTTCTTTATCGGCATCCCAGAGCCGGGTTTCCTGCACGATCTCCTGCCCCTCCGCCAACACCTTCCCCTGCCTCTCTATTTCATAACTAAGCGCTTTTTGCACGCCCTTAAAGGAATTCATATTCTTAATTTCAGCCTTAACTCCCAATCCCTGTGTCCCCTGCGGACGCAATGAAATATTGGCGTCACAACGCAGACTTCCCTCTTCCATATTACAATCACATACCCCTAGATAAAGCAGGATTTGTTTCAATTTAGTTAAATAATCATGGGCCTCGTCCGCCGTATTAATATCCGGTTCCGTCACTATCTCCAAGAGCGGTGTGCCCGTACGGTTAAGATCAACAAAACTGGCCTTCCCATCAGGACTATGAATAAGCTTACCCGCGTCTTCCTCCAGATGCGCCCGTTTAATTCTTATCCGTTTAGTTTCTCCGTTTACCGCTATATCCACATAACCGTTTTCCGTTAGCGGCTTATCATACTGGGATATCTGGTAATTCTTGGGCAGATCGGGATAATAATAATTCTTCCGGTCGAACTTGGAAAAGGAGGAGATCTGACAACCGAGCGCCAGACCGGTAAACACGGCGTATTCCACCACCTTCCGGTTAAGCACCGGCAGCACCCCGGGCAGACCCAGGCACACCGGGCAGGTCTGTGTATTGGGCTGGGCACCGAATCTGGTAGAACAACCGCAAAACACCTTGGACTCTGTTTTTAACTGCGCGTGGACTTCCAGTCCAATCACCGGTTCATATTGCATTAGTAATTCCTTATGACTATATTTTTATTTACCGCAAGTACCAATCTGTGGCCTGTTTGCAGAACAAAGCGGGAAGGCATTAATGGCTTTGAAGTATTCTCTTTATATCAACTTTAAGTTTCGAAATATCAGTTGTAGCAGTTACCCATACCGCCTCAATATCAACGCCAAAATAGTCGTGGATAAGTTTATCCCTCATTCCAGTAATATCTTTCCAGGGAATATTCTTATTTTTGCTGCGTATTTCGCAGAAATCCTTTTGGCTGCTTCTCCAATTATTTCAATCTCTCTTATAACTCCATCTTGAAGCAGACTATTCTCGACAAATTCGCTATGCTTGATTCCTTCTAGATATTTTTCGATTTTAGCTATAGCGTCTACCATATGATTCAAATAAACAGAATCATCTTTACTGTTCATAAACCGTCTCCATTTCCGACATAATTCTGTCTTTCAGATACGGACTAATAGCTGCTTCTGTCAATAAATCAACTTTTCTTCCCAGAAGAGATGACAGATCTCTTTCAATCCTAACTAACTCCAGTAAGCTTTTAGTCCTGGAAAAACGCACTATTAGATCAATATCACTATCTGCCGTATCTTCCCCCCGGGCAAATGATCCAAACACACCCAGAAAAGTAATACCTTCTCTCCTATAAACATCAGTCAATTTATTATTACATAAAATATTTGGCTTCATTAGATTACTCCATTTAATAAGTATTTTAGCACTATAAAAGTATTCATATCAACTTAAATCTACACCCAAGGTTTAATCTATATTTTTTGTGGATAACGCTGGTGCCAGTTGGTTGCTTGTTCATAGGTGTAGGCGGCCCGGAGGATGGCTTCTTCGGCAAATGGTTTGCCGATAAATTGCAGGCCCAGCGGGAGGTTTTCCTTGCTGAAACCGCAGGGAACGGATATTGCCGGCAGGCCGGCCAAATTCGCGGAGATTGTAAAGATATCCGATAAGTACATCTGGAGAGGATTTTCTGAGCGTTCACCAATCTTAAACGCCGGGGTGGGTGAAGTCGGGGTGACAATTAAATTCACCTGCTTGAAGGCCTCAGTAAAATCTTTGCTGATTAAGGTGCGCACCTTCTGCGCCTTTAAATAATAGGCATCATAATAGCCGGAACTCAATACATATGTGCCTAAAACCACCCGCCGTTTTACTTCCTCGCCAAATCCTTGCGCGCGGGTCTTGTTATACATCTCCAGCAAAGACATCTTGTTCCCGCTGTCAGCAGCCCGGAAACCATAGTGCGCGCCATCATAACGGGCAAGATTGGAACTCGCTTCAGCAGTCGCGATAATATAATAGGTAGCTACGGCATATTCAGTATGTGGCAGAGAAATCTCTTCGGTCACCGCGCCTAAATCTG
>CAZIXI010000147.1:0-8732 GCA_964543115.1 uncultured bacterium
ATATCAACAACACCGATTCCCTCCCCGGTCTGGTTATAAATACCGATCCTCTCCCCTTTGGCAAACATCTTTGTTTCCCGCCAGAAATGGCTGCGCACCTGCAACAACTCACAAATCGTTGCGTCAGCACGAACATCCAATCCCCGATAAGGACGAAACTCCAGCCGCAATTCACCTATTCTCTTAATTATCCTTAAAATCTGCAGATGAAGTTCTAATTCTTCCTGAATATCTTTTAACTCATCCAGGGGCTGCTTCAACAAGAAAGATTTCTTTAATTCTTCCGGCAGATCCCGGACCCGGGGCCAGAGATCCGGGCAGGAGAAACTGGGAACAGCAGTTGCCTGCGAAAACCATTCATTCAACTGACCCGCTAACCGCTTTTCGTTATCCGTCTTTTTTTCCAGGATTACATCCTTGCGCTTGGATATCTCGTCCTGAATTTCTGCCAGGCAGTCTTTTACCAGTCGTCCGCTCCGCCATAAATTATCATTTATATATTTCCTCGCCTCCTGATAATTAATAAATTCGTCGATTATCAGATACAGATTATACAAAAGCTGGCGTTCAGCCAGACGCTTTTCTTGAGAATGCTCACAAAACAGCCAAAGAAGTTTTAATAATTGATTGTCGCGCTGCACGCCGAAATCCAGGCTTCTGATATAAACGATTAAAACCTGCCAGGGAGAACCCGCCTCGGCAATGGATTCACTAATATAAAAATCATCCATGATTTCCATTAATTTACAATAGGCGGGAAAATCTATATTGGCCAGATTTAAAGGTGTTGAAAAATCCGGGGCAACCAACTCACAGTGCTCACCTTCCAACTTACACTGTTTGCGTTCACCGGGCGCCAAGGAAACAATCTGGAAAACCTCCGGCTGGGCAATGCTCCGGAGCTCCACCATTATCTCCTCACCGCTCCTGATAACACTCTCAATATATATATTCCTGCTGCCGCGAACCTTAACCTGCTTTCTTTCCTGCTCCGCCGCTATTAACTCCTGCAACAGATTATCCGGCATCTCCTCTTTTCCCAAAAAAGCCTTTTCCACCCGGCCGGCTTCGCCATGTACCTGTTTCCAGTTAATCTCCCTGCCCTTCCTGCCTTCCTTACGGCACAAAATGAGCTCTGTTAATTCATGCAGCAGGATCGCCGCCAACAGCCGTTCCTCTCTCTTTTCCACTAAATAAAGAACCAGCCGCCTGCTAAGGTAAATATTTCCCTTACCGTCATTATAGGAAAAAAGATAATCATCCTTATCTTTAATATAAATTCCCCAACAACCATCCGGAGGCTGGACCAGCTGAATACCGGATTTCCCTTCTTCTTTCAGGAAATTCAGCCCTTCTTTTATCCAGGAGGACAAAAAGGCGGGACAATTATCGCCGCGGAAACGTTCCGTAAACAGCTGCCCGATACGCAGGAGAATCCTGTCATCTTTAGGCAAATGATCCCGGTGGCAATGCTGCAGTAAAACATGTATATTTTGAGTGATTTTACCTTTCATAATAACCTTACTTATTGTATAATAGTAAAAATTTTAAGTAAATATATAATGTTCCCACTTCGCGGCTGGACTCTGGGACTGGAACATCGTATACTACATAACAGCCAGATCGAAGACAGTAAAAAAGACTGGCTGATTGAACTATACAATGGATAGAAAATCAATCGTTTTCGCTCTAACTTTTCTACTTATTTTCTCTCTGGGCTTTCCCTCGCCTCTTTTTAGTGAACTTACCCAACAAAAAACCATAGTTACTGTTGTCGAAGGCAAGGTGTTGTGTTTTGAGTACCCGGAGGGTATCCCCGAAGACGATGTGCGGATAGCCGCCTTTGTTAAAATGCTCTCCAAATATACCTGCAAAATAATTGTGGATGATGAACGCTATAACGCCTATATCCCGCAAGAATCCAGACAAAAACTTAAAGGCAGACTTAAGTCCGGCATGCTTTTGCTCACTGTTTTTAATATCAGACGCATTCATGGAACAAGCTGGGACATCGTGGGCATAGCAGAAGATATTGAATCAGGCAAAAAATACGAAGAAGGAGTAGTTAGCGCCGCCGAACCGGAAGAAGTATCGGACATCCTGGACGAAGCCTTAAAAGAAGACTCTGAACCAGCAGCAGAAAAACAAGAACAAGAGACAATCATCCAGGAAGAAACATTCATCGATCCGGTCACCCCCGATCCCGATATTGAAACTGACATCAATGAAGATGAAGAGACAGAGGGCGAAGGTGAAGGCCCGGTTATTGACGAAGAAGAGCTGCAAGAAGAAGAAAACGAACCGGTTGTGCCGCCGGAACCGGAACCGCCGGCACCAACACCAACACCCGGCGCACCAACCGCCGCTATCCTAGCTAACCCCACCAGCGGCGCCGCGCCTTTAACCGTCAATTTTGACGGCTCCGGCAGCAGCGATCCGGACGGCAGTATTTCATCCTACAGCTGGGATTTCGGGGACGGAAACAGCACAACGGGCGCAACCGCTTCCAACACCTACACCGCTGAAGGAACATATACCGCAACATTAACCGTCACCGACAACGAGGGACTTAGTGACTCGGCTACTGTTTCAATTACCGTTTCTGCAACCGCGCTTTATTTTTACGTAGATCCTGTAAACGGAAACAACAGCAACGACGGTTCTAACCTTAATCCTTGGAAAACGATTACTTATGCCTTAACCCAAGTAACCGGCGGCACCATTAACCTGACCGCTGGTAATTTTAACACCGCTTCCGGAGAGACGTTCCCCTTATTTATGAATACTGCTGTGGACCTCACCGGTGCCGGCAGTTCCAACAGTATTATTGATGCCGGCGGCACCGGCAGTGTCATTGTTTGCTTGACAGTAAGTGATGTTACGATAAGCGGTGTGGGCATTACCGGTGGCAGCGGACACGAATTTGCTCCCGGTAACGGCGTGGGGGGCGGCATCGCTGCCTCTAGCAGCGGCAACTTAATAATAAATAACTGTTTAATTTACAATAATTCCTCGACGGCCCAGGGAGGAGCAATTGCGCTTGTGGGAGCCCCAACCACTATTTCTAACTGTACCATCGCTAATAATTCTTCAGCCACCGGCGGAGGCATCAGGGTGTCAGGTGCGAGCAACACAGTAACTATCGCCAATTGTACCATAGAGAATAATACAGCATCTGCTACCGGCGGAGGAGTAAGCACTTCATCAGGAACTACCACAACAATCTCTAATTGCACGATCCAGTCAAATACCGCCGGCACCACCGGAGGAGGAATAGCAACAGCCTCCGCTTCCAGCACAATAAATGTGTATAACTCCACCATTTCCTCAAACACCGCGATCACCGGCGGAGGAATGCACTGCCGGGCAAGCTCAACGTCAACACTTGAAGACAGCACTTTAAGCAGTAACTCTGCCAGCTCTTTGTATGACGGAATTTTTTATGAAGGAACATCATTGACGGTTAACAGATGTATCTTAAGCAGCCATACTACTAACGGATTCGCGATCTTCGCCAGCTCCAGCGCCAATGATTTCACGGTTACTAACGCGCTTTTTAACGGCAACACCGGTGATATCAGCATTACCGGCCAGTCGGGAGCCAGCTACACGATTACCAACTGTACATTTGCCGATACTACTGTCTCCGCGGCTGCCAGTGGTTCAATCGTATTTCCGGCCGCCGGCGATGGAACATTAACTGTGCGCAACAGTATTTTCACAAACTCTGCCGGGTTTGGCGTAACTGACCTCTCCGCTGCCGGTTCCCGCACAATTAATACAAACTATTTCTTTAATAACACCTCCGGCAACTACCGGCTGAGCAGCGTCGGGACCTTAAATACCTCTGCGGCCCTGAATACCGTTGGCTCTAACAATATCGGCAGTGACGTTGCCGTGGCACTTGTCTTTAAAGGGAGTCAGGACTGGCATTTATCTTCTTCTAATCCCAGCGGCGCCACCGGTGTGCTGGACAATCCCAATGTCAGTAACGCCCCCAGTGTTGATCTTGACGGCCGTTCACGCGACAGCACACCGGATCTCGGTTGTTATGAGTTTGTCACCGGCGACCCGCCAATAACCTGCTGGGCCTACGACAGTGTTACCAGGCAGGCGCTCTCCGCCCCGGTCATCGGGATTTACCAGGCCAACGGCACCCAGGTAGCGGTATCAACCAGTAATCCGCATACGTTTAACGTTATTCCAGGGAGATATTTCCTGGCCGTGGCCAAAGACGGCTATGCCTTTCCCAGTCAAATCAAGGCGGCAACAACCCCCGGGGATCATGGCGACATTTTCGAGGCCGGTTCACAGCCGCTCACCATTGATATCCCGCTTGATCCGGATGGCTGGCTTTATATTGAGAAAACAGTTAATAAAAAACGCGCTCAAATCGGTGAAGTGGTTACTTATAATATCAAGGTCCAAAACAAGCACTGGTTCAAATCAGTCAGCAACGTAGAACTGGTTGATGAAATAGTTAACGGCCTGAAATATGTTTCCGGCAGCACTTATAGCGGAAGAGTAAAAATAGCTGACCCTGTAGTCAGCGGCCATAAAGCGGTATTCGATATCGGCACCGTAAACAATAACTCCACCGTTAATTACAGCTATCAGGTACGCGTTGGTTCCGCTATTCCACCGGGCCGTTACAAAGCGGCGGCACATACACGCAAAAGCACAACATTGGAACGCAACAGCAATATTGATGCCGTGAGTGTAGAAATTGTTGAGGACCCCCTATTCACCCGCGGGACGATTATTGGTAAGGTATTCTGGGACCAAAATGGCAATGGTATTCAGGATTCGTCGCTCGTCGCTCGCCTGCCCGCCGAAGCCTTGGCGAAGGCGGGTCGCTCGTCGCTCACAGAAAAAGGCATATCGGGAGTAAAGATATATACCGAGTACGGTGTTGTTGTAACAACTGATGAAGATGGCAAGTATCACATAGCGGATGTGCCGGCCGAGACTCACCTGCTGAAGGTGGATCCCTCTACTCTGCCCCCTGATGTAACGTTCACAACCGATAATCCGTACGTGGTAGAGATAACTGAGGGATTACTGGCCAAAGTAAATTTTGGGGTTAAACAAACTGACCCGACTGAAGGAGAAAGAAGCAGAGAAGTAAAGAAGCAAAGGAGTAAAGATCTGCTATCCAAATTCTTCATTGTTGCATTGGGGGAAGGAACAGTAAGAAACCTGAATACTTCTGGGAATATCGACATGGTGGACAAGGACGATCGGTATGATGATGGAGTAAAAGTGGATGGACGGTTGGCATTTTACTTAAAAGGCAAGGTACTGGGAAAGTACCTAATCAAGGCCTGTGTGGATACGGAACGGCTTCCAGGTGGGCGCTACCGCAGTAAAGACATGTTTACCAATCTTGACCCTTACAAATATTACCCGGTTTACGGCGATGCCAGTGATGTTGATTACAGCGGCATGGACACCCAGGACATCGCCTTTGTCTTAATTGAATGGGACGAATCTTTTGCTAAATGGGGTAATTTTCATACCAGCATACCACTGTATAAACGCTCGCTTAACGGTGGAATTATTAATTATAAATCCGTCGGTAAAACCAAATTCGGTGATCCCTGGACCATTATAAAAGGATTCGGTGCCACCAGCCGGCAAAAGGCCGCCCATGATGAATTTGTGGGTACGGGCGGCAGTCTCTATTACCTTCGTCATGAAGATGTGATCGAAGGATCAGAAAAAATAAGGGTAGAAGTGCGGCACCGGATCAGTAAAACCGTGCTGCGCACTATTTCCCTGGCCGAAGAAATGGATTACGAAATAGATTATGACAGCGGCCGAATCATCCTGCGTAAACCGCTAAACGGCGTACAGCAATCTTATAGCGGCAGTATTGTCTCCAACAATATGTTAATGGGAGAACAGGTTTACCTGATTGTAGATTATGAATACTATAATGAAGGGCTCAGTGAACAATCCTGGGGCGCGCGCGCCAGTCAACAGCTCGGACCCTATCTCCGGGTGGGCGGCACCTATGTGCAGGAACAAAAACCCGGTGACCCTTATAAAATTTATGGGGGTGACACAACCCTAAAATTTAATGAAACAACTGCGATAAATGCCAGTTACACCCACAGCCAGGAAACACAGTTAAGCAGCACAACCAGTTTTGACGGCGGTCTGACCTCTATCCAACAGTTCGACACCTTCAGCAACGGTAAAGACGGTAATGCTTTTAACATTGAAGGACGCACCCGGCTGTTTGACAACACGGACATACTCCTTTCCTACTCCAGACAGGACCCGTATTTTTCCGCTACCGACAGTATCAGCCAGCAGGGATCGAAAAAATATATCGCCGAAGTAATCAGCCGGCTGACAGAATACCTGGAAGCGGGTGTCAGACACGTAACCATAAAATACCTGGAAGAAGTCACCGCCACCCAGACCTTTGGCGACCGGGACGTACACGTAACCACCGGCACCCTGGATTACCGTAAGGGAAAATGGGACCTGCGCGGAGAGTACCAGCACCAGCAGGTAAAAAATCCGGCGACCAATTACACCTATTTCGGCACGGTACCCTATCTAAACAATGATTTCCTGGCCGCCCGCATCGGCTACCAGCTCTTCTCCTGGCTGCACCCCTATGTCCGCGGCCAATTAACCGTTCGCGGCAAAGCAAATAACCAGGGGACAGTGGGCGCGGATATAAAATTATGGAAAAGGATATTTATCAATATCGCCGAAACCGTCGGCAACCTGGGTAACAGTACCCTGCTTGGGGTAA
Source organism: uncultured bacterium (assembly GCA_964543115.1). Taxonomy (GTDB): domain Bacteria; phylum Auribacterota; class CAZIXI01; order CAZIXI01; family CAZIXI01; genus CAZIXI01. The sequence goes on from CAZIXI010000147.1 coordinate 6,773, forward strand.
CGGCCCGGGTCAATGAAACCACCGATGTCTACACCAACCTGGAAATAGGCAACAATTTGTGGCTGGGCCGTTATACCAAAACAACCTACGGCCAATCCTGTCTTCTGGGACCGGACAGCCGGGCCTATGTGGAAGAAGATTACAGCAGTTACCAGGAAAATATTGTCCGGGGTACGCTACTAGGATACGATAAAAAAATAGCCGACACCCTGGCCCTGGGCCTGACCTACGAGCGCAGCGACCTCTATCAGCGCGGTAACGCCATTAACCGGGACAGCGGCAGTGCCGCCCTCACCTACCTGAACCAGGAATGCCTGGAAGGACTAAAGGCCTACACCAAGCTGGAATGCCGAAACGACCGGGGCACAAACGAGGTGCGGCAATGGTTCACGGAAAACGATTTTCTCTGGCGGCTGACCAGCGGCCTGACCATATCCGGCCGGGGTAACTGGGGCTGGTCAGAGAACCGTTCACTTAAAACAGATCTAGCGGAATTTTATGAAGTGGGTACAGGTTTCAGCTTGCGGCCGAAATACTGGGATAAATTAAACATTCTTGGTAAATACTGTTACCTCTCCAACCTGCCGCCGGCCAGTCAGTGGGATTTTACGGAAACCTCGGAATCCCGCCGGCAGATATACGCGCTTGAAGGTATTTATGACCTCTTCCGCTATCTGCAGCTGGTAGCTAAAGCCGCCTACCGGAGGCTGAAAGAAAAAGTCGGCTACAGAGACTGGACAGACAGTGACACCTATCTATATATCGCCCGCGGTAATTTCCGAATCAGCAATAGCGACACCGAAAAACCTTTTATGTTACGCGGCTGGACAGTGGGTCTGGAATATCGCATACTTCACAATAATCAGATCGAAGACAGCAAAAAAGGCTGGCTGATCGAAATGTATAAAGATATAGGCAACTACCTGCGTTTCGGCATCGGCTATAATTTTACGGACTATGATGACGACCTGCGCAACGCTGATAACTGGGATAGTAAAGGTTGGTTTGTGAGAGTTAATGGAAAATATTAATTATTTGTGGCTATTTTTCTTTACTTTTAAGTAAAAAAATGTTATAATAATCAATAAGGGCTTGGATAAAAGGCACTTATGAAAAAGGCAGTTTATTATTACTGTTTTAAATGTGTTATTTTTTTGCTTTTTTTCTTCTTTTCAGCCAGTCTGTCTGCGGCAACTATAAATGTCCCGGCAGATTATGCCAGTATCCGCACAGCCGTTCTTACCGGCGCCAGCAACGGCGACACCATCGAAGTGGCCGCGGGCACATACTATGAAAACGTTATCCCGTTTAACGCCAGAGAGAACATTACCATAACCGGTGCCGGCGAAACCACAACCATCATCAACGCCCGCGGAACCAACCAGGCATTTATTATTGCTAACGGCAGTGAGAATATATCCATTTCTGGTTTCACAATAGCAAATGGGCTAAAAATTGGCGACGACGGCGGGCTTATTTACGTTGAAGGGAATTCCACCCTGACAATTTCCGGATGCACCCTCTCCAACGGCACAACTAACCAGGCCGGAGGCGCTATTGCCGTTACCGGCAGCTCCAGTTCGGTAACACTGGATGATTGCATTATGCGGGAGAATACCGCAAAGAACGGGGGCGCGGTCAGCGCTGCCAGCGGGGCTACGGTAACAATCACCGACTCCGTTATTTCCAGCAATACCGGAATAAGCAACGGAATCGGCGCGGCTGTTTATTGTGCATCCGCTTCTACCATATCCATCTCGGGAACAACCATTTCCAGTAACACCTCTAATAATGGAGGCGGCGCTATTGCCATGATTGGAAGCTCCAGTTCAGCAACCTTAACCAATTGCACAATCGAGAGCAATACCGCTAACTCTGACGGCGGAGCAATTATAGCCAATAACAGCTCTACCCTTACCGTAACCAACTCTACTATTTCAAGCAATACCACAACTGATGC
>CAZIXI010000148.1:0-8628 GCA_964543115.1 uncultured bacterium
AAAAAACCGGCAACGAACGGATGTCCTGGGATGCCTATCGGCGTTTTATTGATATGTTCGGTGATGTGGTAATGAAAGTAGAGCACGAGCATTTTGAAGCGAAAATAAGCGCAGTTAAGAAAAAATACGGCGCTAAGCTGGATACGGATCTTACCACGGCCCAGTTAAAGGAAGTGGTTGCTGAATATAAGAAGGTTTATCAGAAACACTTGAAAAAACCCTTTCCCAGCAATGCCAAAGACCAGCTGATGGCGGCAGTTCAGGCAGTATTTGAATCCTGGAACATTCCCCGGGCCGTAACCTACCGGCGGATAAACAAGATTACCGGTCTGTTAGGGACAGCGGTTAACGTCCAGGCAATGGTGTTCGGTAATATGGGCAGTACCTCCGGTACCGGTGTTGCCTTTACCCGCGATCCGGCAACCGGTGACGGGAAATTTTTCGGTGAGTTCCTGATCAATGCCCAGGGAGAAGATGTTGTTGCCGGGATAAGAACACCTGAACCGATCAGTGATTTGAAAAAAGAATGGCCGAACATTTACACTGAATTAGATGGGATCCGCAAACGGTTAGAGAATCATTACCGGGATATGCAGGATGTGGAATTTACGATTCAGGAAGGAAAGTTGTTCATGCTCCAGACCAGAACCGGTAAACGGACAGGGCTGGCGGCAGTAAAGATTGCTTATGAAATGGTCAAAGAAGGAATGATTACCTCACAGGAAGCGTTAATGCGGATTGACGGCAGTCAGCTCAATCAACTTCTTTTTCCGATCTTTGATGTCCAGGCTAAGGCTAAGGCCAAGGTTGTGGCCAAGGGTTTACCGGCAGGTCCGGGAGCGGCATCCGGTCAGGTGGTTTTTGCCGCGGAAACGGCAGAGGCCTGGAAAGGTAAGGGCAAGAAGGTTATTTTGGTTAGACACGAAACTTCTCCGGAAGATGTTGCCGGTATGGATGCCGCCCAGGGTATTTTAACCTCTACCGGCGGGATGACTTCGCACGCGGCGGTAGTGGCCAGGGGTTGGGGGAAATGCTGTATAGTTGGTTGCGGCGCCTTGAACATCAGCTACTCTAAGAAACAGATTGCCGTCGGCAAGACAGTGATCAAAGAAGGTGATTGGCTTTCACTTGATGGTTCCACCGGCGAGGTTATGCTGGGCCAGATAGAAGCCACCTCCAGCCCGGTAATTGCCGGTGTGGTGGAAGGGAAGGCCGCGGCGAGGAAAGATCCCATTTATAAAATGTTTATTCAGATCATGAAATGGGCGGACCAATACCGGACGATGAAAGTGCGCACTAATGCCGATACCCCGAAAGATGCCCTGGCGGCCCGCGAATTGGGCGCGGAAGGTATTGGCCTTTGCCGGACCGAACACATGTTTTTTGAGGGTGAACGGATCTGGGCGATCAGGGAATTTATTCTGGCCCAGGAAAAGAGTGCCCGGGAAAAGGCCCTGAAAAAACTATTGCCTTATCAGAGAAAGGATTTTGAAGGTATTTTCAAGGCCATGGACGGTTTGCCGGTAACCATCCGCCTGTTAGATCCTCCTCTGCATGAGTTTTTACCGAATGATACTGCCGGGCAGAAAGAGATGGCCAGGAGAATGAAGGTCTCGGCGACAAGGATCCAGGATCTGGTAAAGAGCCTGCACGAAATGAATCCCATGCTTGGTCATCGCGGCTGCCGGCTGTCTATTACCTTTCCGGAACTTTGTGTTATGCAGGCAACGGCTATTATTGAAGCCGCCTGTAACATGGCCAAAAAAGGCGTAAAGGTACTGCCCGAGATTATGGTGCCGCTTATTGGTACAAATGCGGAGTTTGATTTTCTGGAAGAAATAATCCGCAAAACCGCCGATGAGATTATTGCCAAGACCAAAAGTAAAATAAAATATCTGGTGGGAACAATGATCGAGATTCCCCGGGCCGCCCTGACAGCCGATCAGGTTGCCGCCACAGCGGAATTCTTTTCTTTCGGCACCAACGACCTGACCCAAATGACCTTTGGTTACAGCCGTGATGATGCCGCTGTGTTTTTGCTAAGTTACATAGATAAAAAGATTCTTCCTGATGATCCTTTCCAGACCATTGACCAGAATGGTGTCGGTAAACTGGTGGCCACGGCCGTAGCGCTGGGCAGAAAAGCCAGAAAGGATCTTAAATGCGGTATCTGTGGTGAACACGGCGGTGATCCGGAAAGTGTAAAATTCTGTCATAAAGTAGGTCTGAACTATGTCAGTTGCTCTCCCTATCGTGTGCCAATCGCCAGATTAGCTGCCGCCCAGGCGGTTTTGGAAAAGAAGTGAAGTGAGGAGAAAAGGAAAATAAGGAAGTATGAGAGGTAGGGGGAGTAAGGATAAGGAAATCTTTACTTCTTCACTTCTTCACTTCTTTACTTCTTTAAAAAATTATGGGACGTAAAGACGCCATTAATCTTTATCTGCGTGACATTGGGGAGATTCCTCTGCTCACCCGGCCGGAAGAAGAGAAACTAGCCAAGAAGGCCAGAAGAGGAAGCAGAAAGGCTAAAGAAACATTAGTTAAATCCAATCTGCGGCTGGTAGTGGCCATTGCCAAACGCTATTCCAACCTTGGTGTTCCTTTCTTGGATCTAATTGCTGAAGGCAATCTCGGTCTGATTAAGGCGGTTGAGAAATACCGTTCGGGCAAAGGGGCTAAATTAAGTACCTATGCCAGTTGGTGGATCAAACAGGCCATCATTCGCGCGCTTGCCAACCAGGGAAAAACCATCCGCATACCAGTTTATCTAGTAGAAAAGATAGTCACAATTGATAAAGCAAAACAGGCGCTAAAACACAAACTGGGCCGGAAGCCGAAGTTACGGGAAGTTGCCAAGAAAGTGGGTATTAAGCTGGAGCGGGTAAAAGAGATCGAGGCAGTCAGTCATTCCTATACCTCATTGTATACGGCGATAGCCGAAGAGGGGATCGGAGAACTGATTGATGTAATTGAGGATATAGATGTTATTTCCCCTTCTCATAAGGCTTCCTCAAACATGCTTAACCAGGATATGCTGGATTTGCTGGAAATCCTCAATGAACGTGAAGCAGAAATATTGAGCCTGCGTTTTGGCCTTAAAGGATTGGAACCCAGAACATTAGCGGAGATAGGAAAGAAATATAAGTTAAGCCGGGAACGCGTTCGTCAAATCGAAAATCGCGCGGTGAAAAAAATGAAGGTTTTTCTCAAGAAACAGAGACGTGATTTTCAGTCATATTGGGCCAAAAAATGATCAGTCGGAGGGAAGAGATGAATTCAATGGTAATAGACGAATTACGTAAAGCGATCAGGGATGTTCCGGATTTTCCCAAAAAGGGGATTATCTTTAAAGATATAACTACATTGATTGCCCGAGGTGACCTGTTCAGTAAGGCGATTGATGTCCTGGCCGAGAAATATAAGGATCAGGGAATAGAATTAATTGCCTGTATAGACGCGCGGGGTTTTATTTTTGGCGGGGCCCTGGCCTATAAATTAGGTGTCGGAGTAATCCCGATAAGAAAAAAGGGCAAGCTTCCTTACAAAACAAAAACCGCTACCTATGAATTGGAATACGGCACGGATAGTTTAGAAATCCACGAAGACGCCATTAAGCAAGGGGAAAAAGTGCTTCTGGTAGACGATCTTTTAGCCACCGGCGGCACGGCTAAGGCAACTGCTGAACTGATCCAGTCGCTTGGCGGCAGTCTGGTGGGCATAGCTTTTCTTATTGAGTTAGAGTTTCTTAAAGGAAGGGACAAGTTAAAAGATTTAGATATTTTTTCCTTAATTAAATTTTAATACGACTTGTATTTTTTATGCGAGTAATAAGTATAACTTTATTTTTATCTTTTTTTCTGCCCCTATTTATTTTAAATGCCCATGCTGACAGCAAAATCGGCATTGGCGTAAGCAGTAAGAATGTGGCGATTGCGAAGTTTAGTGATATTTCCGGTGATGAAAATAACAGTCCGGCGAAAAAGGCTGGATTACGCCTTGGTGATATTATCCAAGAAGTAAACGGGGAAAAAGTTGGGAATGTGGCGGATTTTCGAAAAATAATGAAGCAGACAACCCCCGGCATCAGCATACCTGTTAAGATAGAGAGGAATGGCCAGGAAAAAACTTTTCAGGTAAAAACGGTTAAGAATTTCACTCCGGAAATAGATATTGTATTTGATAAGCTAATAAAAGGTGATCAGGTTTCACTGGCAATTATGGTGGGTGATATTTCTAATGCTGTTGCCGCCCAGCAGCATGCTGATCTGACTGAATGGCGGCGGGGAATTCGGAGCCAGTTGCTAACTGAAGTGGCCGGAGTTTATACGCAGTTTAAGAAGATGTTTAAAAATTTTTCTTTAGTCACCAGAAGCAGGATTAACAAAGTTTTAGAAGAATTAAATTTCCAGGCCTCTGATTACATAGACGAAAGTAAAAGTGTACAGGCGGGTAAGCTTGCCGGGGCAAACCTTATTTTGTTAATAGATTTTAGCCGTACCCCGCGCGCACAACACGAGCATATTGATACTATCGCGAAAAGATTGATAAATGTTTCTACCGGTGAGATATTATCCAGCGTAGCAGTGAAACAATATTACGATGCCCGCGGCAACATCCAAAAAGTCGAATAAACACAATTATTAATACTGTTACCTCATATAAGGTAATAGCACTTAATTTCGATTGAACTATTAAATTCACGTTAATAAACGAGAAACGAGTAACGAGTAACGAGAAACCATAAACGGCTTCTAGCCCCCGCCCCTCTTTACGTAAGCGAAGCGCACGTTTTACTTATAGGAAGGGGCAGGGAGGTTAGATCGTGCTTTGAGAGTGATAGAAAATAGATGTTCAATATAGCTTAACGTTAAATCAAGCCCCCGTAGCTCAGTTGGATAGAGCATCGGTTTCCTAAACCGCAGGTCGGATGTTCAAGTCATCTCGGGGGCGTTTTTTCAAATGCGGAACTCGTGTGAAACGTGGGGGATACTAAATTATGAAAAAAATAAAGCATAAGGTTGATCACAAGGTGCACCATAAGGTAGTAGCGGAATTTAGTCCGGTAGATTTTTATGCGCGGTATCAGAAATTAATCATCGGGGTAGTAATCAGTATTGTCCTGGTAATTGTCGGTACTACTGCTGTATTGCTTTGGTTTCGCAGCCAGGAGCGGGAGGCAAATATAGCTCTCACGCAAGCAGTTAGCAGTGAAGATCTGGACACAATCATTAAAAGATTCCCGCACACGAAGATGAAACCTGTTGCCATGATCGAATGGGCGGCAGACCTCTATCAGCAGGGCAGCTATACTCAGGCCCAGACAGTCTACCGGCAGTTTGCCAAAGGGTATGCCAGCCATCCTCTGCTTCCGGCCGCACTGGCAGGAGAGGCATATTGCTATGAATCATTAGGTGATTATGTCAAGGCAGAAGACCTTTTCAGAAAAATATCCCGGGATTATCCGCAAACCATTTGGGGAGAAGAGGCTACAGAGGGAGCCGCCAGAATAGCTCAATTTGGGGAGAAAATTGTTGACAGAAAAAAAGAATTATGATAGTATGTCCCCGAGCAGTTTTAAGGCTCATTTTGTGTAAGATTTTAGCTGCAGCCTATTAATTTAGGTTGTTCTTTGATTTTCTTTTAGCGTTCTTAATACTGCCTTAGCCTTAAAAAGGGGCGAAAAGGAGGTGAGAAATTTTAAGTCCAGAAGGCGTAACTCGTAGGCGGTATTATAATAGATTGGCGAATTTAAACAGCATTCAAGTTGGATATTAAAATTTAATATTCAATTTTGGATGTCCTGTTCTTTTAAAAATAGATGAAGTTTAAGGAGGATTTACAATGAAGAAACTAGTAGTACTCTTTGCATTCGCATTACTTATTGCCTTTACTACTGGTGCCATTGCTGAAGTCCAGAACGTTAAGGTTGGTGGAGATATTAGGATCAGACCTTTGTACCAGAACAATATCACCACGCTAAACAGCAGCAACAACCAAGATGATTATGGATATATTGAGCAGCGGACCAGAGTAATTGTTGAAGCAGATTTAACTGATAACGTAGCCGTAGCAGCCACCATCGAAGCTGAAAGTGGCTGGGGTCGTCCGGAAACCGTATACAGCGCCATTCCTGGTATTGATGTACGGAAAGAATGGACTGCCGGTTTCAGCGAAGCATGGGTTCAGCTGAGTGAGCTTTACTACACTCCGTTGACTGTAAAGCTTGGCCGCCAGTACCTGAACTATGGTACCGGTTTTGTTATCAGCTCCAAGGAATATGAGAACAATTTTGACGCCGTACGGGCGATTCTCAATTTTGATCCTTGGACGATTGATATTGTTTACTCCAAGATGGTCGAGACTCTTGGTTACAGCCCGCTGGATGCAGCTATTGGTAAGACTTCCGTAACCAATGCGGATAATGATATCGACCTGTGGGGCGGCAACGTCCGTTATGCAGCGGATACTTGGACCCTGGAAGGTTACATTTGGGGTCAGGTAGACCACGGTTACGAATTAGCTGATGGTACCAAGCCAAAATTGAAACCAATCATTTTTGGTATTCGCGGTGATATTACCCCGATCGAAAACCTTGATCTGTGGGGCGAACTCGCGTATGAAGATGGCAAGATTTTTGGCCAGAGTCTTGGTGCTTTCGGAGCAGATGTTGGTGGTACTTACACCTTTGCAGACGTTGCTTGGAGACCTACCATAGGCGCCGGCTGGACCTGGGGTGAAGGACATTCCAGCAAGGCTGACTTCTATGAATTCTATGAATATAACTATTATGGTTATGCTTATAGTCCAATGGTCAGCAACATTCACATCATCAATGCCAATGTATCAGTTGAGCCGATCGAGAAACTGGCGTTGATTTTAGATTATTACCACTACATCCAGGACAAGAAAAAAGCTATGATCCACGGCGATCCTACACAGGATAACGGCGGTGTCATGGCCATGACCAACGGCAGCAAGAAGACACTGGGTAATGAATTAGACCTGATCGCAGAATATGACTACACCGAAGATGTCAGCACCCAACTGTATCTTGCTTGGTTCTGGGCTGGAGACGCTTACAGCTCACCTGCAGATGATGATGCCTATGAAATTCGCGGCGAAATCATTGTCAGCTTCTAAGTTGGTTTAAACAAGCTTCAAAGCCCTGTCTCCGCGCAACTGCGGGGGCAGGGCTTCTTTTTAGCTATTATGTGCTTTATTGCGAAACAGGATGGTAGTAATTAAACTTTAAAGGAAAACAAACTATTTCTGATTTCGGATTTTAGATTGTGGAAAAAAAACCGAAATCCGCAATCCCAAATCCGAAATTGAAAAGGTGGTTGCTTATGAGGAAAGTATTAATTTTAACTGTTATTTTTAGTTTTTGTTTTTGTGCGGCGGCGGCGGCCCAGCAGGTGGAGACAGTGGAAGTGAGTACAACGGAAATGACCACTGAGACAGTTGCGCCGGCAACACAATCCAAACCGCGGTTTGATATTGGAGTCGGCTACTGGTACACCTGGGCGAAAATGAATTATAGCGCCTTTGCCTCCAGTACGGATTCTTTTGGCGGGATTTATTACAAGAAAGGCGATAAAATTTCCGAATTGGACAATGATATAGACAGCGGGATGGTACTCATTAATGCCGATGCCTTTATCTGGTGGCGGTTTTACGTGGATGCCACTGTCGGCTGGGGTAGTTTTGACGGTGATCATGAAGATTCCGACTGGCTGCCGCAATGGAGTTCTGCCCTATATTCCTTTTCCAAATCAGATGCTGACGGTGATGTCACGATGTGGAATGCCAATGGGTATTTGAGGCTGTTGGAAGAGCCCAATGATAAAGGCTACCTGGATTTTGCCCTGGGTTATTTTAGTTATAATGACGATATTAAACATCTAAAGAACAGTACCCTGGTTATTTCTAACTACACGGTTGTTAATACACCGATAGTCGGGCATGATTCCTCAGACGAGTACAAATTTTACGGTATCCGGCTGGGTGCCAGAGGAAAGATCCAATTGATTGACCGTTTAGCGGTTAAAGGGGCGGTAGGTATTTGTCCCTGGGCAGATATGGATAATCACAAGTATTGGAACCTGCGGCAGGATTTTGGACCGCCGGCGGGGATGAAGGCCAGTATTGATGCCAGCGCGACAATCATAGATTTTAACATTGGCCTGGAATTTAAGATCACCAAGTATATCTTTATTGAAGCGGGTTATAAGTATATTGATCTGGATTCCGATCAGGGTAATGATGATCGTACATGGGCCAGCGGCACCTCCATTACCTATAAAGATGCCGGAGAGGCAGACGGCCACCGCGGCGGTGTCTACGGTATGGGCCGGGTAAAATTCTAAAACGCGGATCCAACCCCGTTTTATTAATTGAGTAGACGGGGCGGCGAAAAGCCCGCGCGGAGCTCAACGCGGATCAAACGCGGACATAAATCCCCTGTGGCTTTTGCTATTGAGTTACAGGGGATTTTTCTGCTATAATCTTGCTCAATATATAATACAAAACTATAAACTATCAACCATCAACCATAAACCGTTTAACTGCCCCAGGCTTTGCCTGGGACTGCTGTTATTGGAATGGATATAAACTGGCCTGTAGTGTAAT
>CAZIXI010000149.1:0-8575 GCA_964543115.1 uncultured bacterium
CGACAAATGATAAAGAGGCGATGTTAATGCAGGCTAAAGAATTAGCAAGCTGGGCGGAGAATATTGTTGTAAAAATTACTATTCATGGTCCCAACGGTGAATTGGATAATCTGGAAGTAGTTCACGAGCTGGGAACTAAACATGATATCCGTGTGAATGTTACCGCAATGATGAGCGCGCAGCAGTGTTTGTTGGCTGCTCTAGCCGGGGCCACATATGTTTCTATGTTTGGCGGACGTGTTAATAATATGGGTTATAATGCGATTGAGGAGATAAAGAAATTAAGAAGACTGCTTAATGATTTCAATTTAAGGTCAAAGATACTGGTAGGGTCAACCAGAGAGGTTTTGAATGTTGTCGAATGGCTGCATGCCGGTGCGCATGTTGTAACGGTTCTGCCGAAGTTATTGACGGGGATGATTGTCCATCCTTATACCAAAGAAACCGTGAAGATGTTCTTGGCCGATGCTGCCCGAACGGAGAGTGCCTATGAAAAAGTTGAATCAATCTCGTTATGAGTTGAAACAGAAACTGCGTAATCGTCAAAAGGTGTTTGCTGCCTGGACATCTTTAGCGCATCCTTCAATTTCTGAGATTTTTTCCAGAATGGGTGTTGATTTTGTGGGGATTGATGTTGAGCACAGCAGTATCAGCCAAGAGCAATCACAGCGAATCATTGCCGCCTGTCAGGCAAATGATACTCTCTGTCTGCCGCGGATTGCTAGTCATAATATGGAAATGATTAAACGCCTTTTAGATTCAGGCGCAGATGGTTTGATAATTCCAACGGTATCAACGCCTCAGCAGGTAGAAAAATTGATTTCCTGGAGCAAATATCCACCTCTAGGCAGTCGCGGGTATGGTATTGCCCGAGGCCAGGGATATGGTTTTGATTTTGATGAATATGTAACAAGCTGGAATGAAGTTTCTTCATTAATTATCCAAATAGAGACTATAGCAGCTGTGGAAAATATCGACAAGATTCTGAAATATAAAGAGATAGATGGGGTGATGGTGGGGCCTTATGATATTGCCGGTTCTTTAGGCATTCCAGGGCAATTAGAGCATCCTCAGGTTGTGGAAGCTGGTAAGCGTGTGATAGACGCGTGTAGTCAGTATGGCAAATCCTGCGGCACACAGCTAAGTGACCCAAATATGGAAAATGTGGAAGAACAATTTGCCAGGGGATATACGTTTGTTGTGCTTGCTTCAGATATTTTCTTGTTGTGGAAATGGAGCGAGCGGATGAAAGGGATTATTAGTGATATGGTATCGGATAGATTAATTAACAGTAATGAAATTTAAAACGATTATTCTTGATTTTGACGGGACGATTGTTGAGTCGGTAGGCATAAAAGATCAGGCATTTCGGGAATTGTTTAGAGGGTATCCTGAATGTCTGGACCGGATCATGGATTATCATCTCGCGCATAATGCCACTATTCGTTACGATAAATTTCAATATATTACTGAAAACATATTAGGGCAGGTTTACACTGAGGAAGCAAAACAAAGATTAAGCGGGCAGTTTTCAGATTTAGTTTTTGAACGTATTGTTAACTGTCCCTATGTTAATGGGGCCAGGGATTTTCTGGAATATTTTTGCAAAAAAGTGCCTCTTTATCTGGCTTCTGTTAATCCGGAGCTGGAATTAGAGAGGATACTTGCCGGGAGAGGATTGAAAGCATATTTTAAAAAAGTATATAGTCATCCCAGCAAGAAAAAGGATGTTATCAGAGATATCATGGCCCTGGAAAACATCTCTGCTGAAGAGGTTGTATTTATTGGGGATACACCGGAGGATTATCGTGCCGCTGCAGGCACCGGGGCTTTTTTTATCGGGCGGGACAGTGATAAATCATTTTCTGGTGCTGATATTTTATTGTTTAAAGATTTTGCCGACATAACTACTTTTCTTAAACAGGAGATATAAAATGTCAGATTATCTGAAAGAATTATTTGGATTGGAAGGAAAAACCGCTGCAGTGATTGGCGGCGGAGGGTTTCTGTGTAGTGAGTTGGCGATTGGCTTATCCCGCGCCGGTGTGCGAGTGGCCTTACTCGATAAGAATGAAAAGGAGCTTGAAAAGGTTGCCGGGAAAATTAGCAGTGAAGGGGGAAGGGTCATTTATTTTCCATTTAATGTCACTGGGAAAAAAAATCATGAAGAGGCGCTAGGGAAAATATTACGGGAGTTCGGGGCGGTTGATATTTTGCTTAATGGTGCCGGCATTAATGAGCCAACGCCTTTTTTTGATATTTCTCTGGAAGAATGGAATGCGATACTAGAAGTACATCTGACCGGGATGTTTTTGGGCTGCCAGGTCTTCGGGAAGCATATGGTAAATAATCGGAAGGGGACGGTTATTAATTTTTCTTCTGTATCAGCAGGTCCGCCATTATCCAAAGCATTTGCTTATTCTGTTGCCAAATCCGGAGTGAAGAATCTCACCCAGAACCTGGCCCGGGAATGGGCCGCAGACAATGTTCGGGTAAATGCCTTAAAACCGGGATTTTTTCCGACACAGTGGAGCATGGATAATTATATAACGCCTGAACGTCAACAGGCTATTTTGGGACACACCGCCATGAAGAGATATGGAAAGCCGGAAGAACTTATAGGTGTTGTATTATGGCTTTGTTCTGAATCGGCAAGTTTTGTTACTGGTGCAGAAATTGCTGTAGATGGCGGATTTACTTGTATGACACTTTGATCTAGTTGAAATCAGGAGAGAATATCCAAATGCAAAATAAATCTAAAGCTAAGACTGTTATCGTGACTGGTGGTAATCGCGGGATCGGGGAGTATATTACCCGGGCATTTTTTGCTGATGGTGCTCATGTTTTAATTGGTGCCCGTAAAGATACTGGTTTAGCAGAAAAGGCAGGGGCAAGAGTGCGTTTTCAGGAAGCTGATGTACGCAAAGAAGCAGACCATGTACAGTTGGTGAAAACCGCCCTGAAATGGACCGGCAGACTGGATGTGTATATAAATTGTGCCGGTTTTTCAGAATGGTGTCCGGCAGAGGAAGTAACTGAGGAATTCTGGAATAGAATGATTGATACAAATTTAAAGGGCACGTTTTGGGGTTGTAAAGTCGCTTCACTGTATTTAGCCAATGGTGGTTGTATAATTAATATTTCCAGCCTGGCAGGTAAGCGAGGGAGTGCTAATAATTCAGTTTATTGTGCCTCAAAATTTGGTGTAACTGGTCTTACTCAATCATTGGCCAAAGAGCTGGGGATTAAAGGGATACGGGTTAATGCGGTTTGTCCGGTATATATCCAGACTGCCGGTTTAATGGAGGCGCTTAAGGGCAAATATTCTCCTGCCGGGGGTAAAGATGTTGAAAGCTATCTGGAAAAATTTACTGTTCAGAATGCCAGCCTTGGCAGACTTCCTCTGGGAGAAGAAGTGGCTAAGGCCTGTTTGTTTATAGGCTCTGAAGAGGCAAGTGCTATTACTGGACAGTGTATCAATGTTGATTGTGGAGTAATGCCACAATAAAAGAAGGTAAAAGGATTGTATATGAATAAGAAAAAAGTTGTCGCCATAATACCGGCCAGAATGGCTGCTTCCCGTTTTCCCGGTAAGCCATTAGCTAAGATCATGGGGCTTCCGATGATTGAGCATGTGCGGCGGCGTGTCTGTTTGGCTGATATTCTGGATGATGTATTTGTGGCTACCTGTGACAACGAAATTAAAGAAGTTGTCCAGCAATATGGTGGTAAAGCAATCATGACGGCAAAGACCCATGAGCGCTGTACTGATCGTATTGAAGAAGCGGCACGGGAAATGTCTGTGGACATTGTAGTAATTGTGCAAGGGGATGAACCCCTTTTTGATCCTGCTGTTATTGAGGTTTTGGTGCGGCCGATGTTGGAGAATGACAGCATTCAATGTACAAATTTATTATCACTGATTTCTGAGATAAATGACTTAGCGGATGTAGATATTGTCAAAGCTGTTGTTGATAGTGAAAATTATGTTATGTATTATTCCCGGGCGCCCATTCCTTATTTCAGGGTAAAAAACGATTGCCCGATATACCGCCAGACAGGAATTTCAGCTTTCCGGAAAGATTTTTTGGGGCAATTTTCTAATTTAGCTCCAACGGTGAAAGAGATTACTGAATCAATAGATTTTTTAAGAATACTGGAACATCGTCATTCAATTCTTGGAGTTATCTATCCGCAAAAGACTGTTGGCGTGGATAGAGCAAGTAACATAGAGGAGGTTGAGAAAATTCTACGTGAAGATCAAGTCCAGCAGGATTTTTATCAGAAAATAATGGGAATGGTAAGGTGTTGATATGGGAGAAAAAGTACTTGTGGCCTTATCCACATTTGCCCGATACGGCGATAAACCGCTTAAGCTCTTAGAAGAGAGTGGTTTATCGCATTTTATTAACCCGTTAAAGAGGAGATTGGTGCCTGCTGAAATAATAGAAATGGGCCGGGAATGTGCAGGTGTCATTGCCGGTGTTGAACCATATGATAATAATGTTTTAGATAATATGCCGAATCTCCGTTGTATCTCCAGATGCGGTGTGGGGATAGATAATATATCACTTGAGAAAGCTAAGGATAGAGGCATTGCTATTTTCAATACTCCTGATGTAGTGGTTCAGCCAGTAGCGGAATTGGCAGTGGGGATGATGTTTGATTTAGTAAAAAGACTATCCTGGTATACGGCTTTATTGAAATCCGGTCAGTGGCAGAAAAAGGCGGGCAATCTTTTAGTCGATAAGAAGGTAGGGATACTTGGTTTGGGTAGAATTGGAAAGAGAACGGCGGAGATTATGGCCAAGCTGGGTGCTGAAGTATACGGAACTGACATTATGCCAGATATGGGATGGGCAAAACGTACAGGAGTTAAAATAGTTTCTTGTGATGAACTATTACGGATAGCAGATATTTTCAGTATACACCTGTCGTTTAGTGAAGATAATCCTTTTCGTTTAGATGAGAAAAAAATATCACAGATGAAAAAAGATGCCCTGGTTATTAATGTCGCCCGTGGTAAGTTTATAGATGAAGATGCCCTGTATCATGCTTTGGCAAAAGGACATCTTGGGGGTGCGGCTCTGGATGTTTTTTCTGTCGAGCCTTATGCCGGGGAGCTCTGTCAGCTTGAAAATGTAGTGGTGACTCCTCATGTGGCTACTTTAACCAAAGAGTCCCGGTTGCAAATGGAAACGGAAGCAGCGGCTAATTTAATAAATTTTTTTAAGGAGTGAGAAGAAATGCGGACAATAGCGGATTACTATGATGATAAGATGTTTAAGCTGGTGATGAAGTCACATCGTATTTTTAGTCTGCCGGCAATGACTGTAGCGGAGAGAAAAATATATAAAAAGATCCTCCTGGCAATAAAGGTAAATACAAGATTAAACATTTTTGAGTATGGTTCCGGTTTTTCTACTATATATACGGCAAAATTTCTTAAAAAAAATAATATTCCTTTTCATATTTATTCAATAGACAATAATTTATTTTGGCACAATAAGGTTAAACATTTAGTAAAGATAGAGAGACTTGATGATGTTGTTAGTTTGTATTTGAGAGAATTTCCTCCTTTTTGGGAAAAAGAGGGCTGGGAGTGGAAGGTAGTTCCGCAGTGCGGAAAATATGCGCCTATGGGGGACAAGGAACATGAGTATATAAAATTTCCTTTATCTCTAGGGGAAAAATATGATTTTGTTCTTATTGATGGTCGCTTCCGCAGGCGTTGCTTAAAACTTATTGCGCAATGCCTTAGTGAGAAAGGAGTGGTTTTCCTTCATGATGCTCATAAAGCTTGGTACCACGAACCATTGTCTCTTTTCAAATATTCCCAGATGATAGATAGCGGAAAATATTACCCCCTGGAAGGACGGGAATGGAAAATATGGTTAGGAAGCCTTAACAACTTCACTTTTAATGAAAAATAAGCTATTAAAAATTGAAAGACTAATTTGTCTGTATCTGCCTACGACATTGAAGGTGCTTTTATTAAAATGCTTTCCTTTTCTCAATAAATATTTTGCCATAAAACCATCTTGTGTTGCTCTAAATATTACAGACAATTGTTGCTTCAGATGTGTTATGTGTGGCCAATGGAAGAGTAAAACTGATAGCGAATTGTCAACGGAGGAATGGTTTGGTGTTTTATCGCAACTTAAGGGAAGTGGCATAAAAGATGTGTCGATTGCCGGGGGGGAACCGTTCATAAGAAGAGATTTAATGGATATTATTAATTATGCGAATAATATTGGTTTACAAGTGGGAATCATTACTAATGGGTATTTGTTGGATAAGAAAATAATAGCGGAGGCAGTAAAAGCCGGGGTGAAATCTTTTTCGATATCAATGGATGCTGTCGGGGATAATTTTGATAATATTCGTGGCAGGAAAGGAGCATATCAAAAGGTGCTGGAATCTTGCCGGATCCTTTCTGAACACAAAAATGATGGCATTTATGTGGATTTATACTACACCCTTATGAAAACAACTATTGATTCTTACAAAGAAGTATTTGCCATAGCAGAAAATTTTAATTTCCCTTTTGTTGTTAATTTATTTGATTATACACCCTATTTTTTTAAAGATCTGAATAAAACAAAGGAGTTTTATTGGCTGGATAAAGAAGCCCGCCCTCGCTTGAAAGAATTCCAGCGTTTTGTTGTGAAGAAAAAACAGAACAATGCAATATCTGTATATCACACATACAGTGAAATAAACTATTTTGAAAAGTATTTTAGAGATCCTTTGCAGAAAAGTATTCCTTGTACTGTGTCCCAGAAAAGAATTGGTATTGACTCACAAGGCAATGTGTTTGGCGGCTGTTGGTCTATGGGGAGTTTCGGCAGTTTAAAGGAGAAATCACTAAAAAATATTTTAAATTCGGACAAATACAAAAAAACCCATAAAAAAATGTTTTTAAAAATATGTCCGGGATGTTCTTGCGGGTATAGTGCTAATTTGCGGTATTTTCTGCCGGTTGCCCTAAAGGAATTGATTTTTAAATCTGTCCCGCCTCTTAGGAGAAAAGTATATGCCTGATAATCTCGCAATTATTATACCTACTTATAATAGAGAAAACAGGTTGATTGCTTTGTTAAAGAGTATAAAAGAACAGTCTGTCTATCCGCAGGAAGTAATAATAGTAGATGCGAGTGTCAATTCTGCCGAATGCTTGATTAAAGGCGTTGAAGGATTAAATGTCAGATATATTAGATCAGAAGTTCCTTGCTTAACGAAACAGAGAAATATTGGTATAAGCAATGTTTCAATAGATATTGATATCGTGGGTTTTTTGGATGACGATGTAATACTTTGCAATAATGCGATAGATAATATGATTTCTTTCTGGCGTCAGGTATCAGATAGCACCGGAGGAGTTTCTTTTAATATTATTGATAACCCGCTTCCTTCCTTGATAAAGGTAAAAAAACTGTTTTCACTGGACTCCTCTAAAAAGGGTAAGTTGTTGAGGTCTAGTTTTAACAGTTCGCTGTATCCGGTGGTAATGGATATGAGAACGCAGTGGTTGAGCGGTGCGTGTACTATTTGGCGAAAAGAACTATTGGACAAATTCAAGTATGATGAAAATTTAAAAGGGTATGGTTTGCTGGAAGATGTGGATTTTAGTTACCGGGCCGGAAAGCAATATGACTTATTTGTTTTAGGCAATGCTCAGGTGAAACATTTAACTGATTCTGTGCCAAAAAGAAGAGCATTTCAGCTGGGTCTGGTCGAGGTTTTAAATAGGTATTATTTTTTATCTAAGCACAAGGAATTTTCAATATTATCTTTTTATTGGGCTTTTATTGGATTAATCACGCTAGGTGTTATATCCAGCATAAAGCAGTTGAGTATTAGCCGCTTAAAGAGGGCGCTTGGTAATGTCGCAGGAGTATGTAGCGTATTAATACTGAAGGGAAGACTATTGAAAAGTCATAAATACAGCAATATAAAGAATTAAAAAACAAATGAATTATTGGCACAGAAAAAACACAAAGAAAGATGAAGAAAAAACTACAATTGCTTTACTCTGTACGGCGTTAAACGAACGGGGCGGAACGAGCAGGCATATGTTAAGTTTTTACAATAGCATAGACAGGAACAAGTTTAAGGTTATTATCGCTTATTGTTCAAGGGAAGAGGAAACATTAAGAACTTATTTTATTGCTGGAGGGGCTAGGAGAGAAGATTTATTTTGTTTTCCGGTTAGTAAAAAATTATTGTTTATTCCTCTTGTGATTAAATTGCGTAAATTATTTATTGCTGAACGCGTGGATGTTGTGAATACTTTTTTCCTTCACGGCGATATTATTGGCTTTTTTACGGCGAAGGCCGCGGGCATTAAGCACCTGGTGTCTTCTGTGGAGGGAAATCTATTCTGGGATGAGATGGAAGATGTTAATGGGATAAAACAAGTTTGCTATAAGGTTTTAAATAAATTTATTCGGAAGTATTTTTATAAAACAATAGCTTTTTCCCAACAATTAAAATATGAATTAATTGATTATTGTAATGTCGTCCTGGGTAAGGTTGTGGTGATAAATGTGGGGATAGAGCCGGCTTGGGGCAG
>CAZIXI010000150.1:0-3494 GCA_964543115.1 uncultured bacterium
TTTAACCGCTTGGCTCCGCGTCCGGGGAATAAGGGTAAGAGCCTACCGCCCTGATTTAAGGCCAGGGGCATGGTAAACCCCATTCGGAGCAAGGCCAAATAGGTCCCGTTTATTCCCTCAGCCTTGTGTTGAGGAATTAAGAGCGGCCCGCTCAAATTCTTCCTGTTTCAGGGAGAGAACGGGATGGGTAAGGCCGCAGGTGTTTTCTCTGGTCCGCAAATCCCGGGAAGAGAAAGCAGCACGAGATAGATGACCATCGGCTGTCGTTTTCTTGTTAACAAGGGAAAAGGCAGTAACAGGATCCGGCTTATGGGCCTGTCCCGCTCTTTGTTTATTATGGTTCTTATCAATCATTTTTTAGCTATATGAGATCGGTGATATATCCGAATATTCATTAGGTTTGATCATCTAATCAGAAGGGCGATGCCCGTAAGGGCAAGGAGAGCTTTATGAAAAAGATATTGGTGATTGATGATGATTTTGGAACCAGGAAAAGTGTGCAGGATATGTTGGCCGGCGCGGTGGCGGAAGTATTGCTGACGCCAGATGCTGTGTCGGCATTACTTTCCCTTAAGGATCATCCTGAGGTAGAGGGAGTGATTTCTGATTATCGCCTGCCCGGTCTGGGTGGGTATGAATGGATTGATTTATTAAAGCATTACAACCCGAAGTTAAATATGGTTGTGATCAGCGCCTATGGCGTGATTAAGGACAAGGTCGAAGAGAAGCAGTTGAAGCTATTGATTAAACCGTTTACTAAAGATCAATTGCATGCGGCCCTGGGATTAAAGAGAGGTTAAGGAGGCAGGATGAGCGAGATAAAGGTTGATGATGCCAGCTTTCAGCAAGAGGTGCTCCAGGCCGCTTTGCCGGTGATTGTAGATTTCTGGGCGCCCTGGTGCGCGCCGTGTAAGATGATTGCGCCCTTAATTGAGCAGATTGCCCTGGAATATGCGGGCCAAATCATGGTTGCTAAGGTAAATGTTGACGATAGCCCGGAAGTGGCCTCCCGTTATCAGGTAATGAGTATCCCGACATTGTTGTTTATTAAGAGCGGTGAAGTAGTAGAGCAGACGGTTGGCGCGGTATCCAAGGATGTTATAATAGAGAAAATAAAACAGCATTTTTTAGGGTGAACTGATTTTTCCAAAATGTGGCGAGTACCCATTATCTTGGATAGTCAGTTTAAAAATATACCATATCTTGTTGCTTTTTCCTTGACAGTACGATTTTTTTTGTGATATAATTATTCACAGAAAAAGGAGTATGGTCATGGTGGGTATTTTACAAGTGATAACCAGAAAAGCAGACAAGCCTGTTAAGCGGTCCAAGGTGGAGCTTCTTGGTAATAATCCCCTGTTCTATAAGGTAATGACTGTTGATAAAAAAATTTTAAGGATTAAAAGACGTAGATGGAATTGAGGTAATATGGTTGGATCAGCCAGTGATTTAGAACGCCGCCGTAGCCCGCGGGTTGAATATGTCGGAGAAATATGGTACCGGGATATCAATAAATCTCCGCAGGGCTTCAAGCATGCCTATGCCAGGAATATAAGTGAGCATGGCATCCTTTTTGAAACATACGAGAGTTTTCCTCCTTGTACTATTTTAGAGCTTCGCTTGGACCTTTCCTCTATTCCGGGTGTTTTAATGCCGGAAACTGTTTCAATCAATGTGTTGGTGGAAGTAGTACGCTGTGAAGAAATCCGGCGGTCCTGGCTTTATCAGGCGGGAGTTTCATTCTGCAAGATAAATGCTGAAGATCGATTAACCTTAAGCAAATATATCCAAAAAGTTTTGCCGGACCCAGCAGATTCAGACTCGCAACCACTTCCTACTTAGATAGATAGCATAATAATTTCCTCAGACTACCTTTCAATACCGAGAAAAGACCTGGACAACCGCTATTTCCATGTAAGATTAACTGTCGCAATAACTAACATCAGAAAGCAGGGCGGGGTCCAGTTTTATGAAAAAATGGGCAAAATTCCACTAATCTTACTATTGACAGTTCCATCTGTTAACTGATAGTATATTTAGATTTGATTAATAATAAATAATAATATATAAGATTAATAATATGAATAAGAAGAAGCGATCCCTGGATTTTCATCGAATTCGTACATATCCTTTACGAGAAAGGCAAAGTAAGGTTAAGATTTCTGATTCCCAGTGCTGTTTACCAAAGACGGGTATCGGGTTCCTGCCGTTTTTCGAGGCCCTGTCACATTTTTCTGCTGGCAGCCGGCTAAAACAGATCGTTCAGGCTATTATTACTAGTGCCAAAAGCTCTCGGCCGGTGCTCTTTTGTTTACAGGCCGGGGTACTGGAGTCTGTTTTGGGGCCTTTGCTTATTTCTTTAATGGAGCGGAAGATTGTTACGGGGATAGCAATTACCGGTGCCGGCGGGATTGCTGACTTTGAGATTGCCCTTATTGGTCAGACAGGTGAGGATGAGGCCAGTGGGCTTGAGGATGGTACCCTGGGGATGGTTGAGGAAACGGCAAAGTTAATGAATGAAACTATTATCCAGGGGGCGAAGCAGGGTTTGGGGGCAGGGCAGGCTCTGGGTGAAAAGATATTAAGGGATGATTTTCCTTATCGTGATTATAGTGTTCTGGCCAGGGGGATAGAGTATGGTATTCCCGTAACTCTGCATATGGCTATTGGCGCGGATGTGATCCAGCAGCACCCATCAACAGATGGTGCGGCAATAGGTGAGGCCAGTTATATTGATTTTCAAATGTTTGCTAATCAGATAAGTTTACTGGGGAAAGGCGGTGTGATTGTTAATATCGGTTCAGATCCATTGTTAAACCAGGTGTTTATTAAGGCCTTAACTATCGCCAGGAACTTGGGACATCGGGTTAAGGATTTCAGTTTAGTAGATATTGATACTGCGGGACCGAAAAAAACGGAATTATCCAGACCGGAGAATATTGGCGGACAGATATATACAATTACCGCTGAGCAAGAGATTGTCGTACCCTTTTTGGTTCAGGCTGTTATGGATCTCTGGCAGGAGTGATTATGGGAAAAATTAATCAGACTCATCTGGTAAAGATTGTCCGCAGATTTCCACGGGCTAATTTGCTGGTTGTGGGCGATGTAATTTTAGATCAGTTTATTTGGGGCAAAGTAACGCGAATCTCACCTGAGGCGCCGGTTCCCGTAGTGCAGGTGAGCCGGGAAACATTTGCCTGTGGCGGTGCGGCTAATGTGGCGCGTAATATCTTCAGCCTGCAGGCAAACGTGTCCCTGGCCGGTATAATTGGTGATGATCTTTGGGGCCGGGAACTGGTAAAGATACTTAAGGAAAATCAGGCTGATACAAGGGGCCTGGTCAGGAGTAAAGGCAAAAGGACCATTTTAAAAGCGCGAGTTATTGCTCATAACCAACAGGTGGTGCGGGTGGATTGGGAGAACGGTTCTTCTCCGCTGAAAAGGGATATAAATAAGATCGGTAAGACTGCGACAATGTGTGCCGCCTGCCG
>CAZIXI010000150.1:3504-8525 GCA_964543115.1 uncultured bacterium
AAATAAGATTTGTGAATTTATCAAACAGACAATTCCTCATATTGACGGGGTTATTGTTGAAGATTACGGTAAAGGTCTGATAACTCAGGAGCTGGTGGATGTTTTAGTGAAACTTTGCCGGCAGCACAATAAGGTAATAGTGGTTGATCCGAAGAAGGGGCACTGTCTGGATTTTAGCCGGGTGACGGCAGTTACTCCCAATCTGGAAGAGGCCCTGTCTATTAGGGGAGAGGAATATCGTGGTGATTATGATCAGGGGCACGTAGAGGCAACAGGGCGTTTTATCTTAGCTAAATGGAGCCCCCAGGCAGTACTCATTACCCTGGGTGAACATGGTATGAGCCTTTTTGAGGACGGTAAAAAAACAGTAACTGTTCCAAGTGCCGTGCGGCAGGTTTATGATGTTAGTGGTGCTGGGGATACAGTTGTTGGTGTTTTTACCACAGCCCTGGTCAGCGGGGCAACGGTGGCTGAAGCGACTTACCTGGCTAATCTGGCGGCCGGAGTAGTTGTGGCGAAGGTGGGGACGGCCACTTTGACGATTGCAGAACTTTTAAAAGCAATTAAGGACAGTCCATAACCATTCCAATAATGGCAGTCCCCCGATGGAATCGGGGGGCAGTCTATAACCATTCCAATAATAGCAGTCTATATACATTCATATAATGGCAGCCCCAAGCGAAGCTTGGGGCAGTCCCCCGATGGAATCGGGGGGGAGCAGGTAGATTATGAAAAAAGCAGTCTTTTTGGATCGTGACGGGACAATAAACGTTGATACCGGATACCTTAGTGATCCGGATGGTTTAGTGATTATTCGGGGAGCGAAGAAAGGCATCAAACTGCTTAAGAAAAACGGATTTATGGTTTTTATTATTACCAATCAGTCCGGAGTGGGCCGGGGCTATTTTTCCCTGGAGCAACTGGCGTCGGTAAACCAGCGTTTGTTGGAGGAACTGAGCAAAGATGGTATTGAGATAGATGATGTTCGTTTCTGCCCGCATCATCCGCAGCAGAAATGTGCTTGCCGTAAACCGGAGCCGGGTCTGGTGGTTGATCTTATAGAGCGATACGGGGTAGATGCAGAGAATTCTTATTTTGTTGGTGATAAGATGCTGGATGTTAAAACGGGTAAGAATGTCGGCTGCCGGACAATACTGATCAGTGATGATAGTGGATTTATTTTTGAAGAAGAAGATGATTGGACGCCGCCGGATTTTATTGCTAAAAATTTACATGAAGGAGCGAAGTGGATCATAAAGGATCTGAAGAACGCTCAGAAACAGCCGGCGCATTGATTTTTAGTAATCATGAAAATAATTGGAGTTATTCCAGCGAGATATGAATCAAAAAGGTTTCCCGGCAAGGTGTTAACGCTGTTCCGGGGGAAACCGTTACTGCAGCATGTTTATGAGCGGGTGCGGCAAAGCCCGGTTCTGGCAGAAGTGCTGGTGGCAACTGATAATCAGGCTATTCAGGAGAGTGCCTCTGGGTTTGGGGCGAAGGTAATACTTACTCCGAAAGATTGTTCCTGCGGGAGTGATCGAGTAGCCTATGTTGCCGGCCAGGTTGACGCGGATATTATAGTTAATATTCAGGGGGATCAGCCGCGTTTGCCTTTTCCGTTAATAGGAGAAGTGGTTGAGCCTCTGTTGAGGCGCCCGGAACTGGTTATGACAACACCAGTTGTGCTTAGCAAAGATAAAGAAGAGTTCCTGAACCCAAACGTGGTCAAGGCAGTGATGGATAGTAAAGGATTTGCTCTTTATTTTTCCCGCTCGTCTGTGCCATGTTATCGCCAGGGCGGTGTTGGGCCGCAGGGTTTTTACAAGCATATTGGAGTGTATGCTTTCCGGAAGGAGTTTTTACTGCAATTTAAAAAATTTAAGGCGGGAAGATTGGAAAAGATTGAAGGACTTGAGCAGCTGCGTGTTTTAGAAAACGGTTATCGCATTCTAATGGTGACCACTAAGCATAATTCACCCAGTGTGGATACGGTTGCGGATCTGGAGATGCTCTCAAGGAGTTAATGTGAGGAAGAAGAAAAAAACAAAATATATTTTTATTACCGGGGGAGTAGTTTCCAGTTTAGGAAAGGGAATTGCCTCAGCTTCTATTGCCCGGCTGCTGGAAAAAGAAGGGTTGAAAATCACGATCATGAAATTTGATCCTTATATCAATGTTGATCCGGGGACAATGAGTCCTTACCAGCATGGTGAAGTATATGTAACCGATGACGGCGCGGAAACAGATTTGGATCTTGGTCATTATGAGAGATTCTGTTCGGCGGCTATGACTCAGGCTAATAATGTTACGTCCGGACAGGTTTATGAAACGGTAATCGCCAGGGAAAGGCGCGGTGATTATCTGGGAAAGACGATCCAGGTTGTCCCTCATATTATTGATGAAATTAAATCCCGGGTGAGGAACCTAGCTGATAATAAGGATGTTATAGTCGCGGAAATAGGTGGTACGGTAGGTGATATCGAAAGTCTGCCTTTTCTGGAAGCCCTCCGGCAGTTCCCGCTTGATGTCGGCCGGGAAAATGTTCTTTATATTCATTTAACCCTTGTGCCTTTTCTTGGCGCGGCGGGTGAATTAAAGACCAAACCCACCCAGCATAGTGTCGGCCGCCTGCGGGAGATTGGTATTCAGCCGGATATTCTCTTGTGCCGGACACAAAAACCTTTTACTAAAGGTGTGCGGGAAAAGATTGCCTTGTTTTGTAATCTGGACTTGAAGGCGGTAATTGAGGCCCGGGATGTCGATTGTATTTATGAGGTGCCTCTGGTGTTTCAGCAGCAACAGCTGGATAAACTGATCTTAAAGAAATTGCGTTTAAAAGGCAGTGGCAGACGGATGCGCGGCTGGGAGAGAATGGTAGCGGTTGCCAAGAATCCGGCTTATCAGATCACCGTTGCGGTGGTGGGGAAATATATTGAACTGCAGGATTCGTATATGAGTATTTACAAGGCGATTGAACACGCGGGTTTTGCCAACAACTGCCGGGTGAATATAAAACGGATTGATTCTGAAAAACTTAAAGGTAGGGAAACAGAGCGGGCCTTCAAGGGTGTAGACGGTATACTAGTCCCCGGGGGCTTTGGGATGCGGGGGATAGAAGGTAAGATCAGGGGGATTAGATATGCCCGGGAGAATAAAATACCTTTTCTGGGTTTATGTCTTGGTGTGCAATGCGCGGTGATTGAGTTTGCCCGTCATGTTTGTGGATTACGCAGGGCCAATAGTTCGGAATTTGATCCCAAGACCCCATATCCGGTAATTGATTTACTGCCGGAACAGAGGCAGGTAACTGATATGGGGGGGACGATGCGCTTAGGCGCCTATCCCTGCCGCTTACAAAATGATTCTTTGGCCCATAAGGCCTATAAGAAAAAGGTGATTTCTGAGCGTCACCGGCACCGCTATGAATTTAATAATTATTACCGGGAACTGTTGCGGAGTCAGGGGATGCGGTTCTCCGGAACTTCCCCGGACGGCCGCCTGGTGGAAATTGTTGAGATTGCCAAGCATCCCTGGTTTGTTGCCTGTCAATTTCACCCGGAATTTAAAAGTAAACCATTGGCTGCCCATCCGCTGTTTAATGGCTTTGTTAAAGCCGCTCTAAAAGGGAAGAAACGGGCGAAGAAGAAATAATTAATCATGATTTTGACGAAAAAAATACAAGTTGGTGAGATAACCGTGGGGGGAGATTCTCCGTTGAGTTTGATTGCGGGCCCCTGTGTTATTGAAGATGAAGCCGGAACTTTAGAAATTGCCGCTGCGTTGAAAGAAATAGCGGCAAAGGAGAATGTCCCCTTCATTTTTAAGGCCTCTTATGATAAAGGCAACCGTACGTCAGAAAATAGTTACCGCGGTCCGGGTCTGAAGCAGGGTCTTAGTGTTTTAGCTAAGGTGAAAGAAAAACTGGGAGTGCCTGTGCTTACCGATGTGCATTGTCACACTCAGGTAGCTGAGGTAGCGGAGGTAGTTGATATCGTACAGATTCCCGCTTTCTTGTGCCGGCAGACTGATTTAATAAAGGCGGTTGCCGCTAAGGCGAAATGTATTAATATCAAAAAAGGCCAATTTATGGCGCCCTGGGATATGCAGCCGGTAATAAAAAAAATAGAGAGTGCGGGGAATAAGAATATTTTTCTTACTGAACGGGGAACAAGTTTTGGTTATAATCAGCTGGTTAATGATTTGTGCGCCCTGCCCATAATGCGAAGTTACGGCTACCCGGTAGTTTTTGATGTTACCCATAGTTTGCAATTGCCCGGTGGCCTCGGTGATAAAAGCGGCGGGTGCCGGCAATTTATTCCACAGCTGGCGCGGGCGGCGGTGGCCTGTGGCTGTGAGCTGGTGTTTATGGAGGTTCATCAGGATCCGGAACGGGCTCTTTGCGATGGGCCGAACAGTTTTCCTCTGGCAGAAGTGAGATCGTTAATTACAGAATTAATTCAGATAGATAACATCGTGAAAAAGAGAAAGGCAACTATCTATGGCCAAGGTTGAGGCGATGAACAAATTATCTCTTATTGAACGGGCACGGGAAGTATTGCGTATTGAGGCGCAGGGAATAGTAGAGCTGAGTGAGCGGATGGGAAGTGAGTTTGAGCGGGCGATAGACTTGCTATATCACTGTCAGGGCAGGGTTGTGGTTACGGGTATAGGCAAGCCGGGGATTATTGGTCGAAAATTCTCTGCTACCCTGGCCAGTACCGGTACACCTTCTCTCTGGCTGCATCCGGTAGAGGCGGTTCATGGAGATTTAGGAATGGTAGTGAAAGATGATGTTGTGGTGGCTATCTCCAACAGTGGCGAGACGGAAGAGTTGATTAAATTGGTGCCGATAATCAAGAAAATTGGGGCGAAACTTATCCTGCTCACGGGTAATGCTAAATCTACGTTGGCTTCTCATAGTGATGTCTGCCTGGATGTCTCGGTAAGCCGGGAGGCCTGTAATTTAGGTTTGGTGCCCACGGCCAGTACAACGGCTAGTTTAGCGTTGGCCGATGCCC
>CAZIXI010000151.1:0-8502 GCA_964543115.1 uncultured bacterium
AATAAACAGGTCATTTTCCTGGAGAACAGTTAATAGATTGCTTTTTTCTTTAACATGGATTGTTTTTGTGAAATCTCCTGAGATGATTTTAAGAGTTTTCATGGGGTTAAGCGGTGACGCCGTTCCACGCTATTTCCAGGTCTCTTTGAGATATTGTGGGATATCGGCTGCTTCTTGGGGGCCGACCAGGACCTCCCAGTCTTTGAGTTCGTCTTCTAATTCTCCTTGTAGAATAGATACATAACCGGGGATAATCACTTTTTTGTGGCTTATTTCTTTTTCTACCTCAGAATTAATGACAGAGTCGGCGATGAGTTTGGCTGAGAATTTGTTGGCAGACCAGGCAGTTAATACGGACATGCCTTCAGAATCGGTAATTAATAAACGGGAATTGTAGGGGGATCCTTCAATCTCTCCGGAAACGAT
Source organism: uncultured bacterium (assembly GCA_964543115.1). GTDB lineage: Bacteria > Auribacterota > CAZIXI01 > CAZIXI01 > CAZIXI01 > CAZIXI01. The sequence goes on from CAZIXI010000151.1 coordinate 427, forward strand.
GAAGTAGGTTAAAGAGAAGTTTGTAGTTACAATCAAGGGCGAATCAGGGGATGGTTCTCCTACTTTGTATATGCCCGGCTTTAGTTGAAGCGGTTTTTGTGGATCGGTGTATATATTCTGCCGTAATGTTAATAAAGGAAAGAGGCTGGCCCCGTCGTAATCCTTGATGATGATAATGGAAGAGTACTTACAGATGCCGGTGATGCCGGTGAAAATATTATTGCCACATTCAGTCAGCAGAGGATAGCCCGCCGGTTTGAAATGCTTTTTTAGCGCTAACCGCCTTAGTGACACATTTTCTTCTAATAGGTCAGCTATGGATCCGGATGTTGTTCTTAATGTCAGATTTTTTAAACCGGCAGCTTCTGCTAGTCCAACCAGATCAAACAATGAGTCCAAATTTTTTGCTTCCAGGACTATTTTAATGTCCTTTCCGGACAGTGTTTCTTTAAAGTCGTTTATTGTGGCAGCAGTGAGGCTGTTAATGATTAACTTTGAATGATTATTTTCAATCGCCAGTATTTCCCGCATGATTCCAGGATTTATATTCGACAATATTACAATCTTATCCAGATCTTTTATCGCTTTATATTTAGTGATGTAATTGGCAGTGTTATTGCTTGTGTTTAGTAATGATATACATTCAGGAGATAAGATTTCACCGACCCGATCAAAGGAATAGGATTTAATTTCTTCAATTTTTTTGTTAAATTCAGTGTCTGCCAAATCGTCATGAACTTCCAGGGCGATAAGTGTCTGGTTGCAGAATGTTTTTTCGTGTCTGTACATGACAGTTTCCGCGCCGGCAGTAAATTTTTGCGTTCCGGCAGCAAAGTCGAGTTTTTTTATTGGGGGTGTCTGTGAGGCCCCGAGTACTTCCAGCGATTCCGGAGCGATATGCGGGCAGAGGTCCAGCTCGGCGCTTTTAGCGGCAAGTTTCATGGCAAATGCCAGACAGGTGGGTACGCCGCACTCGTTACAGTTTTTATTCGGCAATAATTTAAAGATTTGTAATCCTGTTAAGGCCATAATTGACTCCTATGTTTCTGCGCAGAATAACGAATCGATAAATGTTTTGATCTGTTTTACCGATTCAGGGTGTCTGACAATAACGATATTCGCCCCGGATAAAATTAAGCTGATAGCGGTAGTAACTTCCCAATTGATTCCTCTTTGCAGATTATCGCCAAGAATTCTATCTTCTAATTTGATTTCCTTGATCTTCCAGGTATCTTGTCCGACACAGCAGATGAATGGCGGTGACATCATTTTATCGTCATTAAAGGTCTGCAGCCGGATCCTCTCCATAACGGAATATGTATACTCTAGTCCATACCCGAGGGCGCCGGTCATCGGGTCCATGATTATTTTTTCCAGCGGGAAATGCATTTGGGTAATTAGGATATTTAATTGTTTAGCTATGTTTACGTCTATCGGGGATTCGGCAATGAGAAAATGATTGCCGGCCATAGCGGATGCGGTGATTGTCCTGTAATTGTCTTCGTGCGCGGAACCGATAATGATCTGTCTAGAGGCGTTTTCACAGCATTTGGCAATAACCTCATTTGTTTTTTCATAATTCCCTTTTGGCCTCACGGCGACCGGACAGTCAACTGCGCCTAAAACAGTGTTCATTATATCCGCGGCTTCTGCTGCTCGGATGTTTTGTTTGTCTTGATGGGTTCCCGGCAGATCGAGAAAAATTAGATCAGCCTGAAAATCATAGCAGCACTTTTTGGCCCAGTCAGCCGGGCTGTTAAGGATATCATTTCCAATGGATTCTTTTAATATTTGCGGCCAATTTTCTGGATAAACATCGTTTATTTCCATACCTACTGCCGGCCTGTTGGGGAATTCACCTTCGAATTTATGGTAGGAAAAAGCCGTCTCGCTGCCGATTTTTAATTTTTCGGATAATTGTAATTCGTTAACTTTACCAAGCCATTTTTCTCTCACGTCGTTATAATCCATGTTTTACTCCTAGATCATTTCTCCCATTTGTAATGCTGGGTGTTCTTTTTCTGTCAGAAATGGGATTAAGCCTTCTAAATCAGTTGTTACGGTTTCGTCAGCAATTTTATCAATTAAATCTGGTGCTCCGAGCTGCTTAGCGCGTTCATCAAGTTCGGTCCTGAACTTTTCTTTAACGGAAGAAGGCATCCAGACCAGTCTTTTTAGGCCTCCTTCAGCAGAGATAAACTTCTTACTTATAATATAGCTAAGTCCGATTCCCAAAAATCCCGGAGTTTGTTGGCCGCCGCCAACTACTCCGGCAAGTGTGGAGAAGGTCATGCCGCAAGGTGTCATATCCAGAAAAGTTCTGTCCACAACCATAAAACCGCCGGTGCCGGGCAGAATAGCGATAATAGATTCAAAACAGCCGCAGGAAGTCATGGGGTTCTGCACAAGAGAATAGGCGCTAAACCTAGATAATGTTTTGTTGGAGCTTTTATAGACAAATTCATTGATGCCTTTCCATTCACCTGCCGCCGCGTCTATTAAATCACCTTTGGGTACGGGCTGATTGGAGCCGGTGGGGGCTATTTGATGTGCCGCTTTTCCGTCCAGCCAGTTATAGGCGCCGCAGAGGCCTAATCTTTCCGGAGTGATGATGCAGATATGATTAGGCGCGAATGATTGGCAGAGGGCACAGGAATAAAAGACGTTTACGCTTTCATCGGTCATCTCGCCAATCCTCTGATCTCGTTCTTTGTAAAGCCGTTCGGCTATCGCTAAATGTTCAGCGGCCTTTTTCTGTTCCGTATATATGTGTACCTCTACTTTGTCGACGATAGAAGGATATTCAGCCAGAAGTTTTGTGTGCATGATCTTCCCGATATCAGCGATTTTGAATCCGGCTTTTTTTGCTTCTTTACTTATCCTCAGCCAGACAATATTGCGTTGGCCGATATGCATCAGGCCGCTGGCTTGATTGAGCAGCCGGTGCATTTGCCGTTCGATGACCGGCTCAAAATCCTTCTGCATTTTTCTCCCGGCAACATAGACCACAGTTCCCAGGGGCAGGGCATCGTCTTCGTTAATATCATCTATTTCTTTACCGATAACCTCAATCTTCCCGTCTTCGATCTCAGCTAACTCTTTTTGCTGCACATATTCAAATGCCTTGGAGACTTTGCCGCCGAATTCTACAGCGGCATCTTTTTTCCGGACCCTTTCTCCTTCAAAGGCCGCGCCATAGAGTACCGGGATGGGCGGTTTGGAAACAGTTATCTTCACGCCGCGAATTTCAATAGCCTTAGCAACGATTTTATTAAGATTCTTTTCTTTGACTAATTCTTCATATAAGCAGACACCCGTAGGCAGGATTTCCGGTATATCCGTATCGGCAATAACCGGGAAGCCCATGGCAATGGCCCCGGCGCCGGTGGCAAATTTGAGGTCATCTATTGGGCCCAACCCTATTCCAAAGGCAAAAACCCGGTCCCGGCAATATTCAAGACATTTTTGTCCGGAGCCGCCCTGCAGGCCGCCGAAGGTCAGTGCGGAACGAATTGCCCAGTTGAGCGCGTAGATAGTGGATTCAGTATCTTCGCCCAGGGGTACAATATATGTATCCCAACCCATTTCCACACCTTCAGCCTCTAGCTGCTTTTTCATGGTATAGCCGTTGCTGCTGCCGCTTAAGAATGTAAGAATACTCTTTTCCTGCAATTCCCGCACGATTTTGACAGCCATCTTGCTATCTTTGGGGGCACCGATAATTGCCGCGAAGCCGGGCATACGTCCATCCACAAGCTGGATGCCGAGTGTCCTCATCTGGGTATCGGAAAGAAAACCGATATATCCTGACTGCGGTTCTGTTCCTTCGCTGTACTTTAAGAGCATTAGTATCTCTTCGAGCATCAAGGTAGTCAGTCCACTATCCAGGGCGTCTCCCAGGTATGGTAACCAGTTAACATCAGCCGGAGGTTGCTGGATCAGGGTCCGGAGATAATCGAGAAAAGAACCAATATCTTTCAGTTGTTGAATCTTTTTTCCCGTAAGCGCAAAGATCATGGGCGCGTAATAAGCCGTTTCCGGAAAAGCAACATTAAATTCCACACCCTTATTTCGTAAAATATTCTCATATTTGTCGCTTACTCTCTGGAATAACTCTTTTGTTCCGTTGATTACGGCGGTAGCTACGATTTTTGACATATTAGTTTCCTTTCTTCATTAAGGATACAGTTTCTTTTTCATCCAGACATTCTAATAAATCCGCCCGGGTTAAGGTTGCCGAACCGAGCTTATCTTTGATCGTGGAAATGTCCCGTTTTTCTTTTAAAAGATTATTTAGGATGCCGGCAAAGCGGAGATCTCCGGCAGCGACAAAGCCGTGGATTCTGTTTCTATTTACAAAGATCCTTCTCAGGATTAAGGGATCAGTTGATCTGAAATCATAAACGTCCGAAAAATCTCGGCGCAGATTCCCGGCGGCGATACAGGGAATGCCGAAACAATCAATAGAATTCATGGAGACGGCACCGTCGTAAAGTGTATGTTCAGCTGCCATATTTTTTCCCGCTACCGTTCCTTGATCTATAGCTGTAGTCCAGAGGGCCTTAATATCACGTTCGCCTGTTAGTAAATCCAGTGTCTCTGCCGCATCTCCGGCTGCATAGATGTCTTCAGCACTGGTTTTCATAGTGTTATCTACTACTATTCCCCAATTAACCGTTAGCCCCGCATCTTTGGCCAGTTGGGTGTTAGGGGTTACTCCTTTTGTTATAATAACCAGCTGACATTCTATTTTCTCATTATTTGACAATAGTACACCGTTTACTTGGTTGTTGTCACAATCTATTTTTTTAACATCAATTCCTGTTAGAAGATTAATCTTGTCAGCAACAATCCCGCTTAGAAATTCAGCCGAATTCGCATCCAGCATTTGGGATAAGATGTTATTTGATCTAGCAATAACAAAAACTTTCTTCCCCTTTTTGTGTAATGCCTGGGCGACTTTTATTCCAATTAGGCCGGCACCTAAGATGGCAACGGCATTGATGCCTTCGAGCCTTGCAATAATCTTTTCGGCATCTGCAATTGTCCGGATTAGAAAAATATCGGCGTTGCTGTCCTTACAAAAAGGCAGCGTCTTTGCCGCGGACCCGGTTGCGATAAGCAGCTTATAATAAGATATCTCCTCTTTATTATCCAGAATAATCTTTTTTTCCTTTTTGTTAATATTAATAATTTTTTTGCCGTCTAATAATTTTATATTGTGCTGCGCGTAAAATGCTTTATCTCTGAAGGTAATAGTTTTACGGTCAATCTGGCCAGAAAGATAATATGACAGCAGGCACCTGGAGTATGCCGGTCCTTTTTCGTCGGAAACGATAATTATTTCCGCAATAGGATCTAATTTTCTTATTTCCTGGGCAGCAGCGATTCCTGCGGCACTATTGCCGATAACAACAAACTTTTTCATTATTTTTCCTATTCAATTACCAGGGCGCCTGTGGGACAGGCGAGGACGCATTCGGGAGTTTCCTTTTTATCACAGTTATCACATTTTGAGGCCAGGCCGTTAAACATACATATGGAACCATGAGGACACCTCATAATACAAGACCAGCAGCCGACACATTTGTCTTTATTGAAGCAGATGCAATCTTTTTCTTCATCTATATATAGGGCCCCGGAGATGCAGGCAGCGACACATAAAGGGTCGTCACACTGGCGGCAGTTAAAGGGGAGAGCTTTTCCGGCCACCTGGATTAGATCAATATTTTTAACAGGAGGATCTGTTAGTTTTACCGCCTCGAAAATATCCTTGGCCCCGGCATTTTTCAGGTAGCAGGCCAGCTCACATCTCCGGCAACGCAGGCATTTATCAAGGTCACAATAGATTTTTTTCACTATTTTAGCCCCAGATTTTCCCTTTTTTTATTTATCTGATCAATTATTAATCCGGCTGCTTTAACTGGATCAGGTTCGAAGGCAAATTTCCCGCCGGTAAGATTCTCGATCTCTGAGCAGAGGAAATTTTCTACATTTTTACTTCCCAGGACAGGGAAAGGCATACCCATGACGGTATAAACTCCGGAGGCAACGAAATAACAGCCAATGGTAATAGCTTTTTCACTCATCCAGCATTCAGGCGCGGCACCGGCTACCGGTAATTCATCGATACTTTTGCCAATATGTCCTTCATTAATCATTTCCACGGCCGCGGTCAGGATCCGGCTGTTATCAACACATGAACCGAAATGAAGTACCGGCGGGATGCCCACGGCTTCACAGACCTCTGCCAGGCCAGGGCCGGCCAGATCCAGGGCGGCCTCTGGTCTCATTAAACCGGCTTTGGCACAGGCTATGGCCGAACAACCTGTTTGGACAACGAGGATATCGTTTTTGATCAGTTCCTTAACAAGTGATACATGCATAAAATCATGGGTTAGTTTTGGGTTGTTACAGCCCACAACTCCAACAACACCTTTTATTTTGCCGCTAATAATTGCTTCATTAAGCGGCCGGTATGATTTCCTGAAGGTCCCTCCTAAGAGGTATTTAACGTTTTCAGTAGTAAAACCAGCTACCAGGTCCATGGTCTCTTCAGGGATAAAGACCCTGCTTTTTTCTCTCTTCTTGAAATTAGCAATTCCCGTTTTAATGATTTTTTTGGCCACTTCTTTTGCCCGGTCCGGGGTGAATTCAATATGCTTAACTATTTCAGGAAATTTGGCCTTGGTTGATGTGGTGATAATCTCGGTATGAAAGCACCGGGCGATATCAGTGAGTGAGGGCATGATGCATTGAACATCGACCATCATAACTTCAACAGCGCCGGTAAGTAATGCTAATTCCTGCTGCAAAAAATTCCCGGCCACCGGAACGCCATGCCGCATCAGTATCTCGTTAGCGGTACAGCAGATGCCGGCAATATTGATGCCTTCGGCCCCCGCCGCTTTAGCCTGATTAATTAGTTCTTCGTCCTTCATCTCTTGATAGACTGCTTCTGTTATTAAGGGCTCGTGGCCATGCACGACAATGTTTACCATGTCTTTTTTTAAAACGCCCAGGTTTACTTTGGCCCTGACCGGAGCCGGAGAGCCAACCACAGTATCGGTTAATTCTGTGGCGATCATTGATCCGCCCCAACCGTCAGCGAGGGCGGCGCGCAGGGCGCTAAGCAGAACAGATTTATAATTGTTTTCTACGCCCATATTTGTCCGGTGCATAACCTCCACTACTTCCCGGTCAACGTTTCGCGGTGTAATATTCAGTTTTTCCCAGATTTCCCGCTGGCGTTTTGGCGCGCGATCGATCATTTTAATCGTCCCGCTATATTTTCCAAATTCAGCAAGTATTCTTTTAGCAAGTTCTTTTAAGATAGACGCGAAACTTTCTTTTTCCGTTTTGACGCCGAATTCAGCGGCTAATCTTTTTAGTTTTTCTTCATCAACCACCTTAAAATCTGCTGTCCTGTCTTCAGCGATTTCCAATAAGGCCTCAGCGATATCCCGGCCATGATCTGAATGGGCGGCAGATCCGGCGGCTATTTTTCTCGCTAGATTTCTAGCGGCAATCAGATCGGCATCAGCGCCACAGACACCCACCGCCTTTTCCTTGTCGAAAGGATCAATGCTGCAAGGGCCCATATTGCAGGTGGTACAGCAGATGCCTAACATGCCAAAACCGCATTGGGGCATCATCTTTTTTAATCTATCCCAAACGATTGGTACATTATCTTGATTGGCCCGGGCAATCATTTTATTTGTTGCGGGGTCAATACTGATCTTTTCATTCATGGAATATCCTCGCTTTGTTTATTATCGTTTTCAGGTCTTGATATGACTCTGAATTGCCGGGTAAATCCAGTAGTGATTTTCTCTCGAGTTCGAATTTTTGGATGTTTTTATCATTTCTTATTGTGCCGGCATATTTGTAGTTGTTATTATCTTTTCCAGTGATAATATTATCAAAAGTAGATATGTCATTATTTAAAATATTATTTATTAAGAGGTAATTATTATCAGTATTGATTCCCAGCTCTTTCATGATCTGGACCTGCCTTTTCCCGGTGATGATCCCCTTCCGGGACAGGTCAGAAACAATAAAGGCTATATTCAAGCC
>CAZIXI010000152.1:0-8398 GCA_964543115.1 uncultured bacterium
ATTAGTGAGATAGTTATCCTTGAAGAGGAGAAGGCGAATCTGCCGCCGGCAGCAAGCGCCGGGGCCTCACCAACAAGCGGGCCAGCACCGTTAACCGTGGAATTCACGGGAACAGGCACAGACGAGGATGGCACGATTGTTAAGTACGAGTGGGATTTTGACGGGGACGGGACGTATGACTGGTCTGACGCATACTCTGGTGATACCACATATACTTACTCAGAGATTGGCACATACAACGCCGTGTTGCGGGTGACGGATAATGGCAGCTTTACCGGCACGGATACAGTGGTTATAAAAGCATTAGACACAACCCCTCCGACAATAGCAATAACCTCACCGGCAGATGGTTCAAAGACGGCTGCCGACAGTATCACTGTTTCCGGTACGGTAAGTGATAATACGGATATTGCTCAGGTAACCGTAAATAGTAAAGCGGCTACAGTAACCGGAAACACATTTACCGTAAATGGGATTGCCCTGAGTGAGGGCACCAACACCATTCTGGGCCAGGCTACAGATAGCGCCGGAAATACCAGTTCCGCGTCCATAACCGTAATAAAGGTTACAGCAAGCGGGGACTTCATTCGAATAGTGCCCACTGACGGGGGAGAACATGGATCTGGCACTACTTATGCAGTATCATTAGTCGGCAAGTCAGTGGGTTCACTAACATGGTCTGATGCATTCTCAAACGAATTGGAAATGGGGCCTGACGGCACCATCGGTCAATCAGAAGATCCGTATGTTGGCCGCTCATGGTCTGACCAGACAGGCGTGATAACCTATGATTTGTCCAAATTAAACTTTTCTGAATTTTCCGGGATAGATTATATTAAGCTGGAGTTCGATTCCCACGAAAACCTGACGCCGAATGGATCGGGTACATTGGTTTTGAAAAATGGAAATACTGTTATTAGCACCATAAACTGTACCGGAGGATTCGGCCCCTGGAGTTTTATTATATCTTTTACTGATTTTATTAACGCTACATCAAAAGTATTTACTGTTGAAATGACACTTTCCCCGGTTCACTATGGTCAATGGCATTCACATGGAGTGTCTGTTAACCTAACTGTAAATCCGCCGACCGCCAAGGCAACTGCTGAGCCAACGAGTGGAACAGCTCCTTTGGAAGTTACATTTACAGGAACGGGAACGGATACCGATGGAACAATTGCTAAGTACGAGTGGGACTTTGACGGCAATGGGACATATGACTGGACTTCCGCCTCCTCCGGGAATACCACCTATACTTACCCGGAAGCCGGCACATACAACGCCTCTTTGAGAGTGACAGATAACGATAGTTTAACTGACACAGATACAATAACTATCTCTGTAACGAAAGATGCTGCCCCACCGGTGATTAAAATAACATCTCCCGTTGACGGAAGCACTGTGCCGGAAGCGGAAATTGAAGTCACCGGCACCGTTAATGATCCAACAGCAACGGTTAAGGTAAACGGCAAGAAAGTATCGCTTGTGGATGGGAAGTTCAGTACGACTATTACTCTTTTATTAGGGAAAAATAAAATAAAGGCAGAGGCAACTGATCCCCTGGGAAATAAAAGTTATGACAAGGTTACTGTGACCTATACCCCGGAAGAGCCTGCTGAACCGGTAATCGATGTATCACCGCTGGAATTGCCAACAGTAACACTCGAAGAGGAAGAGGAAGAGACCAAGACCCTTACTGTTAAAAACATCGGTACAGCAGAATTAACATTTAATATCACCCTGGCTAATGACTCAGAGTGGCTTTCGGCGGAGTCCTTAACGGATAGTCTTCTGCCGGAAGAATCAACCACAGTAACGCTAACCTATACGGCTGAAGTTGAACCTGGTGAATACACAGAAACCCTTTCTATCAATTCTAATGACGAGGATAATACACCAATAACAATTGAACTCGAACTAGTCGTATTGGAAGGAGCAGAAGGCCAAAAATGGTACCTGGCGGAAGGCTGCACCAGCGGTTTTGACACCTGGGTATTAGTAATGAACCCCAATGATATTGACGCCGAATGTGAAGTAACCTTCATGAAAACAGAGGGGGACCCCATAGAACACAATATCACCGTGCCGGCCACCGGCAGATATACCGTACACGTAAACGAATACGTGCCCAATGCCTCCGTATCCACAATGGTAGAATGCATTAACGGCCTTGAAGTAATCGTTGAACGAAGCATGTACTGGAGTTCCGGCAATGTGCCCTGGGCCGGCGGTCATTGCACGATGGGAGTAACCGAATCTTCTCCCAGCTGGTATCTTGCGGAAGGCTGTACATCGGGAAAATTTGACACCTGGGTACTGGTTATGAACCCAAATGATCTAGACGCGGAATGCCTGGTAACCTTTATGCTCAGTGACGGCAGCACGGTTAGCGGAAACATCAATGTCCCCGCAACAAGCCGCTATACAATATGCGTCAAGGAATATGTAGAGGCAGATTCAGTATCAACCAAAATAGAAAGCACCAATGACGTTCAGATAATCGCTGAGCGCGCTATTTACTGGAACAGCGGCAGCAACAAATGGCAAGGCGGACATTGTAATGTGGGGGTAACCGGACCGGCCGTCACCTGGCACCTGGCCGAAGGTAACAGCACCGGCAGCTTTGACACCTGGGTACTGATTATGAATCCTGACACCATTGATGCCGAATGTTTATTAACCTTTATGGATGAGAATGGAACAACCGTACAAGCCCAGGCAAGCGTGCCGGCCACCGGCCGTTATACGGTTTACGCTAATTCCCATGCCCCCGACAAAAAATTTGCCACCAAGATAGAAACCACAAACGGCGCCAAGATAATTGTTGAACGTTCGGTTTACTGGGATTCCGAGGGTGTACCCTGGGCCGGCGGCCACTGCAGCATGGGCGTAGCGGAAACCGCCAGTACCTGGTACATGGCCGAAGGCTGCACCAGCGGCCACTTTGAAACTTGGGCCTTAATAATAAACCCTTTTTCTGAGAGCGCCGAATGTGAAGTAACATTCATGAAATCGGACGGTGAAAACATAATAGAAAACATAACCGTGCCCGCCACCAGCAGGTATTCTGTCTTTGTAAACGACTTTGTGGACAAACAATCAGTTTCCACAAAAGTAGAAAGCAAGAATGGAATCGGCGTTATGGCCGAACGGGCAATGTACTGGAAGAAAGGCAACAAAAAGGACTACGGCGAGGCGGAAAACGGCGGCAAAAAAGAAGACAGCTATCTGGACGGCCACTGCAGCCGCGGCTGGGCAAAGAATTAATTAAATTAGAAATAGAGGAATGGGGACAGCCCCTATTTAAAATTAAATAGGGGCTGTCCTTTTTTTTGTATTGATTGATTTGGTATTGATTTGTCAAGGTGGTTGACATAGGGGGATTTTTGTGCTATATTGTATAGGCGCACCGTTTATCGTCTATCTATCATATATATATCTTCAGACATTGAGGCATAGAAATGTGTAAAAAGATTATTAGTTTTACTCTTATCATCTGTCTTATGGCAAACGGGCTGTTGTACGCTCGCCCGGAAAATACCCGCCAACAAACACTGGCCACTAAAACCTCCTTGCGCAGTAAACCACTCCGGGAATCGTTCCGACTGAAATACCTGCAGGCCACTGCCGAAGAACCGGTACCGGTCTATAAACGTAATTATGAGGAAAGGGAGATCTTTTCCCTGCGCGACAATACCGGCGCGAGGATAACTATCCATGTCTATCCCCTTTTCGGCGTAAAAGAACAACAGTACAGGGAAATCACTATTGTCAGTGAGGACCGGGAACGAACATTCGGTTACGTGAATATAGACCGGGGGAAGATAAAAGTCCAGCAAACCGGCACCCTGACCCTGGATATTGATAAGCTGAGAAAGATCTTAGGCCTGCCAACACTGGAAGTTGATAAGAAATTAGCGATCCACGCGGACTTGATCGATACGTTGGAAGTGATTAAACAAGCCTTCCCGGAAATATGGGACTTTAAGGAAGATAAATTCGGTGATACCCTGGCGGTTATCTACCGGGAAGGAGATTACTTTGTTTCGGTGGCTCTGCGGGATGAGAAATTTGTGCGCGGCAAACTGCGGATGCTGGTGGCCGAAGGCATCAAACACCGCGGGGCCTCATTAGGAGAATTCTGCGTGCGCGTTATCCGCGCGCTTGTTGACCGTTGTGAGACTGAGGAAGAACTGGCCGCGCTGGAACATAAAATCAGGGATTACATTTATGATTATTACGAATACATTAAGAACAAGGAAAGTTTATACAACTCATATATTGCCGCTTCCGGCATCAAAAGGCAGCTGGAACGAAAACGCATGCTCTTCGGCCTCAATAAAAAATTCCTGCCAGCCTGGGATAATGTTCAGCAGATACTGAAACCGGCATTCTTCGTGATGCGCGGCGTTAATCACGCCTTCGTGCTTTTCTGGAAACTGCTGGGACTGTTCCCGCGCTGGCTGAAGACACGGCGGGTATTTATCCACCACCTCAATTCCCCGGCAGGTGAATTGATCAAATGGATCAGTGATATTGAGACACGGCCGCTGGTCGTACGCGTGATCGCCAAAAGTATTTTTTACGGTTTTGCCCTAGGCGGCGCGGCTACTATCGCCGCCCTGTTCGGCCTGATCGGTTATTCCGGCCTGCTCTATGTTTTTCTTTTCGGCAGTGTGAGCGGCGGTATCTGGGGCATCGTCTCCCACCGGTTGGATATCTTCCCGGCGGAAACCAGCCAGCAGAAAGGATTGCGCAATCTTGCTGAAACATTCTTCTGGAGCGCGCTCTCACTAACCTTTATATTTATTGCCGCTTACGCGGTAAACAGTAATGTGCTCTTTAATCTGCTTACCCTGTCCCTGGAATTATTTATCTTCCGCAGCCTGCTCCAATATTCCTATACCAAACAATACATGGATAATATATCTGAAGAATACAGAAGCGTCCTCCAGTACGCGCGTGATTTTATCCTCTGGCTCTACACCGGAGTGAGCGTTCTCCTTCCCGTTCCCTGGACCGAATATGTTTTTAAAAACCTGCTGGCCGCCGGCCTGCACATTTCGCAATGGTGGCTGTGGGGGACTATAATTATCGGCGGTATCGTCCTCATCTACACCGCCTACCACCTGGGGAAAAGGTTCTTTGTCCGGGAAAAACGGCCGGAGGATATCATTGAGCGGCTGAAAAAGAACCGGAATATGAATAACGAACTGCGGGAATTTGTCCGGCAGTTTTCCGCGGGCAGCCTGTTGTATCAGGGACAGGTACTGGACGGCGCCGCCTTCACCCAACTGGCCCGCCGGCACCGGGGAAAAGAACTAATGCTCGTTCTGCACAAAGAGCTGGGAATGGAGATGTGGCTGGCCTGGAAGGTGGCTGATATTAGTGACCGGATAATCCGTTATTACGGTGGAATCAGGCCGCGGATGCTGCAGAGCATGATTGTCTCTGAAGAGGTAGAAAAATTAGTTACCAGAATAGTAAAAGGCCGGCTGCGGAGGAAACGGAAAAAAGGCACGGACCAGCCGGATTCACTCCGGGAATGCCTGGCGACGGCAGCAAAGGGCAGCCAATCACTGGAAAGATTTATTGCCGCGCGCTTTCCCCTGCGGAACCAGCGCACAGTGACTGAATGCGCGAAATATATAATGGATGTCTATTCACGGTTGCCGAAACCCACAGAAGAGGATTTCCTCACCGCGCTCGTCGAGTTTGACCGCGGGGACGCGTTTATCATCCCTTCCCTGAGGAAAACCGCCGGCCGGGAAATACGCAGGCTCTATGGCAGCGGGGAATCCTGGTCCGGTAAAGAAGGGATTCTCCTGCGAACGGTTTGCCGCAAACTGAAATTGCGCAAAGGGGAAAACATAATTGCCGCCTTTGACGCCTGCCTGGATGTTCTGGGTAGGGAAAAAGGGCTGGCCTGGCTGCGCCGGGCAAAGAACAGCAGGGAAGTCGAAGAAAATGAAACAATATCAAGAACACTTTTTATCTTTCTGCAGGGCATACAAGATGACCCCCTGAGCTATGAACCGCAGACTGTGCAGGATGCCGCCCAGGCGCTGCGTGTATGGAAAACGCTGCACCGGCAGGCAACCTACGCGGAAGCCAATACCGCCTTGCTTGATATTTATGTAACCTATATCCGCGACACATTTCCGGAGGCCCGCTCCTGGGGCTGGACCAGACTGTGGTCTGAATATTACGGCCGGGAGTCCGGCCTGAGCCAGGCACTGCTCGATGTTTATCAAAAAATTCAGCTTGAGGGTGCGGCACAGATAGATGAATACGCGCGGGAGAGAGCGGTTTATTATCGCCTTTCCGCAGAAGAAACTGAGCGGTTATTTACCGCCCTGCCAGTAGAGGATTTCCTCCTGCTTGCCCGGATGCTTATTCCTGATCTCGCGGACAGCTATGGTTTAGTATCCACTATGGATATAGAAGAGAAATTAATTGCCGGTATGCAGATTCCAGTTGACGGCAGGCTGCCGGACAAGAAATTATTCAGGGATTTGTTCTGCCCGCTCTCCGAATGGTATTTTGTCCGGGACAAGCAGATGGTAACGGCGTTCAATCAATCGCTTAATAATTATATTATTCCGCTTATAGTCAATAAATTAACTGAAAGCGGAATCATCCATACTGAACAGGAAGCGGAAGCGCTTACCGCGGAACTTCAACAGTTTGCCGCTGTGTTGGCCCGGGTACGCCTCCCCGAAAGTGACCGGCCGCTGTCTGTCTCTATCGCCCTACCGGATATAAAAAAGCTATTTTTTGATTATGTCCTGCTGCGGATAGGCGACCGAAAACCTCTGCTTGATACACACGCCAGCCGTAATAAAAAACTGTTTAACTTGATATTCTGGTTTATCAATGAATCAGTTGAGGATGTTGGTCTGGAAGACGCCCTGCGCTGCGGCCTGATCCAGACAGATTACCGGCAAAAAATCGCTGATACAGCCAGAGACGTCCGGGACTGGGTTGCCGACCGCTGCCAGGAGGGGGTGCTGGAACCACACTCCCGGAGGTGGCTCACACAATTTGAAGAAGAACTGTCACAGTCGGGGCCGCAGGAATTACTGATTATTCTTAACGAGCATCAACTAACCGTGGGCCTGCTCTTCTGGCTGCAGAAAAAGCTGAAAGACAATCCTGAACTAACGGTAAAAATACTGCCGCAGAAATCACTCTGGGAAACAAATACCAATACCTATGACATCAACAATATCCTTAATATGATCCGCCGCCGCCCGCCGGAAAAACGGGGACTCAATGACCTGCTGCACCAGCTCAGCACCGGCCGGGTAGAGATTCTTGACGATATGATCCCCGGCCTGCTCTGGACGAATACGCCGGATGCCGGCAGAATCGGCGATTTACTGCAGTCGACGTCTCTATTACTGGCAGTGGGCTGGGACAATTTCCTCACCTTCCAGGGTCTGCGTCGGGACTGCTATTTTATGTTTGCCGCCGGCAGAGAGGATATTGCCGCGGTTTCCGACTGCCGGGAAAACGAACTGGTGTTTACCAAAGTCTGCGGCGGGCTCCCCGCGCATAATCCAGCGGACTATCAACTAAACAGGTATCTGCGTGTTTCCGGCTGGAAGGCCTACACGGAACTACTGGCCATCTTCGACGGTAACGAAACACTGCTGCATATGTGGGTTTGTCAGCTGGCAGAGGAAGACAATCTATCCCGCCTTGATGTGTTCCGGAAACGTTCATTATATCAGAATTCCCAGAAGCGTTTTGGTGAACTGGCCTTCTCTTCCACCAATCCCTTTTTAAGAGAAACCTCCAAACAGGCCCTGGTAAGAAACGCGGAGTCCTTTGGCTGTTCCATTACCTCCATCAATGAACCGGACCAGGAAATAGAGCTTAACGGTATTCGAATCAACGCCGGCGACCTGATTGAGGAATTCGGTGCCATAACCTGTATTGACGCGGGTGAAGGCAGATGGATTTTAGAATCAGCAACCGGTGAAATGCTACTCCTGGAAATACTGCCCGCGGAAGATAAAAAGACTTACCTCAGGATCGGGGATAAGGCTTACCGGGTTAGCGATGGAGCAGTTATTAATCTGGCGGAAGTACGACTAAATCCAATGCTCTGGGTAGGCAACAGTGTACTGGTCAGGTTCTGCAATTTCAATTTAGGCGCAGAAGAAGAAGAAACCGAGGACATTGATTCCCTCGATGTACCTACAGATGTCTACCGGCAGATACCGCAGCTCAGGCCGCAGGAATTGTTCGTTGAGGCGCGTGACCAGCTGGAGGCCGAGCACGATTATTTCACGCGCCTGCACTGGATCGTTGTGCTGCTGGCCTCACCTGATAATGAAGATGTGCTGCTGGCAATAGCGGAATTTCGCAGATTCCTGGATACTGCTCCTGA
>CAZIXI010000153.1:0-8390 GCA_964543115.1 uncultured bacterium
CCACTCTTCCTTGGTAAAACCCGCGTTAAAACTGCTGTGGCCGGAAAAACTCTCTACCTTGGTGAAATTCCACAGCCGGCCCTCATCATCATAACCGGCCCCATATTGCTGTTCCTCTTTTCTCGTATATTTAGTTCCCAGAACAGCCTTGAAGCCGGAAATACTATTGGGATCTGCTATATATTCAACAAACTGTCCTTCCTCTGTCAGCACAGTACTGTACTCGGCCCATTGATTAATTGAATCATAAGCAAAAATAACGCCATAATTAACTGTTACCCCGCCAAAACTATTAACCTCTTTTTCGTACCAGGATTTAAGTTTACCCTTATCTTCTCCTTCTTCGTATATCTCCGCTTGTCTGATGGTATATGTAGTATCATTTATATGCTCTATATGGCCGTTTACCATCAGCGGACCGCTGGTAGCAGTAATCTTTGTATAGCCGGCTATCTGACCGATAGAATCATAAGTAATGCCGCTCTGTTTTTCATACATGGTAAAATTTATGTCCTGCTCTTCACCCCGCCAATCAAGATCAGTACCGAATACCCTTGTTTTAGATTCCTTTTCCCTTAACTGACCCAGACTATTATACGCGGCTGTCATCCCGCTTTTTGACGTTAAATCGATCTTATGCCAGATATTGTTTTCGTCCAGGTATTTGCCCTTCTCAGTGGAAACGGATTCACTGATCACAACATTTCCCTTGCCATCCACAACAACCTTACTATAAGACACAGAAACGCCTTCATTAACCTTTTTAGTATAATATCCTGTCGGGGACCATTCAAACACGGTTCGTTCACTCAAGCTGGTACTCATATCAAACGACTCCACAACCATGTACTCTCCTACCTTCACATATTCACTCAAACTGACGCTTGCCCCCTCGCCAAGCAGGGCTTCCAGTTCTTCTTGGTCTATTCCGGCAATGCCCATGGCCAGGATTTCATCCACTAATTGATTGATCTCTGCCATGGATTTCTCTTGTTCATCCGCAACAGACAAGGTGAGCAGATGCTTTCCGGAATTATCCAGAAGCAGAACATGGCTGCTGCCGCCGTATTCACTATACACCTTGGTATTACCTTCTTCATCTATTTCCCAGGTTGATTCAAAGATCGTATTACCGTATTTGTCGGTTATTTTTGTGGCCATACCGTATTCATCGTATTCAATTTCACAACCGTCCCAGGTAGTTTCACTCTTTAGGCTATAGCCCTCGATCTCCTGTTCCCTTTCATTTTCCGCCAGAAAAGATAACGCACTGCTTAGCGCGGCACCTAACGTGCTTTTGGCAAGTTCACCTTCGGCAAACTCTGCTCCCCCGTCCGTGGCGCTGCCCTGCCAATCCGTCTGGCTCTCCAAGGGTGTGACCTCCACCGGACAAGAAGGACTGATATCGTTACCGTCCTTGTCCTGGAATTTCCCACCGGCAAATTTGATATCCCCTTCTTCGTGCTTGTTACCATTCGCGTCTATGAGCTTACCGTCTTCATCCACCTCAAACATACCCATAGCAACTACTTCCGTTGATGCAGTAACACCATCGAGATCCTCTCCATCCTGTTCCTTAAGATCAGCCTCCTTAGTGCCAAAACCGTATTTAACAACATAATGTTTACCGTTAACCTTTATATCGGTGAGCGTAAAGCCCAGGCTCTGTTCACCGTCAACCGTTGTCACTCCGTCCTTAAACCAGAGCTCCATATCCATATGCTTATTCTGAAATTTAACGTAACCGTCTTCTTTAACCACGTCAAAATTAGCAATCAGCATGGCGATCATCATCAGACTACCCTGATCATTAACCTGCGATCCCGCATCGCCGTTTAACTGCATGGCAAACAGCTCCTCACCGTTTCCATCTTTCACCGAAATCGTAAAGGTCATCACATTATCGCTTTGGTTATGAAAGCTTTCCCCTCCGGGCAGGTCACGAAACAGCTCTATTTCCATGTTATTAACTTCTTCGTAATCAGGAACCGTATAGCCATTTTCCTTACAATAGGCGATATATTCTTTGGCTTTATCATCTACATCAATGTTATCATCATCTATACACTTATCTTCACCATCTAAAACACCATTACCATTTGTATCCTCAAAGGTTAAGGTCGTAACAACCTTCCCTCCCTGTCCACCAATCACTTCCGTGTGCTGTATCGAAAAACTCCCGTTGCTGTTATAGATCACATCATAGGTTGTCCCATCTATCGTCACCGTATCATCACCCTTGGTGTCACTGGTCATATAGGACACGCTGAAAAGTTCATTGCCGTCTTTATCCACCATCTCCGTAATCTTTCCCTCTTCATCAACCAACAGCTTATTGCCATTTTCCGGATCAGTGGGATTATCGGTATAATAAAGAATATTACCATCCGCGTCTTCCTTTGCTTCCCAGCCGCCTTCGCCCATCGCCGCCATAATCTGCTCATTCATCTTATCGTTGGCACTCTGGGCATAATCTATCTCCTCTACGCTCCCGTCCTCAAGGAAACGGTGGCCCTTATAAATATATTGCGTGGCCATACCGTTAGGCAACCTGACTATATGTTCAGTATAGTCTTCAAGTAATTCCCCATTAGCGTCATACATCTTGTGCTCAATATTAACCGGAAGCAAAACCGCGTCTATCTTACCGTCACCGTTGACATCCTTCGTGCCCGGAAACACCTTATTTTCATACTCCTGCACATGTTTACCCTGCGACTTGCCTTCAATCCAGGTCTCCGTTGTGGTTTCCACAAGGTTCCCCTGCTCATCCAGCACGGAAGTCGTTTGCTCCGTAAGGTCATTATTTTTATTATACTGGCTGTATATGGTGCTTAATATGTTTCCATTCATATCGCGGATGTTCTCATTTACCGTCTTATTTATTAGATTAGCGCCGGCATCATAGCTGGACTTGACAGTCTTAACGGTAAAACCATTTTCATATACCTCACCCTCGTCCATAACACCATTATCGTTTGTGTCTTTAAAATATATTATCATTGTTTCATTAGTACCGGAATTTGAACTGGAAAGATTAAACATGCCAGAGCTAAATGACTTGGTATTATTATCCAATTCTATTGTGGCCACCAGCAACCGGCGGCCGCCAACCTCCTGGTAAACATTATAAACAAACTTAGTGCCGAAACTCTCAACTCCTTCCGTATCACTGCCCCAGTAGTCTTCCCGGTAACTCACCAGGTCATTACCCACATAAACCATATCCGTGCGCTGGTACGAATAATCAGAAAGCGTGCCACCTGGTGTACCTTTCTTGCCCTTTTCATAGATGGCGATTACCCGGCCCTGGGCGTCATATTCAAGCTGCTGATAATAATCCCGCACCTGGCAATCAGCATCCCCGCCACTGATATCCACGCTGTGGAACGCTACCAGCATTCCGCCCGCATACACCATGCCGTCCCGGACCGTGCTGAAAAACTCCAATTTACCACTGTCCCCCTGGCGTTCCCCGGATTCCATATAGGCAACAACCTGGTTCTTATCATTATATTCTGTCCCCTCCCTGTGCAGCCAATAGCTATCCCCAACCTCGTTACCATAACCCACCTCATCCCAGCTTTCCGCCCGCCCCTGTTCATCAAAGGTCACATTGCTTCTGACAACTATTTTTACATGTCCGTCCGGCAGACCATGCTTATTCGCAAGCACACCGCCCATAAAATTCAGCAGGTTATTCATAGTATATTTTTCAAACTCATTTGCTCCCGCGCCTTCATATGTTATGCCGATAAAACCGGCAACATTGCCGGCGCTGTCATAACTCATATGTGTTTTTATATCTATATAATCCGTCCCCGCCCTTGTGCCGTGTTCAATATAGGAAGTGATCCTGCCGAAAACATCATATTCCATTTCTGTTCTGGTATAATTGTAGGCCTCACCGTTCATTATCCCTGTCTCATTTATTTCCATTATCTGACCGTTTTCATACTCCATTGTGCGCACATATTCATAATAGTCATTACCCACAAAACCCTGTTCATGTATCTCTTTTACCTGTCCCAGGGCATCATAGGCAAGCTCCTGAGTAAAACTTTTCTTGCCCGTGGGCGTTTGCACAACATTGTAACTGGATACCTGTTCCCCCTTTTCGTTATAGCGCATATCCAATTCATATTTTACCGTAAAAGAATCAGCCTGCGTGCCGCCCTCAGTTTTGGTCTGACTGACTACCTGGCCCAGGCCGTTATATTCCCTGTCCCTAACGATGATCAGTTGATACTCGTCCATTTTGGACAGCATCTCTTCTTCCTCAAAGGCAACCTCTTCGCCTTTGAGTACTAACTCACCGTCTTCCGTGATCTCCACCGGGCCGTTGATCTCAATTGTGACACCGTTTAAATACATCTCTTTGTCTTCGGGATCCTTAAAAGCAACCTCCAGTTCCTCAATATCCATAAATCCCAACTCGCCGTCTCCTGTAACATCCAACAGCTTAATTACCTTATCAATATCCCCACCATAATGAGCATCGGCAATGCCCTGTACGGCCTGCTGAAACGCAGCATGATCTTTCTGGGAAAGCGCGATTAAATCCGCCACCTGGATCAGCTCTTCCTCCGTTACATGCATATCACCATTGAGATCACCAAGAATTAAGAAGTCAAAGGCAACTCCATTTATGTCCTCGGCCAGTTGCTGGATCTGTTCTTCATTGTCTATTTTGAACTTTGCCTTTCCTTCAAAGGCAATCTTTCCGCCCACACCGTTTTCATCCGTAAGAAAATCATCAATTTCATGCAAATGATACTTTTGTTCAATAAAATCACGGTCAGCTTGCTCCAGCAAACCATTACCGTCAAAATCCAGCATTGCAGTCGCCAGCTCTTCGTTGCCGCCAAAATATTTATCCACAATTTCAGCGTATGTGTCCAACCCAATTTCCTTGAGCAGATTTTCGTACTTCTCATCGCCGGTTATACTCGCGATCACTAAAATGGCATTACTTAACTCTTCCCCATCCACCTTACCGTCATTATTAATATCACCCATTAACACTGACACTTCTTTTTCTTCATATTGCACTTTTTGCAGGTCCAGAACAGCCATCACCTTATTTACGATACTGGTGACCTTGTTAACCGTATATCCTTTTTCCAAATAAACGCTCATGAAGTAGCCCTTCAATTCCTCTTTGGTATAGGTATTGCCATAAGCATCAATAAACTCCTTGCCCTCACCATCACTAACGGCATTTCCCTCTTCATCACGGATCCAATCCACAAAACCAACTATATCAACCACCGCCATGCCGTTAGCAACCATCTCCATAATTTCAGTTTCGCTGTAGCCCGAAGCCGCTAAGGCCTCCATTAAACCGCCGCCCCCTTTTATTCCCTTAAACTGCTTAACCACACCGGAAGCTGTCTGATGCACTACCGTATAAGAATCCTTTACCCGGCCGAATTCATCATAGGTATAGGTCTCTTTCATCTGGCTGACAATATTATTCATGCTGCCGTATGAAATGGTATTTTTCTCCGTTATCTGGCCCAGACTGTCATGTTTTATATTGCTGATATACGAATAATTCGAAGAAATAAAACTGTCGCCAAGATACTTTTCAGAAACCATAGAGAAAGATTTCGCCAGTCCGTTTTCATCAAAAACCGTATGTGATTTGGTGGTAATGGTAGTCATGCCTGTGACCGCGTCAATCAGGGTCTCCGTACTGCCCACCTCATTACCGAACTGGTTATAGCTAATGTTGGTCTTATGCGAGGTTGTGGTGCTATCCAGCTCCACATAACTCTTATCCTTCTCTACCGTCAGCTCATAACCACCTTCCGGAATACTTTCTTCACTTAAAGCAAGCATCATACCGGCACTCGCGGTATAGTTGACCGTAAAACCCGTCAGATCACCTATGCCCAGGTCAGCAGCAAATCCTGGCAGATCTAACGTATCATAAGTGGTGGTTCCCCAAGATACATATTTGTCATCACTGTAACCAACAAACTCTTCTTTGTAACCATCTCCATCCTTATCTTCCCAAATCTCAAAATTTTCCCATTCATAATGGGCAGTATAAATCCTTAGCTGATTATCGGTCATTACCGTAAAATTAGTAATCATCCCTTGCTCATCAACCTTTACCCCGCCAAGTTGGGCGTCTTTACTTACCACATCTAAGGCTTCAGTAACAAAACCCAACGTAATATTATTTACAAAATCCATAGACATCACACCATCTTCTGTTTTTCCGTCTACATACATGAACATCCAGCCTTCAAGGTCGTTTCCTTGATTATCTTTTGTCTCACAATAGAATACCACTCCGCAGAACTCCCCGTTCTCATCATAGGCAGCGGTAAAATTAGACAGATCAGCTTCGCCCCAATCTTTATCTTCCCAGTGCTCTGTTGCTGTTATTGCCAAATACCGTTCAGTATAGGTAAGTTGGTAATTACCGTATGTTTTTGTCGTTGCGTCTGGACTTTTTACAGTCATTGCACCATTCTTAGTGGCATCGCTGCCCTTCCCCTCAAGATCAGGGTATTCCTCCGCATCAGGATCAGCACCTTCTTCAATCTCTGACCAGCTGATACCCTCAATAATATGAAACTCGCCGTTGCCCTGCACATAGGTAAAGCTTTTAATCAGGCGGTCCTCATTCAGCTGAATGTTCTGAATGCTATCGATAACATTCTTTTTATTAGTTTCATTCTGAAAATATGCCTCTATATGCTTTCCCTGCCACGCAAAGATATTAATCTTTGTTTTTTTACCTGCCAGTGTAACCTCAACCTCAGCCTGATCTCCTTCTGTTTTATACAGCATACAATCATCAATCGCCTCTACAATAGCAGCAAGGTCCTCCTCACTTAATGCGCTTATATCCACTTTTATCTTTTCACCGGTTTCTGCGTCTTCAGCATTCATTATATGTAAAGGATTGTCATCCCACTCATTTTTAATTTCCGGCATACCGAAAAATTCAAAGAATTTTTCTATCTCAAATATCTCTTCACTATAGCTTATCGTGCCATCAGCATTCTGCTTTATATCATACACATAGTGGTATTTCTGCGTTTCTTCGTCAAAATAGGTGTAACTGCCCAGCGCGGCCATGGTTTCAATGGCATCCTGAATGGATGCTTCGGTTAAGGTAATCACTTTACCCTCCACATCCACACTCTGGCCGGCCAACAGTTTCTGTTTCTGTTCATTACTCAGATCCGCCAGGCTGATTTCCACCTGATTACCCTGCGCGTCCGTACCAATCAGCTTTGTTTCTTCCACAATATCCCGGCCCTTCTCCTGGTGCTGATTGACAATATCTATCTTCTGCCCCAGATAGTTGTATTCAGTACCCTTTACCGTATCCACCATCAGTTTGTTGGGCGCGTCACTCATTACTGTATAGGTGGTAGACTTATCTTCTAACCCCCAGCTATTGTAGAGCGTACGCTCCTTATAAACGGAATACGCTTTGTGCAATCCTTGAACTTCTGTACCCAGCGTTGCCTCAATCTGCAGTTTGGTTTCCCCAGATACTTCTGCTTCCGCCTCTAACCCCAGCACCTCCTTGGCTTTATCCACTTTGCCGATGGTGTTCATACCTTCCACATGGTCGTGTGACTGTTGAAACACATTACCTTCTTCATCCGTCCAGGTGTCAATATTCTCATCCCAGCCCCAGATCGTGCCGTCTTCATTATACCAGGTATCAGAAATCACATGTTTCTTCCCGTCTTCATCGGTCCAAGTAGCTTTTTTAACAGCTCCTTCTTTCTTACTGACAATATAGCCTTCTTCCCCAACTGATTTTTCGCTTACATCCTCTGCCGTATAATAGGCAATATCTACTCCAGTAACAGTCTTTTCATTGCCATACTCATCTTTTACCGTAACCGAGTCCGCACTCTTTAATTTGCCTGTCTCCTCGTCCCATTTAGCCCCTGCTATGGTATAGGTATTACCATCTTCATCTGTCCAGGTATCAGTATCCTGGAAATTTTCCATTTTAAGTTTATCAAAATCCACCGGCAGGCCCGATTCTACCACCAGCTCGCCAATGGCAATTTCCACGGATTCGCCTTTCATCAGTTTCATCATGTCTTCCGGGCCCAATCCCAGCTGAACCGCCTTTTCCGCATCCAGAACAATGGTTTTCTCTTCCCCGCCAATAACCAGCGTAACAACAAGGTTCTGCAACATATTCTCTTTTACCCCCACACCTATCTCTTTCACATTCATAATATTCGAATATTCCCGCCCCCTCACGTCATACATCGTACCCAGCTGCTGCGTCATCGTAAACTTATCAGGAGAAGCGCTGGCCAGCGCGAAACGCGTGGCATTCACCCTTCGGCCCAGGCTGTCGTAGGCAATATCCTTTTCCAAAACCTCTGATGACATAT
>CAZIXI010000154.1:0-8359 GCA_964543115.1 uncultured bacterium
CCTGTCTTTCCCTGTCCTGAGGGGGAGAATGCCTAAACGACATTTCCCTCCCCTGACCGGAAGGCCTGTTCACCAACGTGTCCACCTTTTTCTCTAATGAGGCCAACTGCTCCTGTATCTCGGTAAAGAGATCAGCTATATCCGCCTCAACCTGCCTCTTACTCAAAACCTTTTTCTTACTGGAACGTTTTTTCAAAATAACCCCATAGTAAATTACACTAGAAACCCCTAAACATTTTTCCGTCTTCTTTAAAAAGCAACCACCGGCGCCTTTTACTCAAAAAAGAATATTTAATAGCAGCCCCAAGCTTCGCCTGGGACTGCTATTATTGGCATGGACATAAACTGGCCCTTGATAAATACGTTAAGCAATCATACGTATTCGCAAAAGCCCAACATACTCTCTTCTGTTAACGTCCCTCATTCTTGCGCTTTGAAAAACAATCCCGGCAATATACCGGACGGCCTTCTTTGGGTTTAAAAGGCACTTCACATTCATTCTTACATTCCTCGCAAATCGCTTTATGCATCTCGCGCGGACTTCCGCCGAATCCACCTCTATCTTGTTGATATCCCATACTACCTCCTTTGTAGTTGTGGTAAGATTGTTTAGCCCTTGAACTAATAATCACAGGACTTTCACAAATATTTTTAAATGTTTCTTTACACTGCCGCGTCACCAGCATTAGGAGCCAACCCTGAGCCCCCCCCCTCAGAAGCTGCCTTTAGATTTTTTTTAGCCAGTTTTCTCTGTTTCTTCTCTTCTTTTTTCTTTTTCTTTGCTAACTCTTTCCGATACTTATTATATGAATAATTATCTTTTGCCAACATATCCTCCTTTTATCCGAATTTGGACCGCCCATTCCACCTAACATCAATGCGCAGTCAAGATTCTACCCTAGACAGAAATCCTTTACAACATACTTTTATTTTTTCTCACATCCCGGATTCTCCCGCTACCCGCTCAAAAAAGCCTGAAAGAATTTACGCACTCTTACCTAACTAATAGCGCTCGGCGTGAAATTTTCATCCAACCACAACGCCACTATCATCTTCACTGGAAACTTCCATGAAGCAACAATACTCACAGCTTTTCTCAGCTGCTCTTTTTGCGCATCTTCGCTTGCCGGATTCCCCGCGCAATCATGATGCGCAGCAATGACAATAAGTCCGGAATTGTGTTTTTCAACGGATATTTCTACCTTTTTCCTCATAGATGCAATAATACTTTCATCTTTCCCTTCCGCTAATATCTTATTAGGTCCCGGCTCTGTAATTGCATCGACATAATCAACTCTGAAATTCTTCTGTATATAGTCTGTAACCGGTTTTTGAACACGGCCATCCATGCAATTTATAGCTGTTGCAAATTCTTTAGCCATTTAATTACCCTTTCCCGCGCGATTCCGCCTATGAAAGCGCCCCGGCCGCGGCTTAAATCGCTTCCTGAATTTTTTATGCGCAGGGCGCTGCGGCACATTACTGAATTGCTGCGCGGAAATCTCCGGGTGCTTAACAATCGGCAATTGTGTCCGGATAATCTTTTCGATGTCCATTACATCTCTTTTCTGGTCCGGAGTGGCAAAAGATATCGCATAGCCCTCATGCCCTGCTCTACCCGTACGGCCGATACGATGCACGTAGTTTTGCGCGTCGTCCGGTAAATCAAAATTGATTACCAATTCTATTCCGGTAACATCAATACCCCGGGCAGCGATATCCGTAGCCACTAAGACCTTGTACCTGCCGGATTTAAAACCTTCTAAGGCCGCGCTGCGCTGAGGGAGTGTGCGATTAGAATGAATTTCCGCGGCACTATAATTCATATTCCTGATCGCCCGAGTAATCTTTCCGGCATTATATTTAGTGCGTGTAAATAAAAGTACCGCTCCATTATATTGCGCCAATAGCTTCCTTAAAAGCTTTAATTTGACTTCTTTTTTAACAATAAACAATTCCTGCGTTATCCGTCTAGCAGCAGTGCCGGATGGAGCAATCTCAACAGACACCGGAAGTTTCATATGTTTAGCGGCAATCTTCACGATCTCTGGCGGTATGGTAGCTGAAAAAAGCATGGTCTGTCTTTCTTTGGGAATTGACCGCAAAATTAAATCTATCTGTGGGGCAAAGCCCATATCCAGCATCCTATCAGCTTCATCAAGAACCAAGATTATTGCTTCTTCAGGCAAAACGTTCCAATTACGTACGTGGTCTAAATATCTGCCGGGAGTCGCGATTATTACCCGCGGATTCTTGCGAAGCATCTTAATCTGTGGCTGTATAGGAGCGCCTCCAATAAGACATGCCGTTTGCATCCCACAGTTAAACGCTATTGGCCAGAGAGCTTCATCAATCTGTATAGCTAATTCACGCGTGGGCGCAAGCACCAGGCCTGTCCCTTTTTTCTGCGCCAGTCCCTGCACCATAGGTATCCCAAAGGCCAGCGTCTTGCCCGTTCCTGTCTGGGCAACGCCAATAATGTCCTTACCCTGAATTCCCGGAGGAATCGCTCTAAACTGAATAGGTGTTGGCACCTTAAACTTTTCCCGCTCAAGAATATCCAAAATCTTCGGCGCTATACCCAAGCCATAAAAATCATGCTCGGGTTGCTCAACAGCCTGTTTAATATTATCCTTATGCTCTGCTCTATTCTTCACAATATTCGCATTCCTTATTTACCCTAAGAGAACCAGATAAACTATACAAATTTTTATTTTTTCCAACCATGCCATAGTGATGCGGCGGTAAGTTGATAAAAGGAATTTAGCAATCCCCTTATCTTTTTTACGGATAATTCTATATAGTTCAAATTATTTTAGTCTATCATCTACTACAGGGACAAGAAAAGAACTTACGTAGAGATTTCCTTCCGCTCTAAGCGAATGCATTGTTCCAACAGGAACAATAAATGATTTACCTACACTTAACTCTACTTCCCCATCTTCTAAAACTCCAAAACCAGAGCCTTTGATACAGTAAAATATTTCATCCTGATCCGCATGTTTATGAAGAGGAACTTTTTTGTCTGAAGTAAGATGATATACATTTGTCACAATAGATTCTTTAATAGAATTTAAATCCATATATTACTCCTTTTCTGTATTTTTATCTACTTCTAGATTAATTTCACCCTTTTTCATTATATACTTTCTCGGTATTACACATCCTTCAGCACCAGGTTTGCATTTCTTGTTTCTTAATTCACAAAAACAATCTTCTATTTGATTAGGACAGGACCAACTCATATTATTTGTTTTGTATAACAAAAAACTATTACCATACATTTATCTGCAATAGCTTATATTTATCGGGGTCGGGGGGCAGTCTATATCCATTCAATCATAGCAGTCCCCCGATGAAATCGGGGGATAGAGCAAGCTAGAACCTGTTTGAGTTTAGAATGAGCTACCTTTTAATAAATTTTTTTTCATTTTAGCAGGTTTTTCGCTATTCTGCACTATTTTAAGTATTATCATAAAGTTATGCTCTAAATGCTATAACGTCACATAACATAAAGTGTAACAAAATGGAGCAATTTTCCTTCTCTCTTGATACATGCTCATTAAAGCTACATCTTGTAACATTTTGGCACCCATACACTTAGATCGTTTTTGTAAACAATTTAACCATTTGGTATATATTTTGCATTATTACAGGTAGAGCAAAACACATCAAAAACAAGGGGGGGGTAAAAATGAAAAAAAGAATAATTAGCAACGCTTTTTTGATAGTGATTTTTATCATCGGTATTTATTCCTTTATTGCCCATAAGACACTTTTGGCTGATGTAGAAATCGCTCAGCCAGAAGATAGCTTGATGTGGCGCGAAAACGGAGTTCCTGTATGTGTCACCGATGATGAACAAGAGGATATTAGAATAGTTCCTGACAACAATTCAGGCGCTATTATTGTATGGAAAAATTTATTTGGCGACGAATCAGAATTACGCGCTCAAAGAATAGATGCTGGAGGCCGTAGAATGTGGATGCCTGAAGAAGGAGTGTTAATATATGACAATATTAGAGAAGCAACAAATTACTGTATAACCTCAAATAATAACGGCGGTGCAATAATTGTATGGGAAGATGGGCCTCGTGATGGAAGCGATATATATGCACAGAATATTGATGAAGATGGAAACCTTTTATGGGATCCAAACGGTATAGCAATATGCACTGCTCCTGGATCACAATATGCCCCGGACATCTTATCTGATAATGATGGTAATGCTATTATTGTTTGGACTGACTACCGCGGCCGAAATACGGATATCTTCGCCCATAGAATCGATCCGGAAGGGCAAAAAATTTGGAACGTACGAAATGGAATACCAATAGCAACTCGTTTTGACAACCAAACGAACCCACATATTTTTGCGGATGGTAACGGAGGAGCTATTATTACCTGGCAAGATTACATGCGGGATGACGTCAGACCTTACGACATACTCTATGGCATTATTCGCGCACAGCGTATTAATGATAATGGAGAGAAATTATGGAATCCTGATAGTATTGCCATAGGAGCATCTGGTTGGTTACCTACAAAATATGATTTAATTCATAATAATAACGGTGGTTTCATTCTTGTAACCGAAACAGGAGGAATTGAACCTTTCGAAAGAATAGATATATCTGTACGCTATTTTGATAGCAACGGCGAACGGCAAGACACATTTGATATTCTTGGCCGTCAAAGGGTACGATGGCATAGAAGAAGGGCGAATCACAGATGTCCTCGTTTAATTTCGGACGCCAGTGGCAATATTATTGTTTTGCGCCACGAACACAACCAAAACAATTATTCTATTTACCTGACAAAAATAAATTCAGAAAGACGAATTCTGGGCGAAGTGCTAATAGGCAGTACAGCAATGGTTGGAAACAATTTTCCTACCGAGTTGGTCTCAGATGGTAACGGAGGGGCTATTGTTATATGGAAAGATAATATTTCTAATGAATTTCGCATACAGCATGTAGATACAAATGGCGACCTACAATTCCCTGAAAATGGATTTAGAGTAGGTAATGGAAATGAACTTGCAGGCAAACCGGGTATAATTACAGATGGTACTGGAGGGGCAATTACAACTTGGCTAGATACACGTAACAACAATAAAGATATATTTGCACAGAGAATTAAAGGATTAAACAATTTAGGTTTTGAATTAGGTAATTTTAACTATTGGACCATAAGCGATAATGCCCATAATGAAAGAAATACTAGAGTTATAACTGACCTTGAAGGAGAAGTAGAATCTTACGAAGGGAATTATATGGGATTTATAAGTAACTTATTACAACCAGAAGGCGAGGAAGTAACTATAACTTCTCCTTGGATTACCGTACCAGAAGAAGGTTGTTATATAAGTTTCCGCTGGAAATTACTAACAAGTGAATTTCCCGGCAATAACAATATATACAATGATACGTTTATAATTAGAGAAGAAATAGAGGGTCTAAGAACTACTGAACTTTCAGTAGGTGTGAATTGCTGTTTCGAATCTGGCTGGTTTATGGAAAATAATGTTGCAGGATTTCAACATGCAACAAGATTTAAAGTTTTAAGACATAGATTATTTTGCCCTCCTGGGAGTCGAGTGCGGTTTCATTTTTCAGTGAAGAATATAGGTGATGACCAGGTTTCTACTGCTGTCTTAATTGATGATATACGTATTGCTGTTAGATAGGCAACAATAAATGTAGTATTCCGCTCGACACTAGACTTTCAAGCTGCGCTTGAAAGTATTAGCAGTCTCCACTGCGAGAATATAAATATTTTGGTCGCTGGCAAGGCTTAGTTAGAACCTGTTTGCTCTTAGAACCAGCTGCCTTTTCGTCAGTTTCACTCCTTATCTTAGCAGGTTTCCAGATATTTTAAGCACTATCTATTCTGGTCCGCTTTGGCAGCTTTTTGTTAATAAAATGCTTATCAAGCCAGCCGTTTTCTACATTATCTCTTAAATCAAAATGCGAAACATATTGCACTTCTATCTTTTATTTATTTCTTCTTCTACTGAGAATTCATACCTTTACTGCAATGCCCATCAGCACTATTCAGATCACCAGACGACCAGTACATAGTTCGTTCTGCTACTATATCTACACTACTCTCCACTTTAACTGATACCGCAGAACTTGTTATTATGCCATTTATTAAACTTGTGTATCTGCTCATTGGCGATATACTTATAGATCTCGTATCAACAACACCCTCATCTCCAGTAAATGTTAAAGTTACACTTGCTTCTTCCTCCTGTGGATTCAATAAAAGCAGCCATTCCTGAAATGTATTATCCGTACTACCCTCAGATAAAAACCAAGTATTAGAAGTCTCTGTACTGCCTATACTGCAGTGCCCGCCTTTCCATTCCAGAACTCCTGCATCCCAGTACATCGCTCGTTCTGCTACTATCTCTTGACTGCTTATAATTTTCATACCGAATGAAGCATCACTAACAATTCTATTTATGTCCACCGTATGTCTTCTATTTGCAGGAACTGTTACATTTGTTGTATCTATAATTCCGTCATCCCCATAAAAAATAACATCTACGCTTGCTGCTGCACCATTAGGATTCAATATTAGTAACCATTCACTAAAACTTTCTTGTGTACTACCTTCTGCAAAATACCATGTATCAGATGCACTAACAGCACCTGTACTACAGTGCCCAGCCGCCATATCATAAGCACCAACATCCCAATACATAGTACGATCTACTGCTATTTCCACATCACTTAAAAACTTTACTCCAAATGACCTGTTACCTATTATGTCGTTTACATATACTGTTTTTCTTCTATTTGCAGGAACGGTTACATCTGTTGTATCTATAATTCCGTCATCCCCATAAAAAGTAATATCAACACTTGCAGAAGTACTGTTAGGATTCAATATTAACAACCATTCTTCAAAGCTCTCTGCCGTGCATCCTTCCGCAAAATACCATGTATCAGATGCACTAACAGCACCTATACTGCAATGCCCAGCCGCCTTTTCATAATCTTCCAAATTCCAATACATGGATCTTTCGGCACATAACTCACCTGATCCTGATACAGCCAATTTTACAGATACAGCTTCATTTCTTGATATTCTGCTATTCACATTAGTAGTATATCGCCTTTGACTTCCAACTGTAATTGTGTCACCAACTTCAGGATCCGAATCCTCGTAATAAAACGTAGGAGTAACTTCTACACTTGCACTACCCGGATTAAACAATAACAGCCATTCGCTAAATGTGTCTGCTGTACATCCTTCTGCAAAATACCAATACGTTGTGCCTGTCAATGTAGTAAATGAAACTTCACTGCCATAACTTGTATCTACGCTATTTGTAGCATAAGCCTTTAAATAATAAATTGTCTCTTCACTAAGACCCGTTATACTGCTTGCAAATTCACCTGTACCTGTACCATCTGTTGTATAACCATCACAATCTAATAAAGTAGGGCTTCCTGTCGTATTCCAACATACACCACGGGCTGTTACACTTGCGCCACCATCAGCTGTTACATTGCCACCTGAACTTGTGGTAGTCGCTGTTATTGATGATGCTTCAGTTGTTGTTATAGCAGGTGTTGTTGCTTCTGTTGTAAAAGATTCATTATCACCGTATGCAGTACCTTCAATATTAGTTGCATAAGCCCGGACGTAATAGGTTGTTCCTGGACTTAATCCGGTTACATTACTTGTAAACGCACCAGTTCCCGTTCCATCGGTTGTATAGTCATCAGCTGTTGTAGGATTACTTGATGTACTCCAACATACACCTCTTGCAGTTACACTTGCGCCACCATCAGCTGTTACATTGCCTCCGGAACTGGCTGTCGTAGTTGTTATAGATGATGCTGATGTTGTTGTTACGGTTGGGGTACTCAATGCCCATCCAAGTCTTGGGTAGTCATTGCCATTATCAATATACCAATTTTCATTAACATAACTACCAATTAGGACTATATCCCAGCTCGCGCCAGAGAAGGTCGTGATAGTTTTCATCAGAGTCGTGGTCTTAGGTGTGCCCGCACCTACTGCATCAGTATTTTGATTGGAAGCTTCGCTATCGAAGAAATTACTGGTGTAAGTACATGTCCCACCTCCTTTACCAGCAAAGCCTTTGTCTGTGGGGTCACTTGCATCTGTGTAGATTACATCTCCGGTCGAATAGCAATAAGTGATATTAGAAGTATAATTATACCCACAGAATCCACCGAACTCAGCCTCGCTGCCGCCGCTTTGCCGCGTGACACCTCCCGTGCTGTAGCAATTTGCTATCGTGGCCGCACTTCCAAAATAATTATCGTTTTTCCCCACAAATCCGCCGGTGTCATCAGTACCACTAACATTCCCGGTA
>CAZIXI010000155.1:0-8327 GCA_964543115.1 uncultured bacterium
ACAAAGATGTTTCCACTAAAATCGTCAGTGACGTGGCCGTGGTCTGTGAACGGGCCATGTACTGGAGCGCCGGCGGGGTAAACAATGCCGGCGGACATTGTTCCGTGGGCACCAGCGGTACGGCAACCAGCTGGTACCTGGCCGAGGGCTGCACCAACGGCTTTGACGAATATGTTCTGATTCAAAATCCCTCCGCCAGCAGCGCCGCTTCGGTTACCATAACGTTTATGGATGAAAACGGCACTACTCAGCAAACAACTGATTCAGTACCGGCTAACAGCCGACGCACATACAATGTCAGCAGTTATCTGCCCAACAGCAGCGTCTCCACAAAAATAGAGAGCACTAATGACCTCGGCATTATTGTTGAACGCTCTATGTACTGGAGCGGAGATCAAAATCACTGGTTAGACGGCCACGCCAGTATCGGGGTAAAAGAGGACACTTCAGAAGGCAGCCCCGGAGACGGTGACAGTGACGATGATGACGGCGGCGACAACGCGGAAGAAGAGGCCTATTTATTGTGGCACGTGGATATGGCACCCGTTTATTATTGTTCACCGGCAATTGCCGATGACGGAACCATCTACATCGGCACCATTGGCGGACTGGAAAAGGATACCGGCCAGGAAGGCGCGGTGTACGCGATCAGCTCCAGCGGCACAACATTATGGACATATACCCTTGCCGGCACATATAAGATAGTCGGTGGAGCAATTACCATTGACGCCAATGGACATTTATATTTTATCGTGGAAGATCATCTGAGCGGAACCGAAAGCAGCGAGATAAATACTTATTTATATTCCCTAACGTCTGCCGGCACACTACGTTGGATATCCGCTGTTCTTTATAATGGAGGTCGGGGAATGGGAGAACATTCTGTAGCCATCGGCGCGGACGGAACAATATACGCACCGGCGGAAAGAAGATTATACGCCTACAATCCTGACGGCACAACTAAATGGACGGCACCTTATGCCTGGGTAGACGCGGAATTCCCCAACGATATATTTGCCTGGGGCATGTCCAGCCCAACGATAGACAGTAATGGAGTAATTTATGTAAATGTACACGGGGACGCGGCCGGTGATTTTTATGGTATTCATGCCCTGACAGATTCCGGCTCTTCCGCTACGCTAAAATGGCGCCAGTACGCAAACATAAACACCACTGAAGGCAGCTATTCTGCGCCTTCGATTGATGAAAGCCGGGGCCGGCTTTATGTGGGCAGAGGAGCAATGCTTACCGCAGACGAAGCGGATTCATATATCTATTGCCTTAATTTAAGCAACGGAGCTTTTGTCTGGCGGTTTTCTACCGCCAGCAAGAGGGTGCAGGCCACACCTACTATCGATTCTGACGGTACAATTTATGCCGGCACAACCGCCAAACCGAGAGGCGAAGTGGCCGGAGTATTTTTTGCCATCAATCCTGACGGTACCGAGAAATGGAGCTATGACGCGGCCCAGGATTTCAGCGGCGGCACTGACATTTATTCATCAGCCGCTATCGGTGATGACGGCACGATCTATGTCACTCCGGAAGGAAAATATATCTATGCCTTTAACCCGGACGGAACCATGAAGAAAAAATACAATCTTTACCTTATCAGTCCGGAATCTTCCGGTAACGCCTCGATCGTACTTTCATCAATCGCCATCGGCTCAGATGGAACACTGTATATGGGGGATTTTTATCATACATACAACAATGATGATCCCTCAAATGTTACTCATACCGGCGCGCTTTATGCCATCGATTCTGAGAGCACCGGCCTGGCCGGCACGGAATGGCCGAAATTTAAATATAATAATAAAAATACAGCAAAAAAATGATTTTTACATACAAGGGGGAGCAATGAAATCGCTCTTAATCCTTTTAATCTCGCTTTTCACTCTGCTAATGCTTTACAGCCCGGATATTTTCGCTGCCGGGGAAACCACCTGGTACCTGGCGGAAGGTTGTACCAGCGGTATTTTTGATACCTGGGTGCTGATCCAGAATCCCAACAGCACTACCTCCTCAGCAACCATCACCTTTATGGACCAGGACGGCAATACCCAGCAATTAACAGAAACCATACCTCCTAATAGCCGCAGCAGCTATAACGTAAACAGCTATCTACCAAACAAAGACGTTTCCACCAAAATAACCAGTGATGTGGGGGTAATTGCTGAACGGGCGATGTACTGGACGGCCGGCGGCGTGGCCATGGCCGGCGGGCATTGCTCCATCGGCGCCAGTTCAACGGCCACCGTCTGGTACCTGGCCGAAGGCTGTACCAGCGGGGATTTTGATACCTGGGTATTAATTCAGAACCCCAATAGCAGCACTGCCGCACCTTGCACAATTACGTTTATGGATGATAACGGCAATACCCAGCAAACATGGGATACGGTACCTGCCAACAGCCGCCGCAGTTATAATGTAAGTAATTATATGGATAACAGTAATGTTTCAACAAAAATAGAGAGCACCGGCGGCATCGGAATCATCGCCGAGCGGGCGATGTACTGGACTGCCGGCGGTGTAACCATGGCCGGTGGGCATTGCACGCTGGGTATACCGGCAACGTCAACCACCTGGTACCTGGCTGAGGGCTGCACCACTAATTTTGACGAATGGGTCTTGATCCAGAATCCTAACAGCAATACATCCGCGGCCACGATCACCTTCATGGACCAGGACGGTAATACCCAACAATTATCAGAAACCGTCCCGCCTAACAGCCGCCGTAGTTATTATGTTAATAATTACATGGCCGACAAAGATGTTTCCACTAAAATCGTCAGTGACGTGGCCGTGGTCTGTGAACGGGCGATGTACTGGAGCGCCGGCGGGGTAAGCAGCGCTGGCGGGCACTGTTCTGTGGGCACCAGCGGTACGGCAACCACCTGGTACCTGGCCGAAGGCTGCACCAATGGCTTTGATGAATATGTTTTGATCCAAAACCCGAACGTCAGCAGTGCCGCTTCCGTTAGAATAACGTTTATGGATGAAAACGGCACCACTCAGCAGACAACAGATTCTGTAGCGGCAAACAGCCGCCAAACATATAACGTTAGCAGTTACATGCCCACCAGCAATGTTTCTACAAAAATTGAAAGCACTAATAATCTGGGAATAATTGTTGAACGCGCCATGTACTGGAGCGGAGATAATGATTACTGGCTGGACGGCCATGCCAGTATCGGGGTTAAGGAAGACACCTCAGAAGGCGGGCCCGGCGGCGGTGACGGTGATGACAGTGATGATGGCGACGGCGGCGGCGGTGGCGATGGCAGCAACCCGGAAGAAGAGGCCTATTTATTGTGGCACACGGATATGGAGCCTGTATATTACTGCCCGCCGGCCGTTGGTGATGACGGAACAATTTATGTGGGGACAATCGGCGGCCTGGAATACGAAACCGGCCAGAACGCGGCAGTATACGCGATCAACTCTGCCGGCGTGACACAGTGGACCTATCCTATCGAAGGCACATATAAACCGGTAGGCGGAGCAATTGTTATTGACGCGACCGGCAATCTTTATTTTATCGTTGAACATTTCTTCGACGGCACTGAAACCAGTCAGATCTATACATACCTATATTCATTAACCTCCTCCGGCTCACTCCGCTGGATCTCTGACAACCTTTATACCGGGGACCGGGGCTGGGGATCTCATAACCCGGCAATCGGCTCAGACGGGACAATCTACGCGCCGGCAAAGTATAAACTTTACGCCTTTAATGCCGATGGCACGGCAAAATGGTCATCGCCTTATGAATTCAAAAACGCTCAAGGTGACGGTGCTTGGGGAATGACTAATCCGGCAATAGACAGCAGCGGCGTAATTTATGTTAATGTTTCCATGGATGATGCTAATGTTTCCGGTGTTTGGGCCCTGGAAGACGGAGGCAGTTCAGCAACTCTTAAATGGCATCAAATATCAGATCTAAGTATAACTCAAATGGCCAGCGGCCCGCCGGCAATCGATGAAAGTTATGGCCGTCTGTATGTGGGCAGGGGCGGAGAATTCGCTGCTGACGCGGCTGACTCCAGACTTTACGCGCTCAATCTCAGCGATGGTTCATTGGTCTGGCAGTTTGCCACTGACAGTAAAACCGTTTTCGCCACACCGGCAATCGGCAGTGACGGCACTATTTATGTGGGAACGTCATCAAAACCGGTAAATACCGAGGCCGGGATATTTTACGCGATTAATCCTGACGGCACGCAAAAATGGCAGTATGACACAGAGGTTGATTTTCCCGGTAACAACACTGATACTTATTCTTCAGCGGCAATCGGGGATGACGGGACCATCTACGTCACTCCGGAAGGGAAATATTTGTATGCCTTTAACCCCGACGGAACCATGAAGAAAAAATACAATCTCTTTCTTCTCAGTCCGGCATCTTCGGGAAGCGCCTCAATCGTTTTTTCGTCAATTGCCATCGGCTCTGATGGAACTCTCTATTGCGGTGATTTTTATCATACTTTCGACAATGATGATCCGAGTAACATTACTCATACCGGAGCGCTTTACGCTATCGACACGGAGAGCACCGGCCTGGCCAGTACACAATGGCCAAAATTCGGTCTTAACAACAAAAATACGTCAAGAAAATAACTCTAAGTCAAGAGAATGCTGATGAAAGGAGAATGCTGATGAAAACACTGTTAATAATCACACTGTTCATATTTTTGTCTTTGGCCTACTCTGGCTTAGCCCTGGCCGCCGGGCAAACCACCTGGTACCTGGCCGAAGGCTGCACCAGCGGGGATTTTTCCACCTGGATCCTGATCCAGAATCCGAATACTAATACTTCCGCTGTAACAATCACCTTTATGGACCAGGACAGCAACACCCAGCAACTATCCGAAGTCATACCCGGAAACAGCCGCAGTAGTTATAATGTTAATAATTATCTGCCGAACAAAGATGTTTCTACTAAAATAACCAGCGATGTGGGTGTAATCGCCGAACGGGCGATGTACTGGAGCGCCGGCGGCGAGGCCATGGCCGGCGGCCATTGTTCTATCGGCTCCAGCACAACGGCAACTACCTGGTACCTGGCGGAGGGCTGTACCAGCGGAGATTTTTCTACCTGGGTACTCATCCAAAATCCCGGCGAAACTACCGCCAGCTGCACGATAACCTTTATGAATGATACCGGAAAAACCCATGAGCTTACTGATACCATTCCGCCAAACAGCCGCCGCAGCTATGACGTTAACAATTATATGGCAAACAGCAATGTTTCTACCAGGATAGTGAGCAGCGACAGTGTGGGCATAATCGCCGAACGGGCAATGTACTGGAGCGCCGGCGGCGTGGCTAGTGCCGGCGGCCATTGTTCCCTGGGGGTAACAGCAGCTTCCACCAGCTGGTATTTAGCGGAAGGGTGCACCAGCGGTGATTTTTCCACTTGGGTACTGATCCAGAACCCCAATGAAAATGATTCCGCCGTTACCATTACATTTATGGACCAAGACGCGAATACTCATCAGTTTACAGACACCGTAGATGCTAACAGCCGCAGCAGTTACTGTGTTAATAATTACATGGATGATAAAGATGTGTCCACCAAAGTCACCGGTGATGTGGGTATTATTGTTGAACGAGCGATGTATTGGACGGCCGGCGGTATTCCAAACGCCGGCGGCCATTGCTCCCTCGGCGCCAGCTCAACTGAAACCACCTGGTTCCTGGCCGAAGGCTGTACCAATGGTTATGATGAATATGTCCTGATCCAGAATCCTTCCGGCAGCAGCGCGGCCAGCTGCACATTAACATTTATGGATGAAAACGGCACAACCCAGCAAGTAACGGATTCCGTGCCGGCAAATAGCCGGCGCAGCTATAATGTCAATTCCTATATGCCGGACGCCAGTGTTTCAACTAAGGTCGAATGCACCAATGAGCTCGGCATAGTCACTGAGCGCGCGATGTATTGGAGCGGGGCTGACGGCATCTGGAAGGACGGCCATGCCAGCATTGGTGTGCTTGAGAACACTTCCGAAGGCGGTCCCGGCGGTGGTGACGGCGGCGGTGGTGACGGTGACGGCGACGACGGCGGCGGCGGTGAAGGCAGTAATCCGGAAGAAGAGGCCTATCTCTTATGGCACGTGGACACCGAACCAATAAATGCCAGCTCCCCGGCAATCGGGTCTGATGGTACGATTTACATCGGGACCGATGGTGACGTGGAATGGGGAAGCGGGCAGACAGCCAAGGTTTACGCTGTCAATTCCTCCGGCACGACACTATGGACCTATACTGTCGGCCAGGACAAACCAGTTGCGGGAGCGATAGCAATTGACGCAAACGGGCATCTATATTTTGTCGTTGACCATTTTCTTGACGGTAACGAAAACAGTGATGTTAATACTTACCTGTATTCAATAACCTCCAGCGGATCAGAACGCTGGATTTCCGGCGTGCTCTATAACGGCAATAAAGACGGCGGGCCGGAAAATCCGGCAATTGCTGCAGATGGCACTATTTATGTTACGACACACCATTATCTTCATGCCTATAATGCCAACGGTACCTCTAAATGGACAGCGCCTTATCCGTTTTACAACCCGGAAAGGCCCAATGATGAATTCGGCTGGTCTATATCCAGCCCCACCGTTGACAGTGACGGGGTTATTTATGTGAACGTAACCGGTGATCCTAATCACAGCATCTACGGGATCTACGCGATTATCGATTCCGGCACTTCCGGCACGCTGAAGTGGCGGCAATATGCCGATCTGGAAGGCACCCAGACCGGTGATTCTTCTCCTTCATTGGACGAAAGCCGCGGCAGATTGTATGCCGGCAGAGGCGGTGTTTTCACCGCAAACGAAGCAGACTCCTACGTCTACTGCCTAAACATGAGCGACGGCTCTTTTGTCTGGAAAATTGCAACCGCCAACAAGAAAGTCCAGGCACAACCGGTAATCGACTCCGACGGGACCATTTACGTGGGAACAACAGCCAAACCAAGAAATTCGGTAGCTGGGGTGTTTTTCGCCATTAATCCTGACGGCACCCTGAAATGGAGCTATGACACAATGCAGGACATTAACAGCAATGCCGACATCTACTCGACCGCGACAATCGGAGATAACGGCACCATCTATTTCTCCCTGGAAGGACGCTACATCTATGCGTTTAACCCGGACGGAACACTTGTCAAGAAATACGATTTATTTGTTATTGTGCCCTCTGCCTATGGCAGCGCTTCCATTGTCAGTTCCTCCATTGCTATCGGATCTGACGGCACACTCTATTGCGGTGATTTCTATCACTCATTTGATAATGATGACCCTTCAAATGTTACCCATACCGGTGCGCTTTATGCCTTTGATTCAGATTGCACCGGCCTGGCCAACACTGAATGGCCCAAGATCCAGAATAACATCAGCAATACGGGCAGAAAGTAAAACGGGGACAAGGAGGATAGCAATGAAAAACTTGGCCGTTATTTCACTCTTGGTATTTCTGCTGCTAATATACAGCGGTCTGGCCCTGGCTGCCGGGCAGACAACCTGGTACCTCGCCGAAGGCTGTACCAGCGGTGATTTTTCCACCTGGGTCCTGATCCAGAACCCGAATACTAATACTTCCGCTGTGACGATCACCTTCATGGACCAGGACGGCAACACCCAGCAATTATCTGAAGCCATACCCGGAAACAGGCGCAGCAGTTATAACGTCAACAGTTACATGCCGAATAAAGATGTTTCTACTAAAATAACCAGTGACCTTGGCGTAATTGCGGAACGGGCGATGTACTGGAGCGCGGGTGGAGTAAACAATGCCGGCGGACATTGTTCCATCGGCGCCAGTTCAACGGCCACTGTCTGGTATCTGGCGGAGGGCTGTACAATTAATTTTGACACCTGGATCTTATTACAAAATCCCTCCGGCAGTTCCGTACCCTGCACGTTAACATTCATGGATGACAGCGGCAACACCGTGCAAACAACAGATACCTTAGCGCCCAACAGCCGCCGTTCATATAATGTGGCTACTTACATGCCCAACAGCAACGTATCCACCAAAGTGGAAAGCGGCGACAGTATCGGCATAATTGCCGAACGGGCAATGTATTGGTCAGCCGGTGGTGTTGAGATGGCCGGCGGACATTGTTCCATCGGGGCTACCTCCACGGCCTTATCCTGGTATCTGGCGGAGGGCTGTACCAGCGGTTTCCACGAATGGGTCCTGCTGCAAAACCCCAACGAAAATGATTCCGCGGTCACCATAACCTTTATGGACCAGGACGGAAACACTCACCTGTTTACGGACACGGTAGACGCTAACAGCCGCAGCAGCTATTACGT
>CAZIXI010000156.1:0-4378 GCA_964543115.1 uncultured bacterium
AGGTATCCGGTGAGTGAGGGTAAGGCTAGTCAGTATCCGCAGAAGAGAATTCAAACAATTAAAGGCACTGAAACAAGCTATGAAGAGGGTATTCCAGTAACAAAAACTACTTATTGGGATACACAGGGGTGTCCGGTTAAGTGGAAATGGAAGAACAATAAAATGGTTAAATGGATATATAAAACCATTCCCGGGGTGGATGATGAGATTGAAGATGCAGTGCTTATGGATGAGGATAATCCTACAAAAGGTTATAAGTATCAAAAAGGCGGGATTGTTTATGTTCCGATGACCGGAGTAATGCTTGCCGGCCCGTCGCCGCCTGAAGGTGTTTATAAATCAGAGACATGGAATGCGGAAACAGGAAAAACGATCACCAGGATTTATAAGCATGGCAGACTAATAAAGGGTCCTGGACATGCACGTAAACCGGCGAGAGATATTGTTTTAGAAGATGGAGCAATAATTAAAGGCGCCCGCTTTCGGGATGAGAAGAAGTCAACTGAAGATCATACTATTGATGTGGTCTATGACATTGCCGGTAGGCTGCGTGAAAAGGTTGAGATAATGAAGATAGGCGGTGAAACAATCAGGGTGGTGACTGTTATTGCGCTAGCTGACTATATTAAGGAAAGGGGTGTTTGGTTAGCCACCAAGACAATAATAAAGGTTGATGGTGAAGATGTTTATGAGATAGTACTCCTTCCGCGGAAAAAAGGAAAGTACCTTAATAGGAAAAGAGAAAAGATAGTTCAATTTAAGAATTTAAAAACCGGCCACTGCTGGCAGGAAGTGCAAAACAGAAAGACTCATGCCGTGAGAAGATATGATGGCAATTGGATTAACGGCAAATTTGTGCGGGAGAGGGTAACCTATTATTATTATGCGGATAAGTTAGCGAGAAAAGATAGGGACTTAAGGAAAAAAATCAGGGAAAATAAGTCTTTAGGAGAATTAATCCGTAAAGATATCGTTTATAAAGCCAAGACCTATGTTTATGATCCTTCTCGCGAAGGAGATAGAGGGGAACATCTTTCCTCAGCGCTAGCGGTCGCGTTTCCTGATGGCAACTATTTGGATAAGTTGGGCAGGCCGTTAGTCCAAATTACCAATCATAAAACAAAGATTACCCAGCGTGAGGTTAAAAATAAATTGGGCTGGACGGATATTCTTTATGCGGGGAATCTTGTTGTTAATAAGTTTAAGCGCTGGGCAATTTCCGAAAATACTTATCGGGGATTAAGGGGGTATATAGGTGTTGCTGATGAAATTGATGCTTATCTGTGGGATGATAAAACGGATGGTAAAGCAGTAAAGATTTCGAAGGCAGTGTTGGTGTTTGCTGGTAGTAAGTTTGTTTTTGATTTAAATAGGCAGAGTATTACCCAAATTAGACCGTTTAGGATAGATGTAGGTGTAATATCAAAAATTAGAAGCGTTCTTGGGGAAATTGATGATAGTTTATTGAGTGTAGAAGATAAAAGAGGGGTATTAGCATCTCTTGTAGGGCAAAGACTGTTGCTGGGGTATCAGACGGTCAGATATGCGGGAGTAAAAGGAAAAGAGAAAATTGATTCGGAGATAGAAAAGTACTATCAAACTGAGACAATTCATGATTGGCCGCTTTACAGTAAGTTTCCAAATGGTCACCTATTCTTGAATCTTGGCGTAGATGAATCCGGCTATAATCCTAAACTGCGGGTTCTTCTTGATGGACAGGGGAAGATTGTTCATGTAGAGAAACGGGTAGCGGAGCATGATGAAGGTGACTATGTGTGCTTTATGCGCTTAAGTTTGCAGAAAGGAATGGCGCCAAGATATTCTTATTACAAAAAACATGATCTTTCCGGCCGGTTAGATCACCAGCGGCCGGCAGTGAAAGAAGGTAACGTTTGGGTGCCGAATGAAAATTGGCTTACGGAATATGACTACGTTGGTGAGAGCACTAAAGTGAAGCAGGTTATGCTTAAGTATAAACAAGAAGATAAGTATCTCACGGTGCGTATTAGCATGCCAAGAGCAAAGGGAAGGCTGGCAAACATATTCAGGGATCAGCAGGCATTATTTAAGGGCCTGAAAATAAAGGAGGATGTGTTTACTGATCGGAATAGTCCGCTATATAAAGAGCTTAAATCAGTTATTGGTGTGGATCCGAGAAGGATAGAGTTTGAGCTTTCAGAGGACAAAAATGCGGATCCTCCTCTGTGGGATGGGGTAAGGAGTTTTAACTTGCGCATTAAAGGCGATCCCAGCGACAGGACGTATGTGAGAATATTCTCTGATGGGCGTATTGCCGTAAACACTGCCTTCAGCGGTGCCAGCGCAACTAGAAGCGTATTATATGAAAAGTGGAACGGCCGATATGTTCCTGTTATGGAAAGTATGTTTTCTGGTAGAGGTATTGTAAATGGTTTAATGGAAATAGTGAATTATCAGCTGAAACAAAACGGAGAACGTGATAATCGTGTTGATCCAACTTATGCTTATTATCAGCCCGAAGACCCTTTGGGCAGGGTAATGAGGGAAGTATCTGCTGGCGGTAGCTGGATAACAGTATATCGCTATAGAGAAGGAGTAGGGAGGCTTGCCGGGGTGGCTTTGTTCAATTATGATCCTAAAAAAGTTGTAGAAAATTTTGGCAACAAAAGCAATGAAGTGACAGCAGAAGAAATACGATCTATTTTGGCATATGCTAATATTGATAAGCATAAATATCCCCATTTGCAGTTTGTTTCCTATACCGGTGAAGACGATATTGTCGAGCTGGCAGATACTGCACTTGATTATGATTTCTTTCCAGATATAGTAAAGTACGAATTAGCCAAGTACGGTATCAGGGGTGATACCAAGGTTGAACGGACAACAGTAGAAACTGTCTGGGGATATTCCTATACTGATTATCGCAAAGTAGGCAGCCCGATGGGGGTAAGAGTAGTTTTTAACATAGATGAAGAAGGAAATAAGATAATTAGTGTTGTCTGGAGGGGTAAAAATGTGGTTAAGAGTTACAAGCTGAGAAATCAGGACACAGGCAAGCGGGATGAGATAATAGAGACATATGTTAGTAATGG
Source organism: uncultured bacterium (assembly GCA_964543115.1). Lineage (GTDB taxonomy): Bacteria > Auribacterota > CAZIXI01 > CAZIXI01 > CAZIXI01 > CAZIXI01. Next base: position 3,072 of record CAZIXI010000156.1, read on the forward strand.
GCAGATAAAAGCAAAAGAGGTTTTTAAGCATGTTAAGGATGCTTATCAGGAACATTGGGGCAGGGATATACTGGAGGATCTAAGTGAAGCCTTGGGCTTTGAAATAACAGATGAAACATATATCCCGCAGTTGGAGAGGGTGCAGTGGCTAAAGGATACAGCCCGGGAAGAAAACGGGCGGGGCAGGATATCACCATATTTATATCTAATGGAAAGGAAACTGGATAGGGATATTACCAAAAAGGAAGAGATTTTGCTGCTTAGACTGCTGCATGTATTTGAGAGGAATATTCTTATTGGTTTTGTCGGAGAAAATGGAGAGGGGAAAATTGACGAATTAAGAGAAATTATAAGCAATATGGATGCAGAAGATATCTGGCGCATGGTGCTGGCTGATTTTGACAGACAAGAGGATATAGATGCCTTGGGCTTAATTGGTATAAGAGCAGATAATATAAAAGATATATTTATGGATATATCTTTGGGGCATGTAAGATCTTCTGTCTTGTATCTGATTCCTAATTATCCGTTTTCGGGTGGGATACTTGCTACATATCATCCGAAGAATAATTCGCGGGAGATAAATATGTGGTGGCGGAAGACTTACGAGACAGCTGCTGATGAGGAAAAAGATGTACCGTTTGGAATTCAGCCGGGAAGCTTCAGCGTGGTGGAGGGAAAGGTTGACGAAGTTAAATTGCTGGAGAGGGAAGAATCTGTGAATGGTCTTGCTGCCTTCAGATATAAGGTGGTCAAGGCAGCTGAGGTTAGAGATGCAACAATCAGCCAGGCAGAATTAAAAACAGAAGAAGTTTTCGGGGCAACTGGTTCAAGGTTGTTTACCGGATATCATGAGGCGCGCACGAGATTGTTTACCGTAGTTCCCGTAGTCAGCGGAAGAGAACGTATAGTTTATAAACAAAGAGATGAAGAGGAAATACCTGTATTTGCCTATAATGAAGAGACCGGGTCGATAACCAAGATATTTGTTGATGAAGAATGGATGATCGATGTGAGAGAGGAAGATGGTGTGCCTTATCAGAAACTTTGTATGTATGTATTAAAGGTAGAACCATTAACCTATGACGTTAATGGTAAAGGTGTAGTGCAGAGGTTATTAGCAGAGGCGCAGGCTAGGGGTATTGATATGTCAGAGATGGAAGTGCTGCAGCTATTGGTTGAATTTATTGAGGGCAAAATAAAGGAGGAAGCAGGAAAATATGAACTTAGGCGGTCTTTCCGGCAGGTGTCTGTGGGTATGGAAGAGATTGGGGAATCTCTGGCAGAAGGGGAAGAAGAAGCGCCGG
>CAZIXI010000156.1:4388-8195 GCA_964543115.1 uncultured bacterium
TCCCTTTCACTTCTTGCCGCACAACAGATCGCAGCGCCGGCCTCAGCAAACGCAGCCTTGAACTGCGTGCCACTAGCTATTATAATACTGCTCTGTTTGGCGTAAGCGTGAAGAAGGGCGGTCCGATAATCCAGCGGGAGGGATCTCAATGAGCTCCGTAGTGAAGAAGCGCCGGAAGAAGATGAGCCGGCAGTGGTTTTGATAGAGAAGGAAATCTTAGCTGGCGGCTTGAAGCTGATGCAGGGCAGGGTTAATCTATATGAAGATAGCTACGAAGATGGTGTGCACCTAGTGTTAAAAGACACAAGGAAGATAGATACTAGAGAGTCATGGAAAGATAAGCTTAAGGGAAAACCGGTGTGGCTGTGGGTGTTGATGCTGTTTGGCACCTTCTTGTTGGCCATACCTCTTATTGGCACAATCATTGGCGGGATTCGCTCTTTTTTTAGAAAAGGAAGAAGGGGGAGCAAGCCCAAAAAACCTTCCTCAGGTCGTATGCCTTCTGCGGATGGTGAAAGGCAAACATTGAGTGGTGTGGTGCCGGGCTTGGGTGTCGGGGCAGCACTGTTAAAGGGATGGTCTTTGTTTTGTGGTTTTGTGACTGAATTAATAATGTCTATTGGCCATTTTTCGTATAAGGCAGGCGCGATAGCATTTTGGCTGGCAGTATCTGTATTTATTGTAATTGAGTTTCGTAAATTGTGGCAAACAATTAAGAATGTTCGACAAGGACCCACTGTAGCATATATAGATCCCAGGATTAATGATCGGAATTTGGCATCGCATCTCCGGTACACAGTAGGTGATTATGCATTTGATAGAGAATCAAGCCGTGCAGTTATTGATAAACTTCATAAAGAATTACTTAATGAATTAGATATGGGAAGGTCATGGCGGCAGATATTAGAACGCAGGCTTAAAAACTTTGTTGCCTGGCACAATAAGACGGGCGGGGTTTCTAGGTTGGATAGATTTACATTTTCAGATCTTGTGTTAAAGACGCTTGTATTTGATTCTACTGCTGCTTTAAGTCATACAGCGCCTAATTTTGCCTTTTATCTGTTTGATAAGGCAAGAGAAATGCGTGATTGGAAAGAAGGTACACCAGTGCCCAGGCACGAAATCGGTGCAATAATAGAAGACGATACAGATAAATGGATAAAGGGGCTAAAGAGGCATTATGACCGCAGAGAACGCAAAGAGAATATGATTTCAGCTGAGGATATAGAGGATTTATTTGGTAATTATCAGTTATCTAGATATAGCTCTGTCGCTGGTTGTGTGAGAACAATGATTGGCAGAGGAGAGAGATTCTTGGATGTATTAAGAAATGAAGGCAGGGACAGTGTTTTGACGCAGATGGACAGATTAACAAGAAGTGGCAATAGTCGGTATTACAAGGATTTCAAAACATATCATGATTATAGTGGATATAGCGGGACAATAGGGATTGTTATTGGTATTGCCACCGGCGGTGTACTGTCTTTTGTGCTTAGCGGCGGATTGCTTCACATGCTGATAGGAATATTGATAGGTGCAGGTATTGGCTGGATATGGGGTGCTACGATAACACCGTTAAAAGGATGGTTTGTATTCCTGCGTAACTATTTCTGGTTTTTAGTATGGTTTCCCTTATTTACGATGAGTTTATTGTTGATGATAGTATTTCCTGTACTATGGACAATGCCTGTTGTGGTAAATATATTTGCCATTGCTTCAGGGATAACTGCTGCCTTTGGGGTGAAGTTTATTATCAAGAATATTAAGAGTTTTGTTTTGGCAGCAAGAGGCGGATTTCTTGGCAGGAGTATTAAAGAATTTCTTTTTTCTATACTGTTTTGGGTTACTACATTTGGTTTGAAGTTTCTTTGGAACCTGTTTGTTTTTGGTCTATTGACAGTGCCCACCTTTTATCTTCTTGGTCTTACCCCGGATTCATTTATGCCTCTTGCGCAGATGTCCGGAATTATAATTACCCCAGCCATTGCTGCCATCTTAAAAGGAATGTTGATGGTGTTATTGTGGGGGCCTTTTGTTTCCTTCTATTATCTTGATACGTTCACATTCTTCCATCTAACGCAGTCAATATTCGGCTACATTATGGGGCGCTGGCTGGGGCTTGGCGGAAGTAGTTGGTTGCAGAGTAAACCATGGACAGGTATTACGGCGAGTATTGGGGATGTTCTCGAATGGCAATCTTTAGGTAAAGGGGCTATGGGAAAAATTTACACAATTGCTCGGAATCGTTATCAGAACGTTTTGTATCCGGCGCAACAAGCGGGAGCGATGAGCAGAGAAAACGCGTGGCAGCTGACCTGGAATAAGTTTATTGAGAATTTATATAGAGAAAGTGTTATCAGCAGAACTGAAAGAGATGCATATTATATAGAGAATGCTCATAATCTGCCGAATTTTATTCGTCCGCGCAGTGAAGAGGCGCAGGAGCGCATACATTATTTTCTTACCAGTCTGAATATGGACATGCCGCCGGCTCCTTTATGGGACAAGTTGCCGTCTTTAACCCCTTGTATAACCAGTTTTGATGAAGTGGTGATCTACCATCTTAATTTTCTAAATCAGCAGGTGGACGGAGGTAAAACTTATTTAACCCATCTTATCCAAAGCCAGCCGGAAGAATGGGAGAATTTATGTGACTTACTTCACAGAGAATATGGAGTGAGCAGAAGAGATGCAAGCAGCTTGAAGAGGTTGAGGGGCGCAAGAACAACAGAATATATTGATTTATCGGATGCTGCTGTTTTTGCCATAGAGGATTGGGCCAATATGAGATTTCAGCCTTTGTACAGAACGCTAAGAGGTATGGTGGCAATCAGGAATGCCTATAGGGTTTATGCAGAGATATGTTTTCCGGCAGAAACAACAGAGCAGAGAGAAGAGAGGATAGATAAAAAGCTGCAACTAATGTTTCTCTATGCAGGGTATGGATTTAAGGTTAGTAAAGAGCAAAAAGCAAATGTTGAATGGATGTTAAATGATCCGGAATATCGGGGATTGGAGGTATGCTATTTAGGAAGCAGTAAACTTATGCGGCACAGAGACAACGGCGGCGGAACATTAACTTTAAAAACCTCTGAAAATGAGATTAAGCGCGGCAAGCCGCAGAGTCAGTGCCATATGGTAAGCTGGATTCGGGGAGAAAAAGCATTATTTTTTGATGCAAACAGCGCAACCACATTAGAAAATGCCTATAAGATACCAAATGCACTCGCTGAATTTGATAGAGATCCTAAATTGCGGCTGATTAATTTCCCGGAAGAAATATTTACCAAGAGGTTTAATTGGAAAGGTGAGGCACATGCCTTTGGAGATCATGCCTGGACGAGTTTTGTGCAGCGGGTACTGGCCAGGGCTGGTGCGCTGGGATTTTATGGACATGCGGCGATCATCGATACGGAGGGCTTGCATGACTATGGTGCTGTTCCGATAGATTATGTAAGTGAAGATTTAATGATGGCCATTAGAAACTGGCTGCAGGGTAAAGGATATCATGTGGCGCATAAAGAATATTTGACTTTTGGTAAGGCCAGGGAACTTAGCTTTTACAGCTGTGCGGTTCCCTTCCAGAAATTTGCGGGAGGGGGGGTAGAACTTGCGCTTGGCCGCCAACTTACAAGGATGATGCAGAGCGATGAAGCACCGTGGTGGCAGAAGATGATGTTATTCTTTACCTTGAGTTTCTTCTTTAAGAAACCGTTAATATATATATCTATACCGTTTTACTTAATAAGTGTAATGATGTTTGGTCTGAGCGGGTATGTAGCCTTCCCCTTCTTGGCGTTTTTTGGT
>CAZIXI010000157.1:0-8188 GCA_964543115.1 uncultured bacterium
AATCTCAATATTGCCCGTAACCTGGCAAATCTGGGAGATGCCAAAACATTGGTGATCCATCCCGCTTCAACCATTTATCATGAATGTTCAGCGGAGGAAAAGCTTGCTGCCGGAGTTACTGATATGCTGATCAGGGTATCGGTGGGGATTGAAGATATTGCTGATATTATTGCTGATTTTAAACAGGCATTAATAAAAGTCTAAAGGAGCAGACTCATGAATTTAACCGAACAGCAGATTGACCGGTACAGCCGGCATATTATTCTGCAGGATGTTGGCGGAAAGGGGCAGGAAAAGATTCTGCTGGCAAAAGTGCTGATTATCGGTATGGGCGGTTTAGGGGCGCCGGCGGCCCTGTATTTAGCGGCGGCTGGTGTGGGTACCCTGGGCCTGGTTGATTCGGATTGTGTGGAATTATCTAACCTCCAGCGGCAGGTAATTCATTTTACGCCTGATGTGGGAAAGCCTAAAGTTGTTTCTTCCCGGGAAAAGATAGAGCAGATTAATCCTGAGGTAAAGGTTGTTGCCCACCGGACGCGGGCCACGGCTGCCACGATTAAGGATTTGATACAAGATTATGATTTTGTTATTGACGGGACGGATAATTTTCCGGCCAAGTTTCTTATAAATGATGCCTGTGTCTTGAATAATAAACCGTTTTCTCACGGCGGGATATTGCGGTTTGACGGGCAGACGCTTACCTATACTCCGGGTAATGCTTGTTACCGTTGTATTTTTCCCGCCCCGCCGCCCAAAGGCGCCGTGCCCACCTGTAGTCAGGCGGGGGTGCTGGGAGCCGTGGCCGGTATGCTGGGAACCATTCAGGCGGCAGAGGCCTTGAAATATGTTTTAGCTAAAGGAGGACTGCTGGAGAACCGGCTGCTTGTTTTTAACGCCCTTACGATGCAGTTTCGTACCGTCAGCCTGAAGCGTAATCCCTGCTGTCCGGTGTGTGGTGAGGAGCCGGAGATTACTGAACTTAAAGACTATGAACAACCGGCCTGTGATCTAAGAAAATCATGAATACGATAATTATTACTAGTGAAGTTTTTAAACAAATGGTGCAACAGGCGCTTAAAGAACAACCGCTGGAGGCCTGCGGCTATCTGGCGGGAACGGGAAACAAAATAACAAAATTGTTTCGGATGACCAATAAGGACCGGAGTGCCGAGCATTTTTCGTTTGTTCCCGAGGAACAATTCGCGGTTGTCAAACAGGCGCGAGAGCAGGGACTGCGGCTTATCGGTATTTATCACAGCCATCCCGCTTCACCGGCGCGGCTCTCGGAAGAGGATATCCGGCTGGCCTATGATCGGAGTATACTTTATGTCATTGTTTCTCTGCATAAGGTAGAGCCAAAGATAAAGGCCTTTAGATTTGACGAGGATATGGTAGAGGAAATTTACGTAGCTATTAAGGATGGAATGTCATGATGGAAACACATACGCGCACAATAATAAAGACTGTTACTTGGCGATTCATCGCGTTTAGTGCTACAGTTGTTGCCATATATCTTTATGATAAGAACATTAAGGCGGCTTTAACCGTCGGTATATCGGTTAATCTGGTTAAGATGTTTCTTTATTATTTACATGAGCGGTTCTGGAACAATGTTTCATTCGGCAGGGTACAACCGAAACAACCGGAATATCAAATTTAACAGAGGAGGTGTTGGATGTCTATGGTAATTGATGAAAAAAAGGAACAGCAATGGAAGAAAAAGATGCTCGAACAGGAAAACGATCTGCATTATCTGGTGGATTCACTTAATTTCAAGGAGAAAGTGGCCCGCTCTCTGCGCTTGATTCAGGAAGCCTATGATGTTTACGGTGATTCCCTGGTGGTGGCCAACAGTCTGGGTAAAGATTCAGTGGCTGTCTGGCACCTGGCCAAAGAGGTAAGTTCCCGGATCCGCGGGTTTATTGTTACTACCCGTTATAAACCCAAAGAGACCAAGGAATTTATGCGGGAGGAAGTGGCCCGCTATCCGGAACTGCGGGTATTTGAGAATAATGAGGAGATCCAGGATAAATTGTATCAAACCAATCCTGATAAGTGCTGTGATATCCTCAAGGTGAAACCGACAATACAGGCGGTGCAGGAAATGAACGTAAAATGCTGGGTGACCGGCCTGCGCTGTACCGAAGGGCGTACCCGGACAGATTTTAAGGAAGTGGAGGAACGTGATAAAGGATTAATTAAACTTAATCCGATCCTTATCTGGAAAGAACGGGAGGTCTGGCAGTATCTGGCCCTCTACCAGGTTAAGGTTAACCCCCTGTATATGGAAGGTTACCGTTCGCTGGGCTGTTCACCCTGCACCAGGATTACTAACGAGGATAATGAGCGTGCCGGCCGCTGGATTGGGACCAGCAAATGCGGCGGGGAATGCGGAATCCACACCAGGTCTTTGATTGATGGCGCCGGGATATAAACGATTTATCACGGAAAAGGCATAGTGCTTCTATAAATAGCTTGTTTTCGTGTATAATAACCAGTATGCAACTATTGATTATTGGGATTACCCATCACCAGGCGCCTGTGGAATTACGGGAAAAGGTGGCGTTTACGCGGAAATACCTGCCGGCATACTACCGCTATTTGTGCCGGGACGCCGTTTTGGAAGCCGTATTGCTCTCCACCTGTAACCGGAGCGAAATTATTGTTGGTTGCCGGAATGCCGAATCGGCAAAAGTCCAGGTTGCTCGATTTCTGGATAAATATTTCGCTGTTCCTGCCAGTTTAAGCCGCTCTTTTTTTACCCTGACCGGTGCAGCCGCTTACCGGCATTTGGGCCAGGTGGCCTCCGGCCTGCAGTCAGCCGTTATTGGAGAGACCTATATTCTGGGGCAAATGAAACGGGCCTTGCAACAGGCGCAGACTTGTGGGGCAGCAGGAAATTTTCTTACGAGTAGCATTAACCGGTCACTGCGGTTGGGAAGAGCGGTGCGTGAAAAAACAGTTATTTCCCGCGGGGCTGTTTCCGTGCCCCAGTCGGCCGTAGTGCTCGCCGAGCAGGTAGCCGGGTCGCTGCGGAACAAAAATATTATTCTTATTGGTACGGGGAAAATAAGTATTAATACGGGTAAATATATTGTTAAACGCGGCGGTAAAATTACCTGGATCGCTAACCGTACGTTTGACCGGGCGCGGCAGGCGGCGCGGCAGCTGGGAGCTCAGGCAGTACGGCTGGATAAACTGGCAGAGTATTTGTGTCAGGCGGATATGGTATTTTCAGCAACCGCCTCACCTCATTATATCCTGAGAGCGGATCGGTTAGAGAAAGCGCTGGGGACGCGTAATAAACCTCTGATCATATTTGATCTGGCCGTGCCCCGCGACGCGGATCCCGCTCTGGCCGGAGAAATGGTTAAGCTATATAATATTGATAGCGTGAAGACGATCATCGCGGCTAATCTTAAAAGAAGAGCTAATGCCGTAGGGGAAGCTGAGAGGATTATTAAAACAGCCATTAACCAGTTGCAGGTTGCCTGATTAAATGAAGAGAATAATAGTCGGAACACGTAAAAGTAAATTGGCGTTGATTCAGGTAAAGGAAATACTGGATACGCTATCAGCCGGTGAAGAGGGCAAAAGTCTTTTTACCATTATTCCGTTGGAGACAGCCGGAGATAAAGACAAGCACAGCGCATTAGAGAAACTTGAAGGCACGGATTTTTTTACCGATGGTTTGGATTGGGCGTTATTACAGGGGAGAATAGATCTGGCCGTACATTCGGCAAAAGATCTTCCGGATCCGTTACCTGAGGGCCTGAGGGTAGTCTGGCGCACCCGCGCGATTGATCCGGCAGACGTACTGGTAAGCAGGACCGGACAGCGGCTCTTAGAGCTGCCGGCAGGTTCACTGGTGGGAACAAGCAGCAGGCGGCGCCGGGAACAGGTGTTGGCGTTGCGGCCGGAGCTGACGATTAAGAGTTTGCGTGGAAACGTAGACGAACGGCTGGCCAAGCTTGATCGGGGAGAATACGACGGGATTATTGTTGCCGCGGCAGCGCTTATTCGGTTGGGAGAGCAAGAAAGGATTACGGAACGACTCAAGTTTAGCACGCCGCCGGGGCAGGGATCATTGGCCGTGGTGGTGTGTGAGGATGATGAGGAGTTAAGTTCATGGCTGCAGGAAAAGTTTATCTTATCGGAGCGGGCCCGGGCAGAAAGGATCTGATTACCGTCCGCGGACGCGATATCCTTTCACTGGCCGAGGTAGTTATTTACGATTATCTGGTAGATAAGGAAATATTATCTTATTGCCTGCCTGCCGCTGAATTAATTTGTACGCGAACACTGGGCAAGGATTGTGGGCATACGGATACCGATAAGGCGCAGGAATTGATTAATGAAACAATGCTTGAGCGGGCGGCTGCCGGCAAAAAAGTTGTTCGGCTTAAAAACGGTGATCCGGGTATTTTCGGCCGCTTAACCGCGGAATTAGAGGCGCTTACTGCTGCCGGTGTTGATTTTGAAATCGTGCCCGGGGTTACCGCGGCCGCTGCTGCGGCGGCGTATACCGGGATTTCACTGACGGACCGTGCCTGTGCCTCCAGTGTGGTTCTGGTTACCGGACACGAAGCAAAAGGTAAAACAACCAGCGGCATTAATTGGCCGGTAATCGCCCAGCAGCCCAGTATCGTTTTCTATATGGCGGTATGCGTAATAGAAAATATTGTCGCCCGGCTCAGCGCTAACGGCAGGGAGGTACAGGAACCGGTGCTGGTAATTGCCAATGCCGGCAGTGCCTGGCAGAAGACAGTTTCCGGCACTCTGTATACAATCGCGGACTTAATGAAAAAACGCGGGATTACCGCTCCGGCCGTTGTAATTATCGGTGAGGTGTGCCGACAGGAAAAAAAATATAACTGGCTAAAGAGCAATAAGCGAATATTGTTTACCGGGCTATCAGCGGAACGGCCGTTCCTCGACGGTACCTATTTTCATTTGCCGCTGATCCGGATTGTGCCACCGGCGGATTACAGAGAGTTGGATCGAGCGGTAAGTGCCAGTGCTTCTTTTGACTGGCTGGTTTTCAGCAGTCGGTACGGAGTTAAATATTTTATGGAACGGTTATTGACAACCGGCCATGACCTGCGGGGACTGGCTGGTGTAAAAATTGTCGCTATTGGCCAATCGACGAAAGCGGCACTGCGGTCCTGGGGTCTGCTTGCCGATCTGGTACCTAAAGAGGAATCGTCACAGGGATTGATAGAATTATTTAGCACAGTTGCTCTGGGCGGGAGCCGGATGTTGCTCCCGCGAAGTGATCTTGCCGATAAAGGATTAACCAAAGCTTTACAACAACAGGGCGCGGAAGTAACCGCGGTTATGGCATACAGAAATATTATGGCGGATAATCTGCCGGATCTTGATCTTAGTTTTTTTAATGAGATTATGTTTACCAGTCCGTCTACGGTGCGCAGTTTTAAAAAACGTTACGGTAACGTACCAGCAGGAATAACCATAACCTGTATTGGCAAGGTGACAGAAAAAGCAGTTGTAGGGGCGGGCTTACGCCCACCTTGCGCCCGCCCGGAACAGTAGGGGCGGACCTCTGTGTCCGCCCGAGGAGATAGATAATGTTTCGATTACCGTTAAAGGTAAAGAACGATTTAGAGGATTATAAACGGCAGCTGGCGGATCATCTTGCCGGTAAACTTTCCGCCGAGCGGTTTAAAGGAATCCGGGTGCCCTGGGGGATTTACTCCCAGCGGGGTGGGCAGCAGATGATGGTCAGGGTGCGCATTCCGGCGGGCCTGTTAACAGCGGAGCAATTACGGGTGCTGGCCGATACGGCAGAGAAATTCGGCCGGGGACTGCTGCACCTTACTACCCGGCAGGATATCCAGATCCATTCGGTTAAGGTGCAGGATACCGGTACGGTTATGGATGTTCTGGCCGGGTGTGATCTCTCATCGCGCGGCGGCGGCGGAAATACGGTGCGCAATATTATTGCCTGCGAACGTTCCGGTATCTGTCCGCGGGAAATATTTGATGTCCGGCCCTATGCGCTTGGCTTAACGGAATTTCTGCTGGCCCAGGATGATTCGTTTAATCTACCGCGCAAATTTAAAATAGCGTTTAATGGCTGTCCCCATGATCATGTTGGCTGCGGGTTGAATGATTTGGGCCTGCAGGCGGAACTGCGTGATGGGGAACGTGGTTTTCGGGTTCTTTGTGCCGGGGGGATGGGGGCCAGAACGCTGGTGGGCAGCCTACTCTATTCTTGGCTGCCGGCGGCGGATGTTCCGCTCTTGGCAACGGCCCTAAAACAGGTTTTCGCGGAGCATGGTGACCGGCGAAATAAGCATCATAACCGGTTACGGTTTTTGGCGGCTGATATGGGTTTTGAAAAGTTTAAACAACTGCTTAATGAAAAAATGACACTTTTGCGCGGCCAAAAAGAATATCAGTTGCGGAAAATACAATTTACCGAACCCCCGACGGGTGTGGATGAGCGGGAAAAACATGATGACCAAGAGTATCAGTTATTTCTCAGGCAGAATGTCCGTAAGCAGAAACAACCGGGTCTGGCCAGTGTCAGCCTGCGGATTCCGCGCGGTGATCTAACCTCTTCCCAGGCACAAAGACTGGCTGAGCTGGAAACGGTATTGCCGGGGATTGCCTTTTGTACCACCGGGCGACAGAACATTATGCTTTACAACGTCAGTAATGCCTGGCTCTACGACCTTTATTGCCGGATCAAGGATGTTTTGTCCGGGTTCCTCTATCCTGATACCTTGCTGGATGTTGTTGCCTGTAAAGGCGCCTTAACCTGTAATTTGGGGTTATGTAATTCACCCGGCCTGGCCCGGGCCCTGGAACAGATGGTTCAGGAAACGTTTCTGCAGTCACCGTTGTTGAAGCGGCTGCAGATAAAAATGAATGGCTGTCCCAATGCCTGCGGACACCATCCCGCCGCCCAAATAGCCCTGCACGGGATGGCCAAGAAGGTTAATAACCGGCTGGTACCGTACTATAAAATATTTATCGGCGGTAGAAAGCAGTATGAACAGACACAACTGGCGGGAGAAGTCGGCACGGTGCCGGCCAAGATAGTTCCGGAGGTGCTTAAACGATTAATCCAGCAGTTCGAAAAACTGGTACAAACGGATACAGACATTGATCACTGGCTCAGTACTACCGGCAGGGAAACAGCCGCTAAACTGCTGCGGAATTATTCAGCTGTAACGGAAATTAATCCTGACTGGTATTATGACTGGGACCGGGAACAGCCGTTTACCCTCGAAGGAATCGGTCCGGGCGAGTGTGGCGCCGGGATGCTGGATATGATTGAAGCCGACCTGGCCGAAGCAAAACAGAAATTAAATGAACAGCAATGGTATGAAACACTTAAACTCAGCGCCCGGGCACTGCTGGTGGTTAAGGGAATAGAACCGCGCACCGACGCGGAGACCATTAGCGGTTTTAAGGAAAATTTTGTTCAGACAGGTATTGTTGCGCAACGGTTCCTTGATCTTTCTGAAACGGCACTCAATATACTCCAGCAGCAGGAACCGGAAGCAGAAACCAGGCAATATTGTGAGGATTTATTAACGGCGGTAACCGGCGCCTACCGGCGGATGGACAGTGCTTTCCGGTTTGCAAAAGTGGAAACGGACCGGAAAACCAGTGAACAATCTCAAGGGCCAGAAACCGATAAAGCAATTTTCGATTTGCGCGGTGTCAAATGCCCGCTTAACTATGCCAAGACAAAGGTGAAATTAGAAGCAATGGGTGCCGGCCAGATACTTATACTATATCTTGATGCCGGTGAACCGATAGAGAATGTGCCGGCCAGTCTCCGGAACGACGGGCAGGAGATCCTGGGGATAGAGGAAAAACAGGATTATTTTATTGTAACAGTAAGGAAGACGGGATAACTGATGGCGACAAAAGCAGTGGCCCTATTATCAGGTGGTCTGGACAGCAGTCTGGCCGTAAAAATGGTCTTAGAACAGGGCGTTGCCCTGGAAGCCCTGCATTATACCAGTCCGTTTTGTACCTGTACCGCGAAAAGTAATGGCTGTAATAATCAGGCGGTAGCCGTTGCCCGCTCACTGGGTCTCCCCATCAAGATAATCAACAAAGGGCCTGATTATTTAACAGTACTCAGGAACCCCCGCTATGGTTACGGCCGCGGGATGAATCCCTGTATTGATTGCCGGATATATATGTT
>CAZIXI010000158.1:0-8071 GCA_964543115.1 uncultured bacterium
AGAAAAAGCCCGCATCCTGGCCCGGGGATGCCTCAAACACCAGCGTTATCTCTCAGCATTAAGGTATTTATGGAAAACAATAAATTAAATATATATAAGGAAGCCCTGGCGGTGCGCAAACTGAATATTATTGAAAAAGCAACCGTAATAAACAGATTGCTGAACGATTTTCGCCTGCCGCCGGAAAAAGTAATCAAGGAATACCTGCCTCTGCTGCAGATACCTGCTCACAAAAGATATCTACAAAATTACACATGGCTGCACAAACTTTCAGACGATCTAAAAACAATTATTAAAGAGCGGGATATAGATATCGACATACCGCTAAAAACAAAAGAATGGCCGGCTGCTATCCGGGAAGAAGCCCTTTCCCTGATTTTTTCCTTCCAGCTGGGCAAAAATAAAACAATGGAACTAGTTACCCTCTTAAATGAACTTTCCCTGCCCGACCGGCAAAAAATAAGGAAAATCCTTACCGGCACCGAATGGCTGACCATCAACAAAAACCCCAACCTGTCCCCGCCGCAAAAAGGAATGAAACTGAGAGAAATTCTCCAAGCAAAACGCTTTCCTATATATAAGAAATACGAAAAAAAACTAAAACAACTTATTAGCGCGCTAGAACTCCCCGCCAGCCTTACATTAAACACCAAAGAAATACTTACCCTGGAAAAAGACTGCCTAAAATTCAGTTTTGATTGTCACAGCAGTAAAGAAATCAAAAAAACAGCTAAACTTCTATCACAGCTTGCTGATAAAGATGAATTACAACAATTACTAAGAACCCTACAACAGACAATATGACTATTAGCAGTAAAAATATCCATTACACTAAATTCCCGGGCAATTTTCTCAAACACTGCCCAGGCACACCGAAATACCGCTGCTGCAATTATTACGTACTCAATATCCAGACCAATTGCAACCTCGGCTGCCAATACTGCATCCTGCAAGACTATATTAGTAACGATACAATTACCGTCTTCACCAATATTGACCAGGCACTGGCCGAAGTGGACCAGACACTTAAAGCTCATCCTGACCGCTTCTACCGCATCGGCACCGGCGAACTCACCGACAGCCTCTCTCTTGACCATCAGACCGGCCATTCCTTAACATTAATCCCCTTCTTTTCCCGCTACCGCAATGCCCTGCTGGAATTAAAAACAAAAACTGACAACATCGGCAACCTGCTTAAACTCAAACCCGGCAAAAATATTGTTATCTCCTGGTCACTGAATCCTCAAAAAATTATCAGCTCCTACGAGTGGCACACAGCTTCCCTCAAACAACGCCTGATCGCGGCAGAGAAATGCTCCCATCATGGCTACCGCATCTCCTTCCACCTTGATCCGGTGATCCTTTACCCCGGCTGGGAAAATGATTATCGGCTGCTAGTAGAGCAAATCCCCAAATATGTCCCGCCGGAAAATATCGTCTGGATAAGCATTGCCGGCCTCAGGTATACACAACCGCTAAAAAATATCATTCAAGCACGATTTCCCCACAGCCGTCTTTTCAGCGGCGAAATGATCAAGGCCCTGGATGGCAAATTCCGCTACCTGCGCCCCATCAGGACCGCCGCCTACAAAAAAATAATCGGTTGGATTCATAAGTACGGCCCGGATATCCCCATTTATTTCTGCATGGAAAGCCCGGCTGTCTGGCGACAGGTCTTTGGAAAACTGCCGGAAGAAATCCCCAACTTAAAAGGTATTTTCGATAGCACCTGGTGGGACCACTAAGATCATTGACACACTCCCGGATTGAGATACAGGCAATTATTCTAAGAGAGAAATCTCGGGATATGGTCGGATATTTTTTGCTTTTTCACGAAGGTAGGCGGGCTCTTCCAGATACTCCCGCCAGCCAAGATGGCGGGCCGTTAAGTCCTGCGCTGCCGCGCTGACACCAAATCTACGCATTCTCCTCCAGAAATCCATATTTAGTTCTGCGGGCTGAAAACCGCCATTTTTCCGAAATGCTTCTGTGCGGATAAGCTGCATTGTTGTATCAATATCAGCCATGCGTAAATTTCGCTGATGGTCAAAAAATGGCCCCGTACGAAAACAAAGCCTTTTTGCCTGTTTTACGGTCCAGCAGGGAGGCACGTCAGCAGGATCCAGACTTAAACCCATGCGCACTAACCGGGGAAAATTCTCTAATAATCTTAGCAATTGTGTCAACCAGCAGGGCTCAACGGCAGGAACAATGATATCTGGATCGGATATAACAAAAACAGGAGAACGAACCTTACTAAGCCCGGAATACCAGCCGGAAAGAAGCTGGTTGGCAGAATTAAAGATTAATTCAGAAATAACACCCTTTTGCTTCTGACTCTCTAAATAGGGCCTAACCCCCAGATCAGTACTGGCATTGTCTACGACAATCAAACGATAAGGATTATTCGTTCGCTTAACAAGTGCCTCTATCGTTTGGCGGAGGTAATTGAGACGGTTATAGGTAAGAAGAACAATATCGATCATATATAGTGATGAGTGATGGGCGATGAGTAACTAATTATCAGTGATCACTCAATAATTCCATAATCTCGTCGGGGCCGGAGGCATTAATAATCTTGTCACGAAAACGCGGATGTTTAAATAAACGGCAGATCTTGGCCAGCACCTTGAGATAACCATCTTGTTGAGAACTGTTAGCGCCTATCATCACAACCAGGTATACGGGTTTATTATCCAGGGATTTAAAATCTACCCCTTCCCGTTTGCGGCCGATAGCCATCACAAAATCTTTAACGGAATCAATATTTACATGGGGTACGGCTAGACCAATACCGATACCGGTACTAAGAATGCGTTCCCGCTTCATTACGGAGAGAAAAAAGTCATCTTTATCGGTAACTTCCGGGGCCGCGGCAACAACCTCAACCAATTCCTGAAGAACTTCCTTTTTTGTCGTGCCGCGCAGATCAACAATCCGGTTCCGGTCAATCATTGCAGAAAGCTTCTTCATATCTGTTTCTCTTTCTCAACAATGATATCTTTCACCTGCTTAAAATCTGTCGCGTGAGTCAACTGATAACCAAACTTGCGATCCCGTAAAAGGCGGCTCAAACGGGCCATCAACTTCAGATGGATATCGTCACGGGGAGCGGAAACGAGGAAGACAAGGTGTGTGGGCTTGCCATCCAAAGATTCTAAATCCATCCCTCTTTCACAGATCCCTAAAACCAAAAGAGGTTTTCTTAATTTAGTAATAACCGCCGCTCTCGGATGCGGGATAGCAACGCCTTCTCCGATCGCCGTAGAGCACAACCGTTCACGTTCAATAATGGCATGCAGGAGCTTATCGGCATCACGTTTACGAATCTTGTAGTTCTTCACCATCACTATTACCATTTGCTGAAGAACCTGCATTTTTGTTGTGGGCAATAAATTGAAGATTATATTTTCCTTTTTTAATAACGGGGCAATTTGAATCACCGCTTCTTTATGATCTGTCTCCAACTGCACTAAATCCTCGGAAGCAAATTCACCCATTTGCGACCCCAGCCATTCCTTTATCTGCTCTTTATCAAGGCGCCACTGATTACTCACCTTAATAGCGGGCATCTTCCCCTTCTCCACCAGCTTGTAGACAGAATTTTCGCTCATCTTCAAATACTTGGCCACTTCCTTAATAGTCATTATCTTAGGATCACTCATAATCTTTCTCTCTATTCGGGAGGGCACAAGGCCCTCCCCTACTAAGAGGCGCGGAGCGGATTCGAACCGCTGAATAAAGGTTTTGCAGACCTCCCCCTTACCACTTGGGTACCGCGCCATTCAATTGTGGATTTCGGATTTCGGATTGCGGATTTTATGATAATATTCTAATTCGCAATATCGATTTCCTCTTCCTCTTCTATTTCTTCTACCTGGACATTAGCTAATAATCTTAATGCCTCTTTATCAGTTAACAGTTTTTGTACTTGGGGATTGGCAATAAACTTAATGTATTGTTTCTGTACAAGTATCTCTTTTAACTCCGGATCATTGAGCACTGCCTGTATGCTTTCCTGCTCTATCAGTTCCTGAAACTGGCTGTCTTCCTCCATTAATGCTAACGTATCCGGATCATTAACGGCAATTAACACCGTCTGTAGATTCTGCAGAATACGGAACCTGGATAAAGGATTATACTTTCCTACCGCCTGAACAACCCTCGATCCGGCTAAAGCTGCCGGCACTGCCGGCAAGATCCCATCCAAGGCCCCAGAAAACGGTTCAATAATAAAAACAACTAGCACCACAATAAGAAAACCTTTTATACCGCCAAAAATAACCCCCCAAATTCTGTCGCCTAATTTTACTCCATCACGCAACATTTTAGAGGAAATATATTTTGCTATACAGTTAAAAATCAGATACGCCGGGATCCAGACAAGTACGGCAAGAATCATATTACCAATTAACGGAGAAACCATCTCACCCAAAGGCAAACTGACAAAGTAAGGGACAGCAACACTAACGGCACTGGCCAGGATAAATGCTAAAATACTAAAAAACTGCCTAATTGCTCCTTTCATAAAACCCAGGAGACAGAACAAGGCAATAAAAATAAGCAGAATATAATCCAGTTTGTTTAATCCCAGACTACTCAAATCCATTATTTACTCCTTGATCAGCTGCTTTAAGCTTTGCTTTTGCCTGATACAATCTAAATACACTGGTCGTATCATATGGATTGATGCGCAAAGCCTGCCAATAGTTGATAATTGCTTGCCGCCATTCCTGTTTAGCCGTATAAACATGTCCCAGATTGCGGTAAATATTACCATAATCCGGGGCCATTTCCCGCACCTTATTATACTTCGCGATCGCCAAATCCAGTTCCCCAACCTGGGTAAAGGCAAAAGCCAGCCGGTAATGCATCTCAACATCCCAGGGATACCAATTAATTCCCCGTTGGTATTCATAAATAGCCAACGGCCATATCCCCTTCTGCCGGTAATTAATCCCCCGTTTAAAGAAATAATGCCCGATCAAGGGACAAATCAATGTTTGCCATATAATTATAGCGATAAATCCCATTATAGCAAGAAATATTAGCATTCTGCCCCTTATTGGCCGGAAACTTGCTCTGAAAGAAGAACTACCGGCCAGAATCATTCCCAGGGCAAACCAGAGAATAACGGCGCTGGAAGGCATCTGCAGGTTATTACAAACCAGATTATGGGTCAGTAACCCGCAAACCCCGGATATCAATCCCGCCAGCATGAACCGTTGATTACTCCCTTTTTGACAATTAAAGGATAATACCCCGGATCTAAGAACCATAATTATCAGGCCTAAAAATACTATCAATCCCAGCAATCCTGTTTCCACCCATATTTGCAGGAATTCATTATGGGCATGAATCGTTAAATCTGTTGGCGCCCGGGATATCCAGTATTCCGTTACCCGAAATTGCGGATAAAAAATAAAATAGGCCCCTCTCCCCCAACCCAGCCAGGGTTTCCGCAGCGCCATATAAAAAGTACTTTCCCAAATCGGGAAACGTACATCTCCGCGAAACTGGTTCCCGATGAAATCCACGCCCCAGGGACTAGCCGCAACCACGCTGATAACTACAATTAATAATCCCATGAGCATAAATCTCCTGCCCGCGGAAACGCCCATAAGGATAGTAAAACAACTTAGAGAAACAACCAGCCCCAACCAGCTGCCGCGGGAATGCGTAAGATATAGAACAACTACCAGCAGAAGCAATATAACCATCCCCAGTCCCCTCATCAGGGCCCGCCTGCGTGCGAATTCACCTCCGCTCCGGTAACGCCAAAAAAAACCGAGCACCAACGGAATTGTAAGCCCAAGGTAACTGGCCAGGAAATTCTCATTACCCAGTGTGCTGATTACCCGAAAACCGATTCCATAATGGCACATTCCCGCCAGGGCAACAATAACAGCCGTAACAATCCAGCTAATAAAGAGCCGATCTCTCACCTTATCCAAAACAAGGTATTGCGACACCAGAAAAGCAAGAATGACATAACAAACTGTCTGCATCATTGTTAATTGCGCAGCAAAACGGTAAGGACCAGGAACCATCCACCAGGATAGAAGATTCAACAAAAGATAGGCTAACAACAGCCAGCCGGCAGGTTGATAGACAGTCAAGGAAATCCGCTTATTGAGCAACTGATAAGCATAGATGACCAAAACAACCGCTATTCCCGCCTGGACAAGCCAGAACTTCACGAGATAACTATCAAAGAAAAGCGGGCAAATGATCAGCGGAACCAGCACAATAAAACTGGTCAGGATAGTAATAGCAATAGAAGATAAAATATCTTTTTTTTCGGTCTGCATTATTGAATCAAGAAGATGTTAATTCCAGGAAAACCTCTTCTAACTCTACTCCACCTTCTTTTTTAACCCTCTTTTGCAATTCCGACTTAGTTCCGAGGGCAATCAAGCGGCCATGATTGATTATCCCTATCCGGCTGGCCATTTCTTCCGCTACAGAGAGTGTATGTGTAGACATAAAAATAGTCGCTCCCTGTTTTATCCGCTCACGGAAAACGTCTTTTACCAGCCGAATTCCCAAGGGGTCCAGGGCCACCATAGGTTCATCAACAATGATCAACTCTGGATCGTGGATTAAGGCGGCACAGATAACCAGTCTTTGCCTGAGTCCGTGTGAATAATCTTCGGTTAACTGATACTGATACCTCTCCAGCCCAAACATACCCACAAGTTTTTTTATCCTGGCATTAATCTCAGTTTTTGATAAACCAAACAACACACCAATAAACTGCAGAAATTCCCAGCCGCTCAATTTGTCATAAAGATATGGCACATCCGGGATATAACTAATCTTCTGCTTGGCCTTAAGCGGATCCTTACTCATATCAAACCCGGCAACATGGATACAACCCTCAGTAGGCCTGAGCAGCCCGGTAAGCATTTTTATTGTTGTAGTTTTACCGGCCCCATTGGGCCCGAGAAACACAAAACACTCTCCCTGTTTAATCTCCAGGCTCAAATCATCTACCGCTACCGTATCACCGAATTTTTTCGTTACTTTATCTATTTTCAGCATAAGATAACTCGCTCTGCTCGTGAGTGTTAAAAAACATAAGCAAATAACTTACTTAACGCAAAGGTCGCAAAGCTCCGCAGAGTTTTTTTATTATTTTTTCTCTGCGTCCTCTGCGATCTCTGCGTTAAAAAATCTTTCCCGTTCCATCACCAAACTACCTTTCCTCCACCAGTTCCCAGCCCCAGGGGGTCTTTACCTTCACTGGACAACCTTCTTCATCCACCCAGAACTCTATTTCCAACCCTTGATATTTTACGACAACAATAACCAGATTAACAAATCTATTCTTATGATAGACAATTGCTGATTTTTGAACCAGGGCCTCCGCCAGCTCCTTTCTCTGGGTCAGAGGATTTAACACCTGCCAGCTGAATCTATCTCCTTCTTTCAATCCTGAACGGTAAAACCAAGGTAATAAACCATTGCCCAAAATATCCCGATCACCGCGCCAGGGTATAGTGTAGCGCCGTTTATCATTATCCTTTTCAACAATCAGCGTTAACGCATCACCCTCAACTAAACCAGAAATTTTAAAACGATATCCGCCAAAAACTATCCCGGCGCTAAAATGATCCAGCTTTCGCTCCTGACTGAAAACCGCTTCCCCGTTTATCGCGACATCAATCTCCTCCTGAGCAACACTAATCGTTAACTCAACATCGTTTTCCCACAAATACCCGGAAGCATTTTTCCCCAAATGATTACTCAACTGCCCGATTCTTTCACCGTCACGATAGACACCCCACCCTTTATGATAAGGCAGCTGTTCGGGGAATCTTATCTGGAGAGACTGGATAGTCCGGGAGAAATATGCCCTACCGGCCAACACTCCCATCATCGTCAGCCAGAAACCTACAATAAAAATATTAGTAAGATAGCGGACTTTACGCAAAAATTACCTTAACTCTAGCTCGCTAGCCGTTGACTGCTCAACACTCGTTTTTAACTAAATACGTTACTAAGGCAACTAGCGACTAGCGACTAGCGACTAGCGACTAGCGACTAGCGACTAGCGACTAGCGACTAG
>CAZIXI010000159.1:0-3996 GCA_964543115.1 uncultured bacterium
CCGGCTGGGCGTATTCTTTCGTAAAGTTTATTACCGTTTTGATGTCGCCGTTAGGTATTGTAATTACCCGGCCTTCGCAGTCCCTCAACGTAGTTATTCTCAGATTGATGTTTTCCACCAGGCCGCCGTGTTCGCCTATCTTAACCACATCATTTATGCGAAATTGCCCTTCGATCAGAATAAACAATCCGTTAATTAGATCCCGGATAAGATATTGTCCGCCGAAACCAAACGCCAAACCCACTATGCCGAGGCCGGCAAGCAGCGGGGCCACATTTATGCCGTGATTTTCTAATATTAAGTAGAACATAGTACAGATAATGACGATGCCGCCCAGCCAGTTAAAAAGTTTACTGACTGTTTTCATTCTTAGTACTATCTCGTTTTCTCTTTCCATGCTTTTCCCGGTAATTAACCCTTCAAAATATCTTATTATAAGTTTCAAAAATAAAAATGAAAGTATCCCGATGCCTATTATAATCAGGGAAGACATTGATTTTTCAAAAAAACTGCGCTTGGCCGCTTTCTCTTTTTTTATGTCCGCGAGGGCTTTCTGCAGGGCGGCTATTTTGTTTTCATTGGCGGCAATAGCATCTTTTGCCGCTTTTGCCCGGGCCTCAGCGGCAGTAAGTTTTTCCTTGGCGGATGTGAATTCCCTTTCCAGCTGTTTCGCCTCAACAGTCAGCCTTTCCGCTTCCGCCAGGGCCTTACTGTCTTTTGTCTTTTCGGCTTCTTTTTTGGCTGACTCTGCTTTTTCCTCCGCTATTATTGCCGCCTGTTCCTTCATTATTACTTCTTTTTCCAGCTCTAATTTTTCCGAAGCGGCCTTTTGCTCCTCTCTTTTAGACTCTGCCGTTGTATCCTTTTGTTTTTTCAAGGTTTCCTGCATGGACTTTTTATCCTGATCCAGTTTTTTTATCTCTTCTTTACGCTCATTAACAGGCTTTGCGGGTTTCGCGGGCTGCGCCCGTGCGGCGTCTTCTTTTGCTTCTATATTGGGTTTAGTATTGTCGGTGGAAATGGTCTGTTCAGGAGCCGTAGTTACATCTTGGGCGGAAGAAGCATCGTTAAGCCCTGAAAAGAGTGCTAATATTAAAACAGCAGATATCGCAGAAAGCCTTAATATAAAATGTTTTTTCATAAAACCTCGCTATTGTTGGGATTCCTTTTTCTTCGGGGCAGTTCTAAGCGAAGCTTGGAACTGCTATTCTTCTATTTGATTAAAAATATCGTTTTGCGGCAGAGAATCGGAACGGTGGTGCGGCTTCCCTTTGACGATGCCTTCAGCGGACTTTAGCCAGAGGGAATTCCCCTGGTCATCATAGAAATTAATCACGACAAAGACTTTTGCGCCGGCTTCCAATTGCGGGCCGTCCCAGGCGCTCAAGGTTATTCTCTTTTCTCCAGCGCCGGTTATTTCCCCCGACCAGGGTATTGGTTCCAGATCTCCTCTCTGGATGCCGCAGGTAAGGAGATACTTTTTATTGTTACTATCGTAAAGATAGCAGAGATGTTTTAGGATTATTGTTTTTGCGGAAGAATTATTGAAGGTAATATCGATTTTCGCGTGCAGAGGCTCAAATGTCTTTATTCCAATACCGATCTGGCGGGTAAAGCGGCAATTGCTGATGGCAATCTGACACGCTCCTAAAGAGCCGGAGCTCTTTAATGAAGAAATATCGGTTGGCTGGGCGGATAAAAATCCTGTTATGGTAAGTAATACTAAAGAAAGAACGGGGTAAAGTAATTTTATCCGCATAATTTCTGTTTGGATCATTTCCTTGCTATACCCTGCCGGCGGAACCAAGCACCTTTTCGTTTTTGTGCTTATACATCTCAATTAGCGCCAGGCGGGCCGGGCCGAGATATTTTCTTGGATCAAAATCAGCCGGTTTGTCATTAAAGTGTTTCCTGATGGCGGCAGTCATCCAGAGCCGGCCGTCAGAATCGATATTAACCTTACAGACGGCGGATTTGGTGGCCTTCCGCAATTGTTCTTCCGGAATGCCCACGGTATCCTTTAAGGCCCCGCCGTTTTCGTTAATCAGTTTAACCGCTTCCACGGGGACGGAAGAAGAACCGTGCAGGACAATGGAGAATCCCGGTATTTTTTTCTCCACCTCTTCCAGGATATCAAATCTCAACTCCGGCGGAACATAAACGCCGTCGGCGTTTTTCGTGCATTGTTCCGGCTTGAATTTATTGGCGCCGTGCGAGGTGCCGATAGAAATGGCCAGGGAATCCACGCCGGTTTTTTTAACGAATTCAATAACCTCTTCCGGTTTGGTATAGGTGGTTTTTTCCGCGACCACCTCGTCTTCGATGCCGGCCAGAACACCCAGTTCTCCTTCCACGGTGACATCATATTGATGGGCGTAATCAACTACCTTTTTTGTCAGTTCAATGTTTTTTTCAAAAGAATGATGGGAGCCGTCAATCATTACCGAAGAAAAACCCGATTCGATACATGATTTACAAAGTTCGAAAGTGTCCCCATGGTCCAGGTGCAGGGCGATGGGGATTTCTTTCAGCCCCTTTTCCGCGGCCAGTGCCTTCATCATGGCCACCGCTCCCTGTCCCAGGTACTGCAGTAGCGTGCTATTGGCGTACTTGCGGGCGCCGCTGGATACCTGCAGGATAACCGGTGACTGGGTTTCCACACAGGCAGTCACAATCGCCTGGATCTGTTCCATATTGTTAAAATTATATGCCGGAACGGCATATTTTCCTGCCAGCGCCTTTTTAAACATCTCTTTCGTGTTAACAAACCCTAAATCCTTATACTTTACCATCTTACACCTCTCTTGATCCCGCCCTTTTGGATGTTACAAAAAAATATATATTATTTAATTTATCCAAAAAGGGCGGGGCTTGCTAAGGACCCAAATTATAACGATAAATGAATTAGCATATTATATCTTTTTCAGAAAAGTTTACAATCTTTTTTTCTTGACATGAGTGTTTTCTGGGCTTAGAATTACAAATCATAGGTAAGGGAAACTCGTTAAATTCGAGTACGGTCCCGCCGCTGTAAGTAGGGACGAAATCTGCACTTAAGTCACTGTGCCGTAAATTGTTCGGTGTGGGAAGGCGCGGAGAGTAGGGTGATCTACGAGTCAGAAGACCTGCCTGTTGACGATAGCAAAAATCTTCCGTGGTTAGAGGTTTTTTGCGCATTGGGTTTCTAAAAAATCAGGGTATGATTCCCAATCTCATTTATTGTGAGGTTGGGATTTTTTTTTCCGCGAAGCGGGGCAGTTTATAACTATTCCTATAATAGCAACCCCGCGAAGCGGGGTAGTCAATGCCAATGTCTTTATTAATTTTTTCTTATCTGCTTGATCTGGTCTTTGGGGATCCGGAATGGTTGATGCATCCGGTAAGAGGAATGGGGAAATTTATAGATGCCTTGAGAGGATTATCGTGGAACGTAGATTGAAGGAAATGTTAGCGGAATCTGTAAGCAGAAACAGGGCTGCCTGCCTGCTTTTATCAGGCGGCCTGGACACAAGTATTCTGGCCTTTTTAGATCCGAAACCATTGGCGATAACAGTGAGTTTTGAAGAAGCGGGAGAGGATATTAACTATGCCCGGCTGCTGGCAAAGCAATTAGGCCTGCGACACCATTGCCGGATTGTAAAAACCGGAGAAGCCTTGGCAGCTATTCCTGAAGTAATCAGGATCAGCAAAAGTTTCGACCCGGCGATTCCAAATGATATTGCCATTTATTTCGGCTTAAAAGAAGCTGAAAAATCAGGGGCGCGAACAATAATGACTGGTGATGGCAGCGATGAGATATTTGCTGGCTATTCTTACATGAAAGAGATGAAGGATTTAGCGGGGTATCTTAAAAAAATGAGTTCATTAATGAGATTTAATTCCAATCTGTTAGGCGAGTCCATGAATATTAAAGTAAAACAGCCCTATTTAGACAAAGAGCTATTAAATTTTGCTGTTTCCCTGCCAGTCGAATATAAACTTAAGGAGGGAAGAGGT
>CAZIXI010000159.1:4006-6283 GCA_964543115.1 uncultured bacterium
AAATGGATTTTGCGGAAGGCGTTTGAAAGCGATTTATCCAGAGAAATTATCTGGCAGCAAAAACGCCCGATCGAGCATGGTTCAGGAATGACAAATCTAAGGCGGATTATCAGCGCGGGGATAAAAGACGAGGAAGTCAGGGAATATCCCGTTAGATTTATTAATAAAGAGCATGTTTATTATTACAAGGTATATAGAGATGTTATCGGTGAAATACCAAAGCCGGAAAACGGAGAAAAAGAGTGTTCCGCTTGCGGCGCCGGAATGCTGAAGGACAGGAATCATTGCCGGGTTTGTGGAGGTTTAACGGTTGGTTTTTGGAGCTTTAAATGAAAAGGAAGACGCGGTTACGATTACTTCTGGCAATAATATTTTTTCTCCCGTTAGCGGCAGATGCCGCCCGGGGCGGGGAGGCGCCGGGCGCGGCCATCCCGCAGCAGATTATATCCCTGGGGCCGGCGCTGACAGAGGAACTGATCTTGCTGGGGGCGGGCGATAAAATTGTCGGGGTTACCACCTATTGTGTGCTGCCGGCTGATCTGCAGAAAATAGAAAGGGTGGGGACCGTTACTAATTTTGATCTGGAAAGAGTGGTTGCCCTGCGGCCGGACGTGGTTCTGGCCTCATCCTTAACCAACAGGGCCCAGGTAGAGAAATTAGCGGATTTAGGGATCAGGGTAGAGCCTTTTCCTTACTACAAGAATTATCAGCAAATTTGCGCTGAGGCGCAATTGTCGGGCGGAAAAAAGAGGCGGAGAAGATTGTCCGGCTTGCGGGAGAGCGGGTAGAGAAAGTTGCCGGACAGACAAGTAATTTATCCCAACCAAAGGTTTTTTTACAGGTGGGTACCAAGCCGTTATTTACCGTCAGTGATCAATCCTTCGTTAATGATTTTATTAAGCTGGCCGGGGGTGAAAACATTGCCGCTGGCTCAGGAACCGGGATGTACAGCCGGGAAGAAGTGCTTAGACAGAATCCCGATGTGATTATTATTACCGCAATGGGTCTTGCCGGAGAGAAAGAAAAACAAAAATGGCAGCAAATTCGGGAATTAAGCGCGGTAAAGAAAGGTCAAATTTATGTTATTGATCCATATAAAATCGGCAGCCCTACACCGCAGACCTTTGCGGCCATCCTGGCAGAGATAGCGGTGATGATTCATCCGCAGATAGAGCTTGAGGATTAAATGCAAAAAAACTTAATCAAATGGGTTTTCTGCTTAGCTATATTATTAATAACACTAATTGCCGTCAGCTTATTTTCTCTGGTGCTTGGTTCCGCAGAGATCTCCTGGCGGAGGGTATGTTCATTTATCTTTTCTTCCGGCTCCGGGATGGAGCGCACTATTCTCCTGCATATCCGTTTACCGCGGATAGTGCTGGCGATTGCGGTTGGGGGCGGTTTGAGCCTGGCCGGGGTTATTTTCCAGGGGATGTTCCGTAATCCTCTAGTAGAACCGTATACTCTGGGAGTTTCCGGCGGGGCGGCCCTGGCCGTGGCCCTGGCTATTAGTTTAGGCGGGTGTTTATTTTTGCCGTTAGTGGGATTCCTGGGCGCGTTGGCTGCTGTTAGTTGTGTTTATTTAATTGCCGCCTGGCGCGGCAGCTGGCGGGTGACCATGTTATTACTGACCGGAGTAATGATCAGTTTTATTACTTCATCACTAATTATGTTTGTTATGTCTGTTTCCCGGGTAGAACAATTGCACGGAATTATTTTCTGGATAATGGGCAATCTGGGGGAAACCCAGTGGCCGGCGATCCTTATTGTTCTTATCGTTGTTGTCTTCGGTTTACTGGCCAGCATTATTTTTTCCCGGGAATTAAATGCCCTGGCCCTGGGGGACGAAGAGGCGACGCATTTAGGGATTAATGTGGAGTTAACTAAAAGGATTTTATTTGTACTGGCGTCACTGGTTACCGGTTGTGTAGTGTCGGTTTCCGGGATTATCGGTTTTGTCGGCCTGGTAGTGCCGCATTTCTTGCGTTTATTTATTGGTAATGATCACCGCTTGTTGATTCCGGCGGCGTTTCTGGGCGGGGGGATTTTTCTGGTGCTTAGCGATACCGTAGCGCGCACGGTGATTATGCCCTTACAACTTCCGGTGGGGGTAATAACCGGCATTGTCGGCGGAATAATGTTTATTATTTTTTTAAGCCGTAAACGGTTTGTTCTCGGAGGCAGTCTATGATCATTCCTATAATGGCAGTCCTGCGAAGCAGGGCAGTCTATGATCATTCCTATAATGGCAGTCCTGCGAAGCAGGGCAGTCTATGA
>CAZIXI010000159.1:6383-8064 GCA_964543115.1 uncultured bacterium
GGCAGTCTATGATCATTCCTATAATGGCAGTCCTGCGAAGCAGGGCAGTCTATGACCATTCCTCTACAGCAGCACCGAGCGCAGCGAGGGGGTAAATAATGCTCACGGTTGGTGGGTTAGTAGCCGGATATCAGGACAGTGGATTTGCGCTGCAGGGAATTTCTTTTCAGGTTAGAGAGGGTGAACTGCTGGGGATTATCGGACCTAATGGTTCAGGCAAATCTACTTTGTTGAAAACTATCAGCAGAGTCATAAATTACCGGCAGGGTTCAGTTCAGCTTGCCGGCAGGGAAATAAACGGATACAGTTATCAGGCGCTGGCCCGGAAGATAGCGGTAGTCTCCCAGCAGGGAGATGTTCCGGCCCCGGGCCTGACCGTAGAGGAATTTGTCTTATTGGGCAGGACACCATACAGGAAGAAGCTGCAATTATTAGAAAGTAAAGATGACCGGCAGATTGCCGGCCAGATGATGGTGGCCGCTGATGTTTTGGCGCTGGCCGAGCGCGATCTTAGTCAGTTGAGTGGTGGTGAATATCAGCGGGCGGTAATTGCCCGCGCTCTTTGTCAGCAACCGCAATTACTGCTCTTAGATGAACCAACCACTCATCTGGATCTGGGTCATCAACGGGAAATCCTGGACCTGGTGAAAAAAATGAACCGGCAGGGCATAACGGTGATTATGGTGGTGCACGACCTTAATCTGGCTGCTGCCTATTGTGACCGGTTGTTGCTTTTAGCCAACGGCGGAATTCGGGCCGAAGGCCGGCCGGAGGATATCCTGCGGGCAGAGACCATTGCCGAAGTGTATCATACCCCGGTAGTCATCGCTAAGAATCCTGTTACCAGTAAACCGTTAGTCTGTCTAGCCGGACCCGGAGGGTAAAACAATGGTTAAATTTTACATTATTCGTCACGGAGAAACTACTGCCACGGTTCGTGGACAATTCCACGGCACAATGGATGCTGAGCTCAGTCGAGAAGGTAAAGAACAGGTAAAGGCGCTAAATAAATATTTCCGCCGCCTGCCGGTTAGCCGGATCTATGTCAGTCCGCTGAAACGCTGCCGGCAGACCGCCGCGATTATAAAAGGCAGGCGCAATGTCCCGCTAACGATTACCCGAGAGCTGCGGGAGATAGATTTCGGTAAATGGGAGGGGTTTACCCTGGCCCAAATGCAGCGGGATAATCCGCGTAAGTTACAGAGCTGGTTTAGTGATTTTAGCGGTTTTAAGATGCCCGGCGGGGAACGGGTGAAGGATCTGATTGCCAGGGCCGCGGGGTTTTGGCGGCAGGTAAGCAAGCGGCATAAAAGCGGGAATATAATTATTGTCACTCACGGTGGGCCGGCAAAAATGATTATTATGAAAATATTGGGACTGGTTGGAAAGAAATTCTGGCAGTTTCATTTGAGTACCGCTTCTGTGAGTGTTATCGAGATAGTTGATGGAGTTCCAACTCTCAGGTGTATTAATTGCCAGGTATAGATAATGAATAAAATCATCTTAATCGTCGGTGGTGCCCGCTCAGGCAAAAGTAGCTTTGCCGAGAAGCTGGCGCGCAAACTGGGCAAAAACCCGCTTTATCTGGCTGCCGCCCAGGCACAGGATAGAGAAATGCGCGCCAGGATCCGGAAGCACCGGCAGCGCCGGGGAAATAAATGGCAGCTTATTGAAGAGCCGG
>CAZIXI010000160.1:0-7999 GCA_964543115.1 uncultured bacterium
AGTGGTGAGAGAGGCCATCAAACGTTAATCCATAGTAATCCAGATATAAAGATGTTTATGGTGGGTATTGGAGGGGATTGTAGAGAGGTAGAGGGAACATTTGGACCAAATGGAATATACCTCCCTAGCGTGACAGACATTTATGAGAAACTAAGAGGGGTAATTGAACGGGAACTACGTGCGCCAGCGGCCACTATTTTAACTACAATAGTATCCATGCTGCTCTGGCTAGCCATACCCTTGCTTGTTTATTTTGCTGCCCAGGCGGTTGGTATGGATAACGGCACGGTTTTACTTGCGCTGCCGCTTTATCTGTCAAGAATTGGAAAGATAGCTGGTTTATCCGCTGAGGAAAAAACCTTGTTGAAATGTCATCGGGCCATGGATATACGAGAAGCCGGAGAATTTAAGGTAAAAACCGTTAGCTCCGGCCGGATAGGTAAACAAGTAATTCAGATAGGGGATATAGAAATAGAACCACCGGCTTCCCCGCAATTTCCCCTAGTTCCACAAAACATAGAAAACCTGCGCCGGCTCTGGAACATTCTCCGCTATTCTCGTGCCGGTCCCAATCCGCTGCTGCAAGGCGAGGCGGGTACAGGTAAGAGTATCATGGTGCGCTATTTAGGCGAGGTGTACCGGGCCTGGGTGCTGGCGCGGGCCAGGCAGATAGAAGATCCGAAGGTAAGAGAAATGATTATGGAGAAGGCCCGTAATTTCAGCGTCCGGGTGATTACCTTTCATGAAGGGATGAAAAGGCCGGATGTAACCCAACGGCTGGGTATTGGTGAAGGTGGTGAAAAGGATAAGACAGGCTATGTCAATTCCGAACTGATTGACGGCCGGCGTAACGGCGACTGGATAGTGCTATCTGAGGTTAACCGGGCAATAGACGAAGTGCGTAATGAACTCAATGATCCCCTGGCCAGCGGGCGCAAGGCCTTGGATGATGGTACGGTGCTGGGTGCGGGCACGGTTTTAGAACAACTGCGGAGAAGAGATTATTCATATCATTCGCGTTTTATCGCTACGCAGAACCCGCCCAAGGTTCAGACCGGAGGCAGATATAAAGGATTTGCCCTTTCCGGCGAGTTTCTCGATAGGTTTCGGGTACTAAATATAAAGTATCTTCCCCCGCTGGATGAATTTCAGGTTTTAAAGAACAAGGCGCCGGGATTAGATGAAATGACGCTTAAAAAATTGGTTTTATTGGCGAATCTTATACGGTCGGCATTTAATCCGCAGGAATATCCTTTTCCGCTATATGAACTGAATAATCTGTTTGCCGGAGAACCCGGTGCGAGGAGCATATTTGCCGCTATCCGCGGCATGAAGGAAAGGCTTAGGGTCCCATTGCTGCATTTTCCCTTAACCACCAGGGCGCTGGTCAAGGTGGCGCGGCATTTGTCCAGGTTCCCAGATGACAGAAAGCGGGTGCGGGACGTATTGCGTCGGCACTACTGGATAGATGACCTGGTGCATGGCGCTGGGAAAAAGGTGATGTTTGCAAGTTTTGTGGATTTATTATTTACTTACCAAAAACGCCCGCTGGTAAACCGTTGGCGAAGAGAGACGAAAGAAGTGGCCGGCGTGACCAAGGAATATCTGGTTATGGATTATGATGATCCGGATGATAAACAGGCAAAAGAGCTCAGCCGGGTAGAAATTCCCCTGAGTTCAGGCGGCGCGTTGGTGCCGGATACGGAGCTGGAAGACGCGCCGGAGAACAGGGAAAAAATATATGAGCTGTTACAGGATATTATTCTGCGTAATCCCATATTGAATATTGGTGAAGCGGGTACGGGTAAAAACCATTTTGCTGATTTTCTGGGCCGGCTGCAGAATAAAGAGGTACTGGTATTCGGCTGTAGTCCGGGAACCAAATCCCATCATCTTTATGTGCGCCGGGGCTATGGTGAGGTAAACGCCGGTGAAACAAGCTGGGTGGATGCCATGGCGCTAAAATATATGCGGCGGGGGAGTCTGGTGGTGTTTGACGAAGGCAACAAGGCGCCGCCCGGGATACTGGTTTCCTTAAATGACCTGTTGCAGGATAAAGAGGTATTACTGCCCAGTGGTGAAACGTTCCGGCTGCCGCCAGGAACGATAATTGCCATTAATATGAATCCGCCCCGGGCGCCGTATGAAGTATATGACCTTTCTGGAGAATTTCTCGACCGTTTCAGCGTGCATGAATTTGTCTGGCTGCCGGCTGTATCCATAAAAAGGATTATGCAGGAGAGATTTCCAGAGTTATCATATGCATTTATCAGTTCAGTGGTTGACTGTATTAACATAATCCGAACTTTCTATGCTGATCCGCGGGCGTTAACCCGTCTCAGTGTGCCGGTAACCATGTGCGCGATTGAAGCGGTGCTGGATGAAGCGTCTGTGTCAGCTGAATCCAAAACAATAAGAAATATAAGAGATTTATGTATTGACGCTTGTGATAAAGCGGTTCCCGGTGAGCGGGAGGCGCTTTACCGCGCGCAGGAATTAAAAGAATTCGATAAGGAGGAAGCGATTGTAGCTGGTGGAGATTTAACAGCGGCCCTAAAGAAATTAGAGGAATTTAGAACTGATCCGCTGGAGAATATACAATTGGGGTTGGAGGCAGTCAGTGTTTTTGTGAAATATAATGAACGTAGTTGTATAGAAGAGATATTTATGTGTTTAGTTAACGCGCGGCCGGAACGAGCCTGGGAATATCTAATCAGAATGAAGGAATTAATTGAGGACAGAAGCCTTGTCCATGAGCTAAGTAAGCGGGCCTTTGTCAGGGGAGGTACATTGATAGATGATAAGGGTCATTTAATAACGATAAAAGAAATATATAATTGGGAAGATAAACCGGTGGTGCTGGAGGTGGAACGGATGGATAATGGTATTAGATCCAGGATCTATATAGCCAAAGGGGACAAAGACTTACCCAGAGCAAAAATGATTGAAGATAAAGACACATTCTGGGAGGTGTCATACAGGAGTAAGGACTTAATCGTTTACGAAGAATTTGCAAATTTTAGCGAAGAAGACCTAGCAGAAGAGGAGGCCTTTTTAGAAACAGCAGTATAATTTTAACTAGGGACAGCGACCACTAGTGTCCGGTTAAAAATATTTATATCTTTATAGTTCTTTGAAATAGAAATAGTTATAAGGAAAATGTCATTTTTCGACTTGAACAACGTTGTGTATACTTAGATCACAATCTTTAACAATTTTAGAGAGAGGTGGCTAATGTATTCAGGAAAAATGATATTTTCACAGATCATGGATTTTCTACCAATGTATGAATTTAAAAAATGTGTTACACGTTACAATGGCAATCGTAAAATAAGAAAATTTTCATGTTTAGATCAATTTATTTGCATGGCATTTGCTCAATTAACTTTTCGCGAAA
This sequence comes from uncultured bacterium, assembly GCA_964543115.1. Taxonomy (GTDB): domain Bacteria; phylum Auribacterota; class CAZIXI01; order CAZIXI01; family CAZIXI01; genus CAZIXI01. Next base: position 3,398 of record CAZIXI010000160.1, read on the forward strand.
GCTTACGAGATATCGAAGCATGTTTACGCTCTTTCAAAAATAAACTTTATCATATCGGAATTCGCGGTAAAGTTTCACGCAGTACTTTAGCTGATGCTAACAACACAAGAGATTGGCGTATTTATGCCGAATTCGCCCAAGTTCTAATTCATCGTGCTCGCAGTTTATACGCAAATGAAGATTTTGGCATTGAGCTTGATAATACGGTTTATGCTTTAGACGCTACAACAATTCAATTGTGTTTGTCTCTTTTTCCATGGGCACAATATTCACCATATCTAGCAGGCGTTCGCCTTCATACATTGTTAGATTTGCGTGGGCCGATACCATCTTTCGTCGATATTGTAAGGGTAAAAGGGTACCACGAATCTCTCATGCTGGATTATCTTATTGCTGAGCCAGGATCATTTTACATTATGGATAGAGGATATTTATCTTTTAAACGTCTCTATAGATTAAATCAAGCATCAGCATTCTTTGTTGTTCGATCTAGAAAAAAGATTCATCATCGCAGGTTATATTCTCATGCTATTAATAAATCTCTTGGATTGCGTTCTGATCAAACAGTTGTCTTAACAGGAAATACTTCTTCTATCGATTATCCTGAAAAAATCAGAAGAGTTGTTATCTATGACAAAGAGCAGAAGAAACGATTAATTCTATTTACCAATAATTTCCAACTTTCTGCTCAGATAATTACTGAGCTTTATAGGCAACGCTGGAAAATTGAATTATTCTTTAAATGGATCAAACAGCATTTAAGAATTAAAAAATTCTTTGGCACATCTGAAAATGCTGTTAAAACACAAATTTGGATTGCTATCTCTGTTTATGTGCTTATTGCGATCATTAAAAAACAACTAAACTTAAAAAGTGAGCTTTATATAATTCTACAGATATTAAGTGTTTCAGCTTTTGAAAAAATAGGACTTTCTCGTCTATTAAATGACGAAATTTACAAAGAACAGGGTACTAATAACTGTAACCAACTGCTGTTGTTTGACTAACAACCGGACACTAGTGGGGACAGCGACTAGTTATTACTCTAGTTATGATATTTTCGGCCAGATTAGATCATAATGAACGCTGCGGCCTTTCCCTGGTAATTGATGCAGAATATTTTTATCAAGCAGGTCAGAGATTTCACGAAAGGCCGTCGCCCGGCTTGTTTTAGTAATGCCAACATATTTGCGGGTTGTAAGCCCGCCAATAAAATTGCCGGCACCGGTATCTAGCATGCGATTTAACACCTTCTTCTGACGGTCGTTAAGTTCAGTTTGGGCATGTTGCTGCCAGAACTCAGCTTTGACTAAGACATTCCCAATAATCTTATCTGATCTTTTAATGGCACGCTGAAAAGACTCTAAGAACCAAGTTAACCATTTTGTTATATCGGTGCTATTTGTTTTAGAGGTTTTTTCAAGAATATTATAATAGTTATCTCTTTCTTCCATAATCTGAGAAGAAAGACTATAATAACGCACATTGAGTTTTTCGTCTTGAGCAAGAGCCATATCTGTTAGGGCGCGGCCAATGCGGCCGTTACCATCTTCAAAAGGATGGATAGTGACAAAATAAAAGTGAGCTATCCCTGCGCGTAAAATACCCTCTGTGGTCTTGAAGCTCGATTTCCACCATTGTAAGAACTTTTTCATCTCGGATTCTACCCTTTCTCCCGGAGGAGCCTCAAAATGAATTTTTTCCCGGCCAAATGCTCCTGAAACAACTCGCATGGGTTCTTTGCCCCGCCACTTACCAACACGGATCTTGTGAAGACCTGAGTAGCCAGAGGGAAAAAGTGCGGCCTGCCAGCCTTTCAACCTGCCTGCAGAAAGAGGTTTATTATGTTTTTGTGTTGAGTCTAATATAACTTCAACCAAACCGTCCACAAAACGATTAGCTGGAACCAATCCTGCTGTTGGCAGCCCAAGATGTCTCGCTACCGATGAACGCACCATTTTAGGGTTTAAATGCTCTCCTTCAATTGCGGCAGTTTTTATGGCCTCTTCTGTAAGGATATCAGCCTGTGCCTCTTCTCCCAGTTTAAAGCCAAGGTGTTTTATACGTCCCAGAAGATTGCCCTGTGCTAGCCTTGCCTGAGCTAAAAGAGAGAGCAAAGAATTGCTATCCCATGTTAGTTTCGGCCAGGAACTTGATTGCCAGATATATCTTATCTTCATATTAATCCCTTCTTATTGAAACAATTAATCGACTTAAACGCTTCAAATAATGATACAATTATAACAGATATTCACTTTCAAGTCAATGTATAACTAGGGGCGTCCCTATTTTTGTATTCTACGCAATATATGCGGTGAATAAAACACGTAATTACCGCAAACGCAAGGATAAATTGGATTAGTAAGGAAGATTTTGCTCCTTAAAATTTTGGAGTTTTTTCCGAAAAAACAGAGAAAAATGACTTGTTTAGCTAACCTATGTGTCTTGTTAGCGCCTACCGTGCAATAGCTTAACAAATATTAGGCTGTTTTCTGCAACATGGTATGTATCTTGCATTATTTTAGCTACACACAAAATCAGTTAAAAGGCTAATTCACCTCAAAGGTGAAGGCGTCCACCGGAAGGGGGACCGGTCTATTAGCGGCAAAATCTAATAGGCTGGCAAAGCTCAGGATCCCGATAGTTTAAAGGGAAGGCCGGGCTGCCGTTTAAGTCTCTACGTTAATGGGATTAACCGAGCAGCCCGGCCTTTTCATTTTGTGTGATATTAAATGTGTAAGAAAAGGGGATGAGGAGATAGGGGAGATAAGGAGATAAAAAGTAAATTATAAAATAATCCCCATATCTCCAGGATCTCTATATCTCCTTTTCTTACACAAAAATACTGGTAAAAGCAGTTATTTTTATGAGGAGTAAATGAATAACGATATTAAATTAAAAAAAACAAAGATTCCCTGCCGGATCTTCAGTCTAATTCTTGTTATTGTGTTTTTATGGAACAATGTTGTTTGGGCGGGGATAGAGGCAGTCCACCGAAGGGGGGAAGAGTACAAGCTTAATCCTGCTTCAAAGGTAGGTAATCTTGTGCCGTTGGCCAATGAATATGCCAGGGGGCAATTGGCAGCAAAAAAATTAATTAGTAGCGGGGCAACCAGCAAGAAAAAGTTCTATGGACCGCTTAAGGATGTGTTGAAGCAGGGAAAGAAGGAAGAACTGGCTGGGGTGGAGTGTCTTTTATTCAGTGATCAAAAGGACCCGGCTAAGTTTGCCTATTATGTGTTTAATAAGTGTGAACCGTATTTTTCCAGGATTACAACATCGCCAGAGGTTGAGGATTCTCTTTGGCAGTACCTGGGTTCTTTGGGGATGAGTGATAGGCCGGTATCGGACGTACGCGAATTCCGCATTGGTAATAAAACGTATTTTCAACATGTATATATATTGAATAATAAGGATGTTCAATTGATTAATACCGCCTTAAAGCTTGCTGAGAGAGAAGTCGTTTCTTCCCGTTTAGGTTTGAAGAAGGAGCCGTCGGCAGAAACCGCGGAAATGCTGGTTGATGCAGAAGATGTAGATTCGAATATTTATGAAATGGTAAACAAAGAAGAAATTACCCTAGCAGAAGCCAGGCTGCAGGAAACACATCCGCGGCAGTGGCAGGCGTTAAAAGAACTCACAGATGATTTTGAATATTTTTATTTTTTCCAAAACCTGCCCTCAGCAGCAGGGATATATGATCTTGGTGCCGATGTGGCTGAGGCAGAGAGGTATGTGTTTGCTCTGGACTGTGATTTGCGGGAGTTTTTGGCGAAAGCAGAGCAGGATAAAGAGTCACTGATGGATTTCTATTATTTACTGCTGGTGCATGAAGGCACAGAATTGTTACTGCGGGCTAATAGAGGTAGTTGTGAGACGATTTCGCCTGATCTGGAAACAGAGGTAAACGCCTTTATTGCCAAGGCCTGGGCGTATATGAGTCTGCCGGAGCAGAGAAGGGCCGGGTTAAAGGTGTTGCTGGCAGAAATTGATAGAAATGAGCCGGATAGAAAAAATAGGTTTATACCGGTAATTACATTTATCGAGACACTAGCCGCAGAAGGATTTTATAGCGAAAAATCTATCACACAAATAATTGAGTATATTTTGTCTGATCCTGACTATCGGGAACAAAAATTGAGTGCTGCGGATAAAGAAGAATTGATATTGCAGATAAGAGAAAAAGCGGATTTTGTGCAAAGAGATAGTTTTCTCAATATTTTTAATAAACACGTTCCAGAAAACAAGAGAAAGGAAGTACTGGGCAAAATAGCACAAGACCCGCTAAGTAGTGGTCTTCCGAACAGGGATATAATAGATGCTTATGGTTTATTGCTGCGGGAATGGGTAAGAGATAAAGGAGAGCAAAAACGTGTACTTTCTGAATTGCATTCATGGTTAAGCGGTAGCGCAGGAAATAGTAGATTTCGGGAGGGATTGGTTAGCATTTATACTTTGCTGGCCGCGGCCTGGATCAGGGATGAAAAAGAGAGGAAGGTGATACTTAGCAGAATAGCAGAATTATGCGAGCATGAAAAGGAAGGTGTAAGAAGGGTTGCGGTGCGGGTATACGGCAGATTGGCTATTAACTGGACAACCGAG
>CAZIXI010000161.1:0-7943 GCA_964543115.1 uncultured bacterium
GTTCAAAACGACGGTATGAGGAGCTCCTTGAAAAAGGAATAAAGTCAGATTTACAGGGTGTAGAGGAAAATATTATCGGCCGTGATGAGAAAGACAGCACTCGAGCGGTGTCCCCGCTAAAACCCGCCCCGGATGCCATAACTATTGATACGACGAAGATGACTATGAAAGAAAAAGATGCCCTGGCCTGGAAATACGTGCAGAAGGCCCAAGCGAAGTTTGGGGCTTCTGTAGAGGAATTGTAATGTTAGGCTATAGACTTGCCCGTTTTATATGTAAAATTATCTGCCTGGTTTTATTTCAGATGACTGGCAGGGGACGCCGTAATGTCTACAAGATCAAGGGCGGTATTTTCGCGGTGAACCATACGAGCTTTCTTGATCCGATGGCTGCCGGTTCATTCTGCCCGCGTCCGCTTTTTTATCTCGCGCGGCAGACTCTGACAAAGAATGGATTCCTTAAATTTGTTTTGCCTAGGGTTAATGTAATGCTTTTTAACCGTGATGAGCCGGAAATCGGTATTTTTAAGAAAGTAATTAAGCTCTTGCGGCAAGGAAGATTAATGTTGATGTTCCCGGAAGGCACCCGTTCCCTGGACGGTAATTTGCAGCCGGCAAAAAATGGTGTCGGGTTGTTGGCGCTGAAGGCCCGGGTGCCGATAATCCCTGTTTATGTCAGCGGCACCCATAAGGCTCTGCCCAAGCAGGCAAAATTTCCCCGGCTGTACAAAATCAGGGTGACTATTGGCGAGCCGATTTATTTAGATAAATGGTTAGCTAAACCCCGATTGGAGAAAAGTGATTTTCAGGAAGTAGCGGATCTGGTAATGGAGCGGATAAAGAAATTAAGTGAGACTTAAAACTATAAGCTCGTCCGTGTGCTGATAGATTATTTTACAGATATATGAAAACCTATCTTGATTGTGTTCCCTGTTTTTTCCGGCAGGCGTTAGAGGCGGCGAAACTTGCCGGGGCCGGTAAAAGAACCCAGAAACGGATCGTTGATGAGTTGGCAAAAAATATTCCGCGGTTTTCCCTCTCTCTGTCCCCGCCGCAAATGGGTCATACTATCCATGCAATTGTCAGGAAGATGACCGGAAAAAAAGATCCTTATCTTAAAGTAAAAGCTAAAAGCAATCGGCTGGTGCTGGCCCTCTATCCGCGGCTGAAGAAAAAGGTTTCCTCATCTTCTGATCGTTTGTTAATGGCCGTAGAACTGGCCATTGCCGGAAATATTATTGATTATGGTGTGAAGAATTCTCTTAATGTGAATCAGGAATTGTGCCATATTCTGCGGAAAGAGGAGAAAACCATTCTTAAAGAGAAGAAGACGGTGTTCTGTTACCGGCAATTTAAGCGGGCCCTGAAGAAGGCGGGGACTATTTTGTATCTGGCGGATAATACCGGGGAAACGGTGTTCGACCGGATATTAATTGAAGAGATAAAGAGACTGGATAGTAAAAAGAAGATATTTTACGCGGTTAGAGGCGGGCCGATTATTAACGATGCCTTAGCTGTTGATGCCCGCTTCTGTGGCCTGGACAGACTGGCAGAGATTGTGGATAGCGGAATAGCTGCCCCGGGGACAATTTTGTCCCTTTGCTCGAGGAAATTTCGCCGGTTATTTCATCGGGTGGACCTCGTGATCAGTAAGGGACAGGGCAATTTCGAGGCCCTGTCAGAGGAAAAGGGGCCGATATTCTTTTTATTTATGGCCAAGTGCCCGGTAGCTGCCAGGCACCTTGGTTGTCAACTCAGAGATATAGTCTTGACAACAGTAGCCGGTTAATGATAGTTTATTACACCCTTTAAAGGGAAAAAATAAAATAGGAGGTACACAGGTTATGGTTGATGCAGAAAGGAATGATAGTGTAAAAACAACAGGAGAGGAGGAAGCTTTTACGAAGGAGTTAATCTGGCAGTATACTGACCGGATTAAGGATATCCGTCCCGGAAAAATTGTCCGAGGGAAAATTATTAATATCGGCAATAAGGATGTGGTAATTGATGTCGGTTACAAGTCAGAAGGGATCCTTCCGGTATCGGAATTTCGCGATATTAATTCTTTCAATATCGGCGATGAAGTTGACGTGTTGATCGAGCAGGTAGAAGGGGCGGAAGGGTCAATTTCTATTTCTAAGGAAAAAGCCGACAAAATGCAGAACTGGTCCCGGATGGTTGTTGCCCAGAAAGACGGGACAAGTGTCCAGGGTAAGATCTTTAAGAAAGTCAAGGGCGGTTACATGGTTGATGTGGGGATGGAGGCTTTTCTGCCTGCCAGCCAGGTGGATCTGAAGCCGGTAACGGATTTAAAACTGATCCTGAACCATAATTTTGAGTTTGTCGTGGTCAAGGTGGATGAGGCGCGGAAAAATATCGTTCTCTCCCGGAGGAAATTCCTCGAGGAAAGGCGCCGTGTACGGAAGGAAGAGTTATTGGCCACTTTAAAGATAGGGGATATTGTTAAGGGTACGGTTAGAAATATTACCGATTTTGGCGCGTTTGTCGATTTAAACGGGCTGGACGGTTTATTACATATTACTGATATGACCTGGGGCCGCATTAGTCATCCTTCTGAACTGGTGGCTATCGGCGATGAAATTGATATACTCATTCTCAGTATTGATAAAGAGAAAGAGAAGGTATCCTTAGGGTTGAAACAGACTACACCCGATCCCTGGCAGGACGTGGAACAGAAGTATCCGGTAGGCAGCCGGGTGAAGGGCCGGGTAGTAAATATTGTTCCCTATGGCGCCTTTGTGGAATTAGAGAAGGGAATCGAAGGCTTAATTCATGTTTCGGAACTTTCCTGGACCAAGAGGGTGAATCATCCCAGTGAGATGCTGGCCGTGGGAGATGTTGTTGAGGCACTGGTGCTTTCCATTGATAAAAATGCCCGGCGCATTTCAATGGGGATAAAGCAGATCGAGCCTAATCCCTGGACCAAGGTGAGCGAAAAGTATCCGATCGGATCGATCGTTAAGGGTAAGGTGCGCAATCTTACTAATTACGGTGCCTTCATTGAATTGGAAGACGGTATTGACGGTTTGATCCATGTTTCTGATTTGAGCTGGACCAAGAAGATTGAACATCCTTCGGAAGTGGTTAAAAAGGGAGATATTTTGGAGGTGAAGGTTGTTAATGTGGACCCGGACAATCAGCGTATTGCTTTGGGGCTAAAACAATTACAGTCTGATCCCTGGACGGGAGTCGAAGATCGTTTTCCCGCCGAGACCATTGTCAGCGGTAAGGTAACCAAAGTAGCGCCTTTTGGTGTTTTTCTGGAACTGGAACCGGGCGTGGAGGGTCTTATCCATGTTTCCCAGCTGCCGGAGAAAGGTGAGAAGCAGGAAGGAGAAGAAGGCGAAGGCGCGGATATTAAAGAGGGTGATACCGTTGCCGCTAAGGTGGTCAGTGTTTCTTTAGAGGAGCGGAAGATTGCCTTAACAATGAAGGAATAGTCCACGAGCTGTAGCTCGCTCTTAGACCATAGACCACGAGCAAAGCTCGCTGGTCTATGGTCTTTTATTTAATTATGAATGCGGATAAACAATTAGAGATTATCAGGCAGGGGACAGTACAGGTTATCAGTGAAGCTGAGCTGAAAGAAAAGTTACAGCAGGCAGCTAAGGAGAAGAGGCCCCTGCGCGTAAAATACGGGGCCGATCCTTCCGCGCCGGACATTCATCTGGGGCATACAGTGCCCTTAAGGAAATTACGCCAGTTTCAGGATATGGGCCATGAAGTTATTTTTATTATTGGTGATTTTACCGCGATGATCGGTGATCCTTCCGGCCGTTCGGAAACCAGGCCGGCTCTGTCCCTCCAGCAGGTAGAAGAAAATGCCAAGACCTATAAACGGCAGGTTTTTAAGATTCTTGATCCCAAAAAGACCAAGGTTGTTTATAACAGTCATTGGCTAAATAAACTTAAACTGACCGTTATTGTTTCCCTTACCGCCAAATATACCGTTGCCCGGATGTTAGAGCGGGATGTTTTTGTTAAACGCTATAAAGGGGGACAGCCAATCAGTATGGTAGAGTTTCTCTATCCTTTACTGCAGGGCTATGATTCCGTGGAATTAAAAGCGGATGTGGAACTGGGCGGCACCGATCAGACATTTAATCTCCTGGTCAGCCGTGAGATTCAGCGGGAATACGGCCAAGAAGCACAGGTAGTTATTACCATGCCGATTCTGGAAGGCACAGACGGCGTGAATAAGATGAGTAAAAGCCTGGGCAATTATATTGCCGTTGAAGAACCGCCCAAAGATATGTACGGCAAAATCATGAGTGTCTCTGATCAGTTGATGCTGCGATACTATAATTTATTGACGGAGATTGACTCAGAGAAGCTGGCGCGGGATATTAAAGAGGGCCGCAAGCACCCGATGGAAGCAAAAAAAGAATTGGCCCGTACCATTGTCAGCCAGTATTATGGTAACGCTAAGGCCGGACAGGCGGAAGCGGAATTCCAAAAGGTCTTTAGTCAGCGGGAAACGCCTTCCGAGATGCCGTCCGTTGCCGTTGGGAAGGGTGAAGTCTGGATCGTCCAGTTAGTAGTTGATACCGGCGCGGTTAAGAGCAAAGGTGAGGCGCGCCGGTTGATCCGCCAGGGCGGCATTACTATTGATGGTGAAAAGATTACCGATGAAGAGGCCAAGCTCAAGCCACCTGCCGGGGCGGTGATCAAAGTCGGTAAACGTCATTTCTTTAAAGTAACCCCTAAATAATACAGTGAATCTCGATCTACTTTCCTCATGTGAACTCTGTCCCCATCGATGTCAGGTTAATCGCTTAAAGGGAGAACTTGGTTTCTGCCGGGCCGGCGAAGATATTGTTGTTTATGATTACCAGCTGCATCTGGGAGAGGAACCGCCGCTATCCGGTACACGGGGATCAGGAACGATCTTCTTCAGTCATTGTAACAGTCGCTGTGTTTACTGCCAGAATTACAGATTCAGCCAATCAGGCGATGGAAGAAAAGTTACGATTAGGGAATTGGCTGAAATGATGCTCTTTTTACAGAAACAGGGCGCCCACAATATAAACTTGGTTACCGCCACGCATTTCGTCCCCGAGATTATCGCCGCTTTTACTATTTCCGCTGAAAATGGTTTGCGGGTTCCTATTGTTTATAACACTAATGGTTATGAGTTGCCGGAAACATTAAAGTTATTGGAGGGGATTGTTGATATTTATCTTCCTGATATGCGTTATAGCAACGATGCGGCCGCGCAAAAATATTCTTCCCTGCCTGATTATGTCTCTTATAACAGAGAGGCGGTAAAAATAATGTATCAGCAGGTTGGTGATTTGCAAATTAAAGACGGGATTGCAACCCGTGGTCTGATTATTCGCCATTTGGTGCTGCCTAACGATATTGCCGGCAGCAGAGACACGCTTACGTTTATCAAAAATGAGCTTTCCCCGGCCGTGGCGGTTTCCGTGATGGGGCAATACTATCCGCTTTTTCAGGCCAGCCGGTATCCGGAACTAAACCGCCAGCCAACCGCCGCTGAATACGAACCGGTGCTGGCTTTAGTAGACGAACTGGGCCTCGTTAACGGCTGGTGCCAGGAAATCCCCGATGAAACCGACCGCAACAGATTCCTGGGAGAGAATTTTTAAGGAGAAGTTGGGAGAAGGGGTCAGGCACCGAATATCTACTTTAGCCTTTTTTCGACTTTTTCCACTAGCCAATAACATCCTTTTCTGTTCTCTATTTCTTTTTCTGCACGGGTATATTGTTTGGACACTGCTTTGGGACCAATATCCCCAAATTCTAAAGCAATCTCTTTACAAGTTTTGTTTCTTAAATTTTTTGATAAATAAATAAAAGCTGTTCTTCCTGCTCCTCTGAGCCCCCTTCTACTTCTATATATATCTTCTTCCTTAATGCCACAGCCATACAATACTCTCAGTATATCATCTGCACTTATTTTATTTATAACTTCAGGGTAATCCTGCCACATTTTCTTCTTCGACAATCTTTTTCCTTGTAGAATATCTTTAATTTTATTCTTAAAATCCTCATTGCCCAATAGGGCAGGCCATCTTCTCTTCTCTAATTTTGCTAAGACTTCATTATCATTTTCATCTGTTTTTATGTATATGTCCAGCATTGTTGTAGCTTCTTTTTTACTATCACCAAATTGTGACAATATAAACTCTGTTTCTACCCAATCCCCCTTTTCTTTGTCTAAATATATTCTATGGCTAGTCCATTTGTAATCTTCTGGTTGTGAGCATAATCCTGCTTTTACGGGATTCATGTGTATATATTGCACCATTTTCTTTAAATAATTCTCCCCTCCTACAAGAATACTTTTATATCTGCCTTTAAACAAACTGCCATCTATTTTATATTTCTTATTTATTGTTTGTGTGTAAAATCCATCTATATATCCCATAACTTTGGAGATGTTTCCCTTAGGAGTTCTTAATAATAAATGGTAGTGATTGCTCATCAAACAATAGGCATGAACTTCAATCTGATAGCGTTTGATAGCTTTTTGCAGCAATCGCAAATAGATTTCTCTATCTTTGTTACTAAAGAATATCTTTTCTTTTCTCCTGCCGCGATTTAGTATATGATACCAAGCACCCGCATATGAAACACGTAATGGTCTACTCATACCACAATAGTACTACAATATGCCTACTCCGTAAAGTAGATATTCGGTGCCTGACCCCTTCTGGACCCTGACCCCTTCTGCCCTTGACCCCTTCTTATCTTTTTCCCCTTTCTTTTTTCTTCTCTTCTGACTGACCACTTGACGATTATCTAATCTGATGCTTTATTAAGATAGCTTATAAAGATAAGTATAATCTATATGTATAAATACAATACATTAAATATGTCTAAATATGTCTATAAAGGGGACATAAAGGGGATACTATTTTTTGCTGTTTGTGGTTAAGTGGCAGGCAATTAAGGAGTTATGGATTTTTCGTTTAGGCTAGCATGATAATTGCTATATTAGGTTATATGGAGAAGTGTTTTTTATGAAAGATATCATAATATTCGTTAATGTGTTTTTGCTAATCCTTAATAGTGCCTTTAATAGTGCCTCGGTATACGCGCTAGACCGGGTGGATATTCAGCCTGCAGCCAACTTGTCTACTAATTTCATAAATGATCTTTTTGTGCCGGAACAGTATGGGATAATAGAAAAAACAGCTGCCTTTACCGATTCGCAGCAGGCGAAGACGATAATTATTATTCAAGATGCACACTGTAATTACGAGGCCCAGCATAATATCGCCAATATCATTGAGACCCTGGTTCGGGATTATGGGATCAGTCTGGTTGCAGTAGAAGGAGCGGAAGGTGATTTGGATTTGAGCCGGTATGGGAAATATGCGGATGGAGAAGCGAAAGCCAAGGCAGTAGATAAATACGTACGGCAAGGATATGTTAGTGGCCCGGAATATTTGAATATCACCCAATACCAACAACTGCCCTTTGGGATTTACGGAATAGAGGATGGACGGCTTTATGTGAAGAATTATGTTTCTTTCAGGGAAAATTTGGCTAATGCCAAGGAGACGGGAACATTTATTAAGCAGGTTACAAAGGTGCTGCAGGCGTTAAAGGAAAAGGTTTATTCGGAGGAGTTGTTGGCTTTTGATCAGAAGCAGAGGGAGTATGATAAGAATGAGTTTAGTCTGATGGACTGGATTAACTATCTTAAACAATGGATGAAAGACGAAGGAAAAAAAAACAAATTTTAGACGGGTGGTTAAAGCAATAGAGCTGGAGGAGGGAATTGATTTTAAGAGGGTGGAATGGGAAAGAGAGAAGTTGATCAGGTGGCTGGACCAGGAATTGGTTAAGGATGATCTGGAAGCGCTGGTCAAAAAAAGTTTTGAATATAAATTGGGTAAGATTTCATCGTTAAATTACTATGAATATCTGACAGGGAGAATTAAGGACAAAAAT
>CAZIXI010000162.1:0-7931 GCA_964543115.1 uncultured bacterium
TGCGTAATATTATCACTCAGCTGGAAACGTTGAAGCCCAAAGTAGCGATTATTGATTCAATTCAGATAGTTTATTTACCGGAATTATCCTCTGCCCCGGGAAGTGTCGCTCAATTAAGGGAAGGGGTCTCCGCCCTGGTTAAAATCGCAAAAACTGAAGGTATTAGTCTGCTGCTGATCGGGCATGTGACAAAATCCGGCGCCATTGCCGGCCCGCGGGTTGTTGAGCATCTTGTGGATACGGTGCTTTATTTTGAAGGTGACAACCGGCATAAGTACCGGATATTACGGGCGGTAAAGAACAGGTTCGGCTCTACCGATGAGATAGGCATTTTTACCATGCAGGAAAACGGCCTGCAGGAAGTGAGTAATCCGTCACAAATATTTCTTGCTGACGGAAGGGAGGCGATTTCCGGTGCTACTGTAGTTGCGGCAATTGAAGGAACACGCCCGCTCTTGGTAGAGTTACAGGCCCTGGTGGCTTCAACTATTTTTGGCATGCCGGAGCGGCGCACAACCGGATTGGACCATCGCCGGTTGGCGATCCTGCTGGCTGTGTTGGAAAAAAGGGTGGGGTTGCGGCTTGGTGATAAGGATGTTTTTGTTAATATTGCCGGCGGGATAAAACTGTGGGAACCGGCTGTTGATCTGGGAATAGTAATGGCCGTTGTTTCCAGCTTTCGTGAAATACCAATACCCCCAAATGTGGTGGTCTTTGGTGAGGTTGGCCTGGGCGGAGAGGTACGGCCGGTGACACAGGCCCAACGGCGGATAGCTGAGGCCCGGCGTTTAGGGTTTAAGACCGTAATCCTGCCGCAAGTTAATGCAGAGCAAATAAAAGGCAATAAAGGCATAGAACTGGTGGGAGTGGATTCGGTTAATAAGGCCGTAGAGTTTCTACTGGCTTATCCCAAGTGAAACTTGGGACTGCTATAGGGGAATGGATATAGACTGTCCAAAAAAGTTATGAAAGTAACAGCAATCATTGTTGCTGCTGGAAAGGGGAAGAGACTGGCGGCAAAAACACCAAAACAATATATAAAGATAGCCGGCAGGCCGCTTTTGGCATATACCCTGGAGACATTTAATAACCATCCGTTGATCGATAAGATTGTATTGGTAGTGGCCAAAGATAAAATAAAGAATGCCCGCAGGCTGCTTTCTCGATATTGTTTCGATAAGGTTGAGAAGGTAGTAGCCGGCAGGTCATCTCGGGGGCACTCAGTTTGGCAGGGAGTAAAAACGGTAGATGCCGATACGGATTTTGTTGCTATTCATGATGGGGTGCGGCCGTTAGCGGATTCAGGGTTGATAAGCCGCGTGATTAGAGCCGCCTGGCGTTACGGCGCCAGTATTCCGGCCCTAACCCCTAAGGCCACAATCAAGCAAGTTTCTAACAAGGGCTGGATTGAGAAGACATTGGTTCGTTCTCAGTTAGCTGAGGTACAGACCCCGCAGGTATTTAAATATCAGCTAATAGAAAAATGCTGTCGTAAATACAAGCGGCAGTTGGCCAAGATTACTGATGAGAGTACATTGCTGGAAAGAGCCGGATACAGAATCAAGGTAGTGGCTGGAGATTATCATAATATCAAGGTTACAACGAAAGATGATTTAGATATTGTGAATTCCCGCTCCATACCCGTCAGAACAGGCATGGGTTATGATATTCATCCACTGCAGAAAGGCCGGCGTCTTATTTTAGGAGGTGTTACCATTCCGTCAGCCAGGGGTTTATTTGGGCATTCGGACGCGGATGTGTTATTGCACGCGATTACCGATGCCTTACTGGGTGCCGCGGGCAAACGTGATATTGGCTGGCATTTTCCTGATACGGACAAACGTTACAAGAATGTTGACAGCAGTATTCTGTTAAGAGCAGCGCTGCGTTTAGTCGCCGGGGAGGGTTGGCAGGTGGTTAATTGTGACAGTATTATTGTTGCCCAGAGCCCGCGGTTAAAGCCCTACAATCCGGAGATGACCAGAAACATAGCTAAATGGTTGCAGGTAAGCAAGGCAAAGGTAAATGTAAAGTATTGCAGTCCCGAGGAAATCGGCCCATTAGGAGATCAGAAAGCCATTGCCGCTTTGGCAGTTATCTCTATCAAAGGTAAAAAATGAAGAAGAAGATTAGAGTCAGGTTTGCTCCTTCGCCATCCGGTGAGTTGCATATTGGTAATAGCCGGACGGCGCTGTTTAACTGGTTGCTGGCCCATAAACAGGGAGGAACGTTTATCCTGCGAATAGAAGATACGGATACCGAGCATTCAGCGGAGAAATATACGGCAAGTATTATGGATAATCTTCGCTGGTTGGGGCTAACCTGGGATGAAGGCCCCAATATCGGCGGGGAGTATGGGCCGTATCGGCAGTCTTTACGCAAGAAGATATATGAGGAATATTTTAATAAATTAAAACAAAAAGGTTTAGTGTATCCCTGTTATTGTACGGAAGAAGAGTTAACGGAGAGACGGAAGGCAGCGTTGCCTAAAGGGGGGAGTACCCGCTACGATAACCGCTGCCGCGATTTGAATGAGGCAAAGATGAAGGAACTAGAGCGGGCAGGGAGGAAACCGTCGTGGCGATTTCGGGTACAGCAAAACAGGAAAATAACAGTTAATGATATGGTGCATGGAAAAATAATTTTTGATACTAATCAATTGGGTGATTTTATTGTTCTCAAGTCTGATGGTTCTCCGACATTTAATTTTGCCGTTAGTGTAGATGATATGTGTATGGAGGTAACCCACATTATTCGTGGAGATGATCATTTGTCCAATACCCCCAGGCATATTTTACTCTGGGAGGCCCTGGGAGCAAAAATACCGCAAATAGCCCATAATACCATGACCAGGGGGCCGGATGGTAACCGTTTAAGTAAACGGCACGGGGCGACATCGATCAGTGAATTCCGGCGATTAGGTTATTTGCCGGAGGGTTTAATTAATTATATGGCGCTTTTAGGCTGGTCTCCGGGCAATAACCGCGAGCTGTTCAAGAAAGAAGAATTGATTGAGGCATTTTCCCTTAAAGGGCTTTCCAGGGCCTCGGCAGTCTTTGATCGGCAGAAACTCAACTGGATAGATAATTATCATATTTGTCAGGCAGATATATCAAGATTGGTGAATTTAGCCGTTCCTTATTTAAAAGGGACCCAATTATTGAAAGGACCGGTATCAGAAGCCCAATTCCATCTGTTAGAGAAAATGATTGCTGCGATTCGTGCTCGTTTATCAATGGTCAGTGAGAGTGTAGATTATCTGAAGATTTTTCTTGCGGAAAAAGTCACAATTTCCGATAAGGATATACAGGAGATTCTGACGGCCAATTATGTTCCCCGGCTATTTGCGGAAATAATAGCTGATTTTAAGGACAGGGACGAAATAGCGGGGGAAGAAGTAGCGGAAGTGTTCTCGCGTGTACAGCAGAAGCTGGGGGTTGAAGGAAAACAGTTTTATCAGCCATTACGTTTAGCCCTCACCGGGATGGCCGAAGGCCCGGAATTAATTAAGGTTATCCCGTTAATGGATAAGAAGAAAATAATTAACCGGCTGGAAACAGCGTTGGAGAAACGAGACAGTGTACGTATATAATACATTAACCAGAAAAAAAGAAGAATTAAAAACTATTGAGCCGGGCAAACTGAAGATGTATGTTTGCGGCCCAACGGTGTATGATTACTGTCATCTTGGCCACGGCCGGGCCTATGTTTCGTTTGATATAATTTACCGGTATATGAAATATCAGGGTTATGAGATTAATTACGTGCGCAATATAACAGATATTGATGATAAGATAATTGCCCGGGCCAATGAAATGGATCTGCCCGGAAAAAGTCTTAAAGAAAAAGTAAAGCAGTTAACGGGAAAGTATATTAAAGAGTTCCTGACGGATATGGCAGCACTTAATATCCAGCCGCCAACCACGGAACCGCGGGCGACAGAATATATTCCAAAGATGATTGTTCTTATTGAGAAGCTCATCGAGAAAGGCTACGCCTATGCGGTTGGTGGTGATGTATATTACGCAGTTGAAAAATACAAAGATTACGGCTGCCTTTCCGGCCGCCAGCTGGAAGAATTGCAGGCCGGAGCACGGGTAGAGCCGGACAAAAAGAAGAAGAATCCACTGGATTTTGCCTTGTGGAAAGAAGCCAAACCGCAGGAACCTGCCTGGGACAGTCCCTGGGGACAGGGCCGCCCCGGCTGGCACATGGAATGTTCAGCCATGAGTTTATCTCTGTTAGGGGCAGAGTTTGATCTGCATGGTGGTGGCCAGGACCTTATTTTTCCGCATCATGAAAATGAGATCGCCCAGTCATATGGCTGTAACGGCAAACAACCGGTACATTATTGGGTACATAATGGCTTTGTCACTATTAACCGGCAGAAAATGTCCAAATCCTTGGGCAACTTTTTTACCTTAAAAGAAATCCTGGCCAAATACCGGCCGGCAGAAGTACGGCTCTTTTTACTAACCCAGCATTACCGCAGTCCGATAGATTTTAGTGATCAGCTGTTGGAGGAAGCCAGAACAGCGCTGGAGCGGATAGAAGACTGCCTGCTGCGGGCAAAGACCTGTAAATCAGAGCCAAATAAACAGGAGCTGCAGGAATTAAGGGGTAAATTCTGCCAGGTAATGGACGATGATTTTAATGCTCCCCAGGCCTTGGCATTGGTTTTTGATCTGGTGCGGGAAACAAATAATCTTTTGCTGAAGGAAAAAGATATCTCGGCTATTTCAACTTCGGTAGCGGCAATTAAGGAGTTCCTGGAAGTATTAGGGATAGAGTATCGTCTGGCAACTGTTTTAGATGTGAAAAATGAAGAGGCCAGTGAAATTCCCCTGGAAGAATATCTGGCGCTGAAAGAGCTGACAGAGGAGCAGGTAAAAGCATTAGTTGCCTGCCGCCTGTTTTTAAAGAAACAAAAAAAATGGCCGTTAGCGGATAAGGTCAGGGATCATCTTATTGCTAAAGGGTACAGCTTACGGGATAAATCAACGGGAACGGAATGTATAAAATGACCGGCAAATTTATTACTTTAGAAGGAGCTGAAGGAACAGGCAAGAGCCTGCATTCGAAAATGCTTTGCCGGTATTTAAGGTCTCGGGGTTATCAGGTGTTGCATACGTTGGAGCCGGGCAGCACAAAAGTAGGCAAGGCGATCAGGAATATTTTACTGAATCCAAAATATAAGGGTTTGGGTGAATTGTCAGAGTTGTTTTTGTATTTAGCTGACCGCAACCAGCACGTAAACGAAGTTATCCTTCCGGCCTTGCGGCAGGGGAAGATCGTTGTTTGCGACCGTTATCTGGATGCCACAGTTGCCTATCAAGGATACGGCCGAAAGATATCATTACCATTGATTAATCAGTTGAATAAGCTGGCAACCAAAGGTCTAAAACCTGATCTAACAGTAATTATGGATGTGCCAATAAAGCTTGGCCTAAAGCGGGCAATAAAAATTGGTCCTTACAAGGGTGACCGCATGGAAAGAGAAAAGTATGCCTTTCATCAGCGGGTGAAGAGCGGTTATCGTAAGATTGCCAATAAAGAACCAAAACGCGTTAAAATCCTCAGTACAACCAAACCCATCAAGCAGGTCCAAACCCAACTGCGGTTCTTAGTCAACACCATTCTCCGCTAAGAAGAGAAAACCTCTTAAAATGCTAAGGGTTTAGTGGGAGATTTTATATTGACAAATAGTGACTGATACGCGTTATGTAAAAAAATTCCCTGGCTATTGACAGCGGCTGAATATGTGCTATATATATAATGTAACTAGAAAAGACCCGAATAGTAGAGTAATGATACAGCTTTGATAAAGGCAACCTCGATGCTGGTTATTGCAGGGGGCGCAAAGTTCCGGTCCCGGCGTAAAGCCGGGAGGCCGAACTACCAAAGTGGAATCCTCACCTAGAGGATTGCTTTAGCAGTTCGGCCTTTTTTTGTGATCTTGATAAAAACTGGGGGGCTCATGTGCACAAAGAGCAGATACTCTAAGTGTATTTCTATTGCTATCTTAATAAGTTTTTTACTTCAACAAGCAGTATTAGCCAATCCGCAGATTGATTGTGATACACTTGCCAACCGGAGTGCTTTCCAGGACGAAAAATTCCTGGAGCTATTATCAGCCGCCCGGAATGAAGCTGACGAGGGTGAGCCTGGCCCGGGCAATATTGCCCACGGCGAGATCCCCCGCGAATACGAGGAACAATTACACGCCCAGTTTGCTGATCAGTTTGATTCAGAAAATAATGTAACAGCCGAATACGATGACCAAATACCGGCCTATAAACAGCAGTTAAAGCAAATAATTGGTTCAGTAGAAATCGAAGCGGATTTACGTGCGGATTTAATAACGTTACTGGATGATTCCCGCCTACAGCTTTTCTTTTTTAAACCCCGCTATGGATTGGAGAGATTCAAGTTTGTTATTGAGACAGATACCGGGCGGGAAGTAGTCTTTGAAGCGGAAGCGCATTTTGGTTATGGCGGCGCGGAACGAGGCCATGCCCAGCGCAATGTTTATCTAGCCAGTCCCAGCTTTGCCAGTCACCCGCCGGCGGAAAAACTGGCGGTAATTGTTCATGAACTGGTACATTTATTGAAAGGGAAAACAGATGCCGCCCACCAACAGGGAATAGATCTGGGCCGAGCAATAATTAAAAAGTATGATGAAGAGAATTATGATTTAGCTGCCGCAGAAGAGAAGGTAAAAGAATATCTTAATTTAAAGGAAGATCTTTTTCAGGCGGTGGATGAAGGAGGGCAGGAACAGGCCCTGGCTGTTTATGACCAATGGGCAAGGGTAATTGAAGAGATTAATGATCTGGGTGATATATCACCAGGTTCTTTAGGTGGAATAATCTTTGATACGATTCAGGATCAGGTAGGTCCGGCATTGGCCGGCATTCTTGGAGAAATAACAAAGGTCCGCGGTGATGTTAATGCCCGGGGAATAATCGTGGACTTGATTACGCAGAGGTGCGGGATCAGAGCAACTTTGGCCTGGCTGGTGTTTGATACGATTAACCAAATGCCGCTAGAGGAAGAACCGCGAATAGAAGACGTGTTTGAGAGACTGTTACACATGTCAATATCACTGGGAAGAGAGCTGAAACGGCTGGGAGAGCGGGAATTCCCGGCATTTTTCAACGATTTACGTGATAGTGTAGTGGATGAAGTGGTTACCGCCTTGTATGACGATCACGCGCCGCGTGAACATTGGCGCAATGAAATTCTTAAAAGTATTAACACGTATCATATTAGTAATGTTTTGCCGCGGGAGATGCTAACTGTCGCCCATTTCGATAAAAAATCAAAAGAAATAGTCCTCTCTTCCCTCCGCTTTTTGAACCGGACAGTTGCCCAGGCCTTTGGGGCCTATGATCCGCAGTTAGGTAAACTGTTCTTTAATGTTAACTACAACACCGCGGAAGCCCGTTCAACCATCAAACACGAATTAGTCCATTATCTGGCGGAGCGGGGAGAAATAAGGATTAATAGGGAATGGGAACACACTACTAACGCCATTACCTTGGCCGATATTGTTTTACATGCCGGGGTAGAAGATTTAGGGATATTTCAGCATAAATTCGGCCCTTGTGTGAAAGAGCTTTACCAGCGGGGAAAAACAATAGTGCAGCAGGGGAAATCTGCAGTGCATATCGCTCCGCAAATGGTTGAAGGTGCGGCCTATTTTTCAATTGATCTTTTGGTGATGGAGGCAATAGATGTGCATGAAGAATCGGGATTGCCGACAGACGCTCTCAGGCGTTATCTTAATTATAGTAAGCGTAAACCCGTAAAGCCTTTTGAAATAGAACAGGCGCAACGCGATACCTATGAAGCCCAGCGGGTAGCGGGTTTAATTATGGGGGGGATAATGGTAGCGGAAAAGCAAAAAACCGGCAAGGATCCCTTACGGA
>CAZIXI010000163.1:0-7928 GCA_964543115.1 uncultured bacterium
ATGACCTTTTTAATGCTCTTCATACGGCGCCGAACTCTTCCTTATACATATAATACCTCGTCCAATAGGCGGAAACCACACCAATAAACGCGCCGAATAACACATCGCTGGGATAATGGGCGGTAACCATAAACCTGCTCGCTCCTACACAGGCGGCAAAGGCAAAGAATAAATAGCGGTAACGCCGGAATGAGAGGGCCAGTGCGATCATTAAGGAAAATATCCGCAAGGTATGGCCGGAGGGCGTAGAAAGCATTTCCCATTTTTTAGCGAAAAAATGAAAGCCGTACTGACCATGTTCAAACAGCATCACCGGCCGGTAACGGCCCAGCAGGTATTTCAGACAATCACCAAGTGTCTTAGCAACAATCAAACTCAGACAAATATAGAGCAGTGTTTTTGTCCATTTGCTCCTCCCCTTGAGGGAATCATGAACGGCAACAATAAACAGGCAGAGCACGCTCGCGGTCAGGGTCTGCCTGGATTTGGCGAACATTGACAGAAAACTTCCCAAACCGAAAACCCAGGTATCCCGCAGCGAATGAACCCACAAATCCACCGGCCGGTCAACAAAGAGAAACAAAATGACGTAGAGAATTAAACACACTACAAACCAGAACAAGGTTTTCTTTAAAATCATATTCATACAGACAATATCAGGAGCATTATACTTAGCTAACCGGCTCCTCCTCCTTTCGCGCTAACAACCATTATAATCAAATAAACAAGCGGCACGAGAACTGCCGCACTGACAAATATTTCCTGGACGATGAAACCCGGCGTAAATCCGCCATGGTGCCATTCGGCGTCATGACCGAAATCAAATATGTACGCGCTAAAGAGAACCAGCGGCAAAACAATCATTCCTGCCGGCAGGGCCCAGATATTGCCGCAGAGCAAAAAGCCGTAGAAGATGAAATAGGCTATACCCACCAGAAAATACAAAAGCGGCAGCGCCCTGATAGCCGCCCAGGTCTCCCTGCTGTATCCGCCCTTTGGTATAGCAATAAGGAAATTGGCCAATTTACTCTTTTGCCACAACGGCAACTCCCACATCGGTTTATTATTAATTTTAAAATACATTACAATAAAAGGGAAAAATCCGGCAATAACCACCAGGCTTAACATACCGAGCCATATTTTTAACCACAACGGATAAGTCACAGTTCACCTTCCCTGCTATAGCAGCCACTTCCATAAAGGGATAAACTCTATCTGTTTTCCCTGTATTTCCTCTCTTCCTTCATAATCTTCAGTAATTATTAATCCCTTAGCCATTTTGAGTTCAGTCATAGCCAGAAGCAGGGCATTAACTTCTCTATCCCTGGTTTTGCTGCTATTCAATTGCCAACATACCTGGATAAGCTCTTTAACCTGAAGGCCTTCCTTGACGACGAAATCTACCTCCCGATGCCGAATATCCTTCCAATAGTGAAGCTCTAAATTTAAGTTTTTGGCTTTTTTCCTGAGCAGTTCCAAAAACACAATATTTTCGGCTACTCTTCCCCAATTCTGGGCAAATCTGAAACCAATGGTATTTGCCAGCCCGGTATCTATCGCGTATACCTTCCTTGGACTTTTTTCCTGTTCCTTAACCTTAAAGGAAAATCTTTTGACGAAAAAAATAAGATAGCTTGCCTCAAAATAACCAGAGTATTTCTCTACCGTATCAGTCGCGATGCCCAGTTGTTTCCCCAGAGAACTGAAAGTTATCAAATTTGAAACATTACTCAGATAATATTTAGCTAAACTTTTTAGCTTTTCGCTTTTTCTGATACGGTACTTTCTTACAATATCTTTATTTAATATGTCCTCAAAGTACATCAGCTGGAGCTCTTTCTTTTGAGAAGATAAGACAACTTCAGGAAAAGCGCCAAATTCAAGATATTCTCGCAACAGACCTTTAATGAGGATTCTTTTATCGATAAGATCAGCTTCATCTTTAATCGTCAGCTGTTTAAAATTTAAAAATTCCCTAAAGGAAAGCGGTAATATTTCCAGGTCCAGATGCCGGCCGGTAACCAAAGTTGCCAGTTCTCTACTCAATAATCTGGCATTAGATCCCGAAATAATAATTCGAGCTTTATTCAGTTCCTGCATAGTGTTTGCCCATTTTTCCCATTTATCAACTTCCTGCACTTCATCCAGGAAAATAAAGGGCTTTTTAACTTCTCCCAGAAATTCCAAATAAGTTTCATAAATCTCTTTGAGAAGTTGAGTGGTTAGTCCGGTAAATCTTGGATCTTCAAAATTAACTATCAATATCTCCTCTTTTTTATGTCCGTTTACCATCAAGTCTTTTGCTAACTGCTTCATTATAATAGATTTACCACTTCTCCGGGCACCGGTTATTACTAAAATTTGATTGCTCCCAGTCAAATAATCACGGAGTTTGTTTACATAGGTATCCCGCAAAATCCCTGTATAAACATCTCTATTCCAAAAATTCCAATCATTTAATATGGAAAACAGTTCATTTTTGTCCACTTTAACACTCCTATTCGACATAATTGATCAATTTTGTCTATTATAACAAGTCCTGTTGCCTATGTCAAGCAAAATCCTGCTGATAAGTAATTTCTAGAGGTTTTTTGGTTTATAGAATATAATCGTTTTCCCTGCTTGCGATAATTGCTGCTTATTTTGGATAACTACCACCATGATTGTATCGTCATCGTAGATAAGTTTCACGGCATCAGATAAATAAGCGCTTGTGTAGGATTTCAAGGCATTATGCTCATCCATAATAAATATTGTACTGTTTTCAGGCAAGGCCGGGTATTCTTCCTTCAATTCCTGCAAGATTCCTTTTGTGACCGCGGCCTTTACCTTAAACTTTCTGTTATCCATTATAATATACGGGATTATCGCAATCAGGGAAAAAAGCAGTATGTTTTTTAGTGCCCGTTGGGCCAATTTATTATCCTGTCGGTAAAACCGCACCATTAGACAATCAAGCATTACCCCTAAAGATATTGAACTGCCGAAGAGCGGCAGATAATAATACTGCCCGGCGGTATGCGGCAGGGCCAGAACAGGTAAAACAGCACAGATAAAGAAACATACCCCAAAAACAATTAACCCGCGAGATTCCTTCGGAATCGTCACCTTCTTTATCCTCTGAATATAAGCCAGCATTAACCAGAACGGCACAAGCGACCAGATCAGGGTTTCCTTAATATATTCTATTAAATTACTTAATATATTTTTTCCCAAAGAATACGTATATGTGGCTTCACCAATAACCGGCATGCGGGCGCCCACGTAATATCTAATGACAAAATAAACACAGCCCAGCCCGGCAAATAGCAGCAAGATCTTTAAATAGTCGGCAATAGCGCCGCGTACACCAGAACCTCCCCCTTTTACAATTTTGTACACAATCAATAAAAGTGGTAATACTACAGCACTTTCCTTAGACAACAGTGCCGCCAACCAGAGGAGACATGTCAAAAATAAATAGCGTCCCTTTCTCCCATACTCTTCCCAGGTAACATAGCAATTCAGGGCCAGCAGCATAAAAAGTGCCGCTAGGGAATCATTCCGGGCAGAGATCCAACTCACGGTAAGGTGATAACTGTCAAAATTCAATAGATACACGAACAAGGAGAAGAATGCCGCTCGTTTCGACTTGGTTATCCTAAATACTAAATAATAGAAAAGACACAGGCTGGATACATGCAACAGCAGGTTAGTCAGGTTATAACCAAAGGGATTGGTGCCAAACATTTTATAATTTAGCAGGAAAGAAAGTAAAAATACGGGTTTATAGAAAACCCCGAAAGGAAAAGGAGAAGTAAAGAGTGAAAACACACCGTTAAGGCTATCGATTGATCTTATCCGGTTAATAAAAAAGAAATCATCCAGGAAAAAGTAATTACTCAACTGCGAATAGAAAAACAGAAATGAAAAAACGGCAATGAAAATAAAGCAGGAAAGGTTACTGAACCTGCCCTGAATGATTTTTTCCAGGATAAGACTGTTTTTATGCCGGCCCTTATCTTCACAGCAACCGTTTAACACCTCCCGGCTGATGAATGCCAAAAACAATATGCCGTAAAATACATTCAAATGATGAGTGCGGAGTTCTAGGCACCCCAGCCGCAGAGAGAATGTCCCCCAAAGAGCTATGGAAGAAAGGGCAAGCAGGGCAAACAAGATAACGCCCCACAACACAAATTTAAGAATATTTTTCGCCACAACTATAATTCTCCAAATATTACGTTAACTGAGAGTATGAAATATGTAAATATTTTACTATTTGAATACACTATTAGGCAATTCAATAATCGAAAATTTATCAGGGCAGGCAATAAGCCTTCTTTCCTCTTGACTTAAAGGGGGAAATAGACAAAAATACATGCTTTGTCGCAGGCGCTTCTTCTCTGGCCCTGCTGTAGACAATAAATAATCAGTAACCGGAATAAACCATGTATAAACAGATTGAACGTGATTTCTATACCAAACAGCTGTTTTCACGCAATCCCCTGCGGCGGTGGTTCCACCATTCCCGCTACCAGATTGCCAATAACCTGGTTAAGGAAAGGTTCCTGCCGCCAATGAAGATAGTTGATCTGGGCTGCGGCAGCTGTAACTGGAACATCGACAAGATTCCCCTGACCGGTATTGACCTTAATGATGATTTAATGTCGGTTGGCAAATCAAGGGGAAGGATAGCTGATGCCCTCGTTATCTCAGCAGACGCTACCTGCCTGCCGGATGAAAGTTTTGATATCGTTACAGCTTTCGAATTCCTGGAACATTCAACCGACTATCAGGCAGTAATCGCAGAAATCTTTCGTATACTTAAACCCGGGGGGCACATTATCGTCTCCGTGCCCTATGACACAATCTTAAGCCTTTGGCGGCCGCTTTTTTTTCTGCAGGTAATCTATCAGGGCTACTTGAGGGGAAAAGCATACTACCGCCGGCGCTGCGGACATATAAATCATTTTAACCCGCAAACCTTACAACAAACCTTTAGAAATAACGGCTTTGAAATAATTGAGGTTTATTCTCACTACCGCTTCAATATCTTCCTAACCGCCAGAAAACCTAGAGCGATTGAAGATAAGCCAAAATAGGTTTTCCGCCCACATACAATTCTTCAACAGCCGCCCGGCCGGATTTGACCCTGACCGTGATATAGGCATTACGTTTATCACCCCGGCTCCGGCGCCTGTAGGCGCGTTCGGCCTCCGGGGCCAGTCCTTCTTCCAGATAATAACGGGTAAAGGGCATCCGCAGGTATACCTTGTTGGCGGATACTCTTTTCACCTTAACCCGGATATAATTATTCCCTGCCGGCCGTTTCTTTGTTAATGCCGTTATCTTAGCGTACCCTTCCGGATCGTTTTCCAACAAAACATAAACCGTTTGCCAGGATCTTAATTCCATCCCCCGCGGTTTTGGCAGGCTATCCTCTTCAATCCTCAGGGCGACATATCTTCCCCGAAAGGCGTCATAGGGGTCCACCGGGGCGGTACGGAACCGGTACTGCTGCCCTGAGCGCAGCAGGTCCTCCTGCCGCATGATCATTGATAAAGGAACCGCGATTTGAATCAGCGCCAGCAGGCAAAAAAGAGGGAAAATATGTTTTGGTTTTATCATTTCGCACCTCCAAACCGGCGGCTGAGAATGAAATTGGTCAGCAGGAAACACACCCCTAAGAAAATAAAGATCAGCCCCCTGGTAACAAAACTTATCCGCCAGTCAAAAAACCTGCCCAGGATCAGGCACATCAGAAACAGCATCCCTAAATTAACCCTAGCCAGCCGGCCCCGGCGGATACCGGAAATCATTGTCGCTACACTTAAGACAAAAAGATAAATATTAAAGACAATTGCGGGCAGCACCATGCCGGTACCGCCTTTAGAGAGGAAATAGCTGAAAACGGCGACAAACAAGACCGAACCGTAGATTGTCTGCAATACTTCCCTCCGGCGGGCAACAGCCACAATAAGCATAACCGCTGCGGCAATCAATACCCCTGTGTAAAGATAATCAGCAACACTGGCCAGGGCCGAGTAATGATATTCATAATAATAATAGCGGCTGCTAAACATCCACATCCCCCGGTACGTTAGTTGAAACGAAAGAATGAAGATTCCCAAAACACCGAGCGTAGCAAGCGGTTTTTGCCAGATATTATCCGCCTGGGAAAACCGGTAATTCCCCAGAAGATACATAACGGCAAATAAAGCACTAAAGGTAATTAGCCAAAATCCCGGTATCAGATTTAGCGGCACGATTACAGAAGCAAGAATCAGGCAGATGCCTGCAACCCATAACAACACACTGGCCCGGGCTCCATATCTGTTTTCCCTGACCAACATAATAATATACGGCACAATCAGCGCCAGCAGCGGCCAGTACAACAAGGTACAGCCCGTCTCCGACCTGATATCCCCGGCCCAGGCAGTTATGCCAATAAGATAGAGAATAGCCGGAAACGCCGCTCCCATAAAATAGATCACCGGCAAACTCAAGAGCATCCAGGTCAGGAGAAAGCCGGATAGGCTTCCGGAAATATGGTAGGTCTGACTGATTAAAGAGAGAGCTGCCCCGACGGCCAGCAGAAGAAATGTGCCCGCCCCTTCCCTGCCGGCCAGTGAGGGTTTTTCCCTAAGAAGCAACCGGCCACAAAGCAGCTGGGCAACAACTAGAGGCGTCAGAGAAATTATCGTCCGGGTAAAGCGGGAAAGGTTTTCCCAATTGTGCGCCAGGAGCAGGATAATGCCCGCACCAATTAAAAAGGCACCCAGGATACTAAAAACAACCAGCGCCACGCTGCGTTTCCCCTCGGCCGCCGCTTCCGGTACCGGACCGTAATACCCTCTTATTCTTTCTGCCGTATCATCGGAGATCACGCCTTTCTGCACCAATAACGGCAGTTCACGATACAGGCATTGCAAAAACCATCTAGACATTTCCCGCCTCCTGTCTATGTTTATTAGAACTTTACTCTCCGCTCCCGACAGTGCAGTGGGCCCAAACATCACCATACATTGCCTCTTCTACCACTATCCCGGCAGTGCTGGAAACAAATCTCACCGCAACATTAGTATCTGCCAGATCACTGATATCGTTGGTTTTTAAAGTATAGCGGCTGGTTGCCGGAAGCGTCAATGTTTGCTCCACCGTAGTGGCGTCAGGCTTCATATACGTGGCCGTTACGGTAACGGAACTGCTGTTCGGATTTAAAAGAAGCAGGTATTCGGTAAAACCAGTATTTGTCGATCCTTCAGGGAGATACCAGCTGGGCGCTGCTGCTGCCGCTCCAATACTAGTAGTACCCCAATCACTGCCCAAGATCGTCCGTTCAGCTGCTATTGTCTGGGTGGCTTCCACCTTAACGGATACATTACTATCGGCAACAGCAGAAATATCGTTTACCTTAATGGTAGTTCTACTTGTTACCGGCAGTGTTACTATTTCCTGCACCGTACTGCCGTCATCTTTCATAAAGGTCATTGTTACCGTAGCCGCTTCATCGTTGGGATTGAATAAGAGTAAATATTCCGTAAAACCGGTCTTGGTACATCCTTCGGCAAAAAACCAAGTAGTAGAGAGAGTGCTGGTACCTCCGCTGCAGGTGCCGGCGGTCCAGGCAAGATTTTCTGCAGGAACGTCTCCGGCACGATCAGCACTGCTTTCTGTCCAATAAAGTGATCGTTCCACCGCCAGAGGTACATCATTAGTAGATTCTACTTTTGCCGCCAGGCCGCTGACATTGTTGAGATCAGCGGAAAGAGCGTTAACATTACAGGTATACCTGCCGGTGGCCGGCACATTAATATCGGCTACCTGTACCGTTGTACCGTCCTCTTTATAAAAAGTCACGGTGGCGGTTGCCATTGCATCACCTGGATTAACCATCAAAATATACTCGTCAAAGCCATTGGTTGATCCTTCTGCTAGGTACCAGG